>JAJHRF010000033.1 GCA_020832925.1 Desulfurococcaceae archaeon | reverse complement strand
TATCATTTTGCACCTTTTTCAGGATTTAAAAATGTAGGTGATTTAGCTGTATACCTATTGGAATAACTTAAGTAATATAATTCAGGCATGTTCTAAAAAGCGTAGAGAAGAAGTAGAAATGCTAAAGATCAGTACAGAATATGGCATAGGTTTTTCAGTTTTAAGGTAGTTGAATAGGCATTATAAATAGTGAAGAATATGAAAATTCTTCTTTATTTTATGTAACTAGCTTAGAACTTCTTTAAGCTACTTGCTTTGTGCGGTAATGTTGTTGCAACTCTCTTCTCTGCTAGGATTCTTGCTGTCATCTTAATCATAAATTTTTTGAATAGTAGTATCCCTCCCCATAAAGCTACTGTGGCTATAGCCATTGTAACACCATTTGTAGCCTCTCCATGTCAAACATGTTCAAGTGCTAGTATTCCTATGCCTCTCCATAGGAGAACCTCTATTAATAACCTTCTCCAATACCATGTTAAGCATATCCATTATTTTACTCAAGGAAAACTCGCTTAGACTTGTTACTACAAAAGCATCTCTTTTAATGAAAGTGTAAAAACATATGTTGGAGGTGTGGTTCTATTTAGGTTTCTGGGTGTGGTTCTTGGTTCGAATTCTTGTTGTGTTTGTAGCTCCTGAAGTGACTTCAGGTAGTTATACAGGTGCTTTAGGAGGTTTACCACTAATTAAGGATTGATTTGAGAAGGAAGGGTGAAGGTTGTGTACTTTCTAAAGAGCTCTATGCTGAATGTGTATTTTGTGTTCTATACCGTTAGGAATGTGGATGATGCTAGGAGGGTTTTGGAGGCTGAGGGGCTCTATAGGTTTTACTGTGTTCATCTTGCATACGTGGTTTGGTAGTGTTACGAGGGTGTTTCTAGAGACCTGGATAGGAGCTTTGTGGTGTTGAGCTCGACAGGTATCCCATGAAGCATGGGTTAAGCTCGTGAACTCGTGCGGAAGTTAACTCTGCTAATAGAATTACAAATATTCATAAATGACATTAAGTACCGTTAGCGGAAACGCTATCTTCTATATAAAGATATAAATTATGTATGGGTATTCTCTAGAGTTAGTGGTGTATTATTATGCTTAGTAGATGGGGTAAGTTTTTACGTGATCCAATGTTAGTTGTATCTATTGTTATTATTGTTTTCTCTATTCTTTACCTTGTTTTAAGTTTTTTACCTCGATCAGCTGTTTCTATAAGTATCAATGTTTTGGAGGAGTATGTTAAAGCTGTTGTATACCTCAACAAATCTTCTACAGCTATTGTGAAAAAGCTTACAGGTTTTGTTGTTGATCCTGGTGTAGGTATTGAGGAGGTTTCTGCTACTAGGGATAGGATAAAGATTTATTTAGCGAATATAACGTTTATCTATGGATCGCAGAATACTTTCTTCGCTAAGGTGGCTTCTAACTATCTCTCGATAGCTGATGCATCTATAGATACGTTGCAAGCTCTACAAATTGTTAACAGAAGTATAGATATATTTAGAGAGGCTTTGAGTTTATTGGCGATGTGTAGAGTTGACGAAGCTTTGAATAGGTTTAGAGTTGTTGAAGAAGATATTGTTAAAGCTATAGATAATCTTTCACAAGCTCTAAACAGCTTGTTAAAGGTAAATACAAGCTTGATCTCGGAAAACCATGTACCAGTTGTTAATATGTCTAGGAGAAGAATAGAATCATCATTGAATTCCCTGCTCAACGCCTACATACTTATGAAAATAGCTGAGATGTATAGAGATGAGATAGAAACTCTATGCATAAACACATCAGCACTACCTATACAAACACTTCAACAACTAGCAAACGAAATTAAGAATGTAAAATCTACAGGACCTCTTTCACAAGATATCAGCAATACCCAAAACATATTAATAACTCTTATAAATAAAGCTATACAGCAACAACAAGGACAAGAAGGATTTTGTCAATGCGGTGGGCAGGGTCAGGTAGAGCGACCTAGTGAGGGTCAGGGTGGTGGTGCTGGCTACGTTCCTCCAGAATCAGATGATTAGTATAGGTTTCGATAACCCATATATGCTTCTCATAATCCCTGTAACACTACCGATACTAGTACTCCTTTTCTTGAATAGCCGTAGAAGATTTAGAGTTCTCTCGCTAAGACTTGGCTCTATAGGTAGTTCTAGATTCGTAGCTATCATAGCTATAGTAAAACTTCTGATACCTATACTAACAGCTTTAACAGCTTCACAACCATACATAGTTAGCTATACTACAGCAACTGTAACCCTTGATAATGTTCTCGATATCAATATCACGAGTACTAGGATAGCTATGCTACTCGATATCTCTCGTAGTATGGGGTATAGCGAACTATTGTCAACAAGGTTCTCTACAGCTCTAAACATTGTTGAGAAGATCGTGGATCTAGCTATGGAGAGAAAAGATATCGTTGATATATATACTTTTAGCGATACAGTGAAAACTCTATGTCCAGGTATAACAAATAAGAGCTACGCCGAGAAGTGTTTAAAGAAACTTAGAGATATAGAGTTAAAGAGATTCTCTGCCATAGGAGATGCGTTGCTGTTCGGATATTCATTATCTAAAGCATCTGTAACACCTATCGCAGTTATTGTTGTAACTGATGGTGCTGTAAACTACGGTTCTCCAGTAGAAGATGCTGTAGATACTATTGCTAATAGCGGTATAGCAGTAGCTATCCTTGTAATCGGTAGCGATCCTAGGTCTCTAGATTTCGAGAAACTTTGTAGAGATAGAGGATTACCTGTGTTTAGAATTGGTTATCTAGGAGATGAAGAAGCTGTTAAATATGTTAGCGAGAAACTCTATGCAAAAGCTAGATTTGAAGCTCTTAAAGTCTCTGGAAATCTAAACATTGCTACCCCAGTAAAAGACTACAGTATACAGCTATACCTATTGATAGTGTTGGTGATATTAATCGCTGTATCCATGGCTGAAGGCGTATGATAATATTTAGAAATCCTCTAGCATTCGCAACTGTTTTCCCGATCATGGTCATAATTTTTGCTTTCCTCCATATCTATTACCCAAAACTCTACTCTAAATGGTATATGTTTAAGCATAGCCTAGCTTCTATTGTTCTAAAGAAGATTAAGAAGAGCGGTGGTAGAGGTAAGAGATCTCTGAGTTTAGCCTTGAAGTTAGCTATAGCGTTCCTAATCTCTTTAGCTTTTGCACAACCCTACATAGTCTCAGAGCAAGTTGTGTACATAGAGTCTAGAGAACTTTCAGAATTAAGATTTGAAGCAAAACCAGCTCTAATAATAATCCTCGATTCATCTGGTAGCATGTATGGAGAGAAGATAGAGACAGCTAAGAAAGTTATTAAAAACTTTATCGAGAATCTAAACCTATCTATAGATATAGGGTTCATAGACTTCGACCACAGTGTTAAACAAGCTATTGCACCTACAGACAACTGGGAGAAGGTTGTAGAAGCTGTTGAGAAAGCTCAAGCACTTGGAGGAACAATGTATAGCTACCCACTTAAAGTAGCTCTCAACTGGTTAACACCATATAGAGAGATGAATATCTCTGTAGCAATAGTATTCACCTCCGATGGCTTGCCCGCAGATATTAAAGAATATAGAGAGCTTCTCAAAGAGTTCAAAGATAGAGAGATACCGATATACACAGTATTCATAGGCTACGAGAATGAGGGTGTAGAGGAGATGAAGATGATAGCTAAGGAAACAGGTGGTAAAAGTTTTGTAGCTCAAACAGCTCGCGAACTACCTGAAGCTCTTGGAGAAGCTCTTAAAAGAGCTGTTCAAGCTATCCAGAAAATCGAGGTAGAGACAAAGATAACGAAAAAAGTAGAGATTTATACACCGCTCACAGGATATATATTGATAGCAATGCTAGTACTATACGTTATGCAGAGGTTTATCGTCTATAGATTCTCTGGCGTAACTTTCTAACAAATCTCGTAATAGAAGAGTATTCGTAAGGTCTAAACCTGTAGTGGATAACTGTAGATCCTACAAATACTGCTAAGAATGCTAAAGCTCTTAGAATATGTTCTAACCTAGGTTTAAGCATTAAGAGGTAGTTATACCTCAACATGATGTTCATTATAGGGTTGCGTAGATATAGATCAACAACTTTAAGTACGTTAAGATCATTAAAACGACTAGCATTAATAGCTTTCTCAACTACTTCACCAATCGAAGTCAAGTTCCCAGAGATAATAGGTGTAAACTTCAAATCTCTATCAAAACAAAGCTCAACTACATGTGTATTCCCTTGCTGTGGAATCGATGTTGCGTTGCATACGAATATAGGTTCTATGAAAACAAAATGCCTTACTGTTCCGTTAGGAAGACTTATTTTAGCAACCATTCTACTCCATGGAGGTTCAACAACGTTACACCTATTGTATATGTAAAGAGATTTTTGTTTAGCGTATTCAACTATCTTTGAGAACCCTTCGCTTGTTACTATGGGGTGGTATTTTGAAAGATTTGCCCTGTCTACCTCCTCTTTAACGATTCTCTGAAGTTCTAAAGCAGTAACAGTGTTAATCTCGAATATACGGATAGCAACACTATTATTTGTTAAATTCCCTACAGCAGATCCATACATATTAAAGGTTATTCTCCTATCTTTAACTTCTTGATAATATAGATCGCTTAGCGGTTGATAAGGTTGCTGCGCCCCTCCATGACCGAGGTAGCTAATATCGTAAATATAGAGGAAGCATACCTTATTGTTTACCAAAGCTATTGCTGATGGACTTGGGTTCTGCATCGAGATACTATGTCCTTGTTCACCTGAGGATATTACCACAGGTTTTATAGCTCCATACACAAGAACTCCAAGTAATATCAATACGGATATAGTTAATGTTGTGAGTAATGCTCGTAGCATTTCCATCATCTAGAGCTAGAGGTCTTTCTTCTTAAACAATATGAAGGTTATTACTATAATAGCTATTGATAGCGTTATCGATGCTAATGTATTTATTGATGGGTATGGTAATCTAGATAAACCATGAGAGGTATATGGATTATTTTGATAGTTTGTGTAGAGAAGGTTATAGATATAAGGGTTCATCAAACCTAGCACTACAGTAAATACGTAGAACATCTGTGTATAAACAGGATGTGATATATATATGTAACTTGAGAATGCTATCGATAGTGCAAGCGGTAAAAGTATCGGTAACACCGTGCCTATCGCTGATGCTATTCCTTCTCTTCCTCTACTAGCAAAGAATAGTGTTATCAATGCTATGAATAGCAAATCTGGTACTAGATAGGTAAGAGGTTTAAGTATATCACCAGATATTATAAGGTTAGGTGCTGTAATACTGAATGTTACTAGGTATGAAGATACTAGGATCACTGTTGATGTAAACCATGAAGCTAACAACATGCTCAGCAGGTACTCAGATCTTGTTAATGTATGTGCTAGGTATAGCTGGATCTCTCCTAATGTGATTTCTCTAGCAATTCTAGAGATTTGGAGAGATATCAAGATTTTGAATATTATCGAAACTATTGTTAGCTGCCCTGATATCCATGTATCGACAGATACTCCGTAACCTGGGAAGAGAAGCATAAACGACGTTATTACGCTCATAACGATTATAGCTACTGTATAAGCTAATAACCTTCTATTCACTGCATAAGTTGTATGCTCAAACACCCTCCTTAGATCCACTCTTCACCACCTTTTCATATAGATCTCCAAGACTAGCTGTTTTGAATATATAGCTCTTCACCATATCGCCTAGCTCTATCAATAAATTTTCGAAAGATTTATAGTGTTCAGGATCTATAGAGATCTCCAAACCATCGCTAACCTTTTTAACGTAGTGAACATAGGGTTTATCTATAAGAATTTTAGCAACAGCATCTATATACATGGTTTTGACTATGAACACAGCTTCTATCTCGTATTTCTTCCATAAATCGTTTAGATAACCGTACTCAAGAACAAAACCGCTATTTATAATCACTGCATAGTTTGCTAACTCCTGGAGCTCTGGGATTATGTGGGAGGATATTATCATCGATACCTTGAGCTCTCTATGTAGAATCTTTAGGAGCTCTATTATCTCTCTCCTAGCCGAGGGATCTAGGTTAGCTGTTGGTTCGTCGAGAATTAGGAGCTCCGGATCTCCTAGAAGACTTTGTGCAATTCCAACTCTCTGTATATAACCTCTAGATAGAGTACCTATCTTTCTATCAACAAGATTTTCAAGACCAACAAGTTTTACAACTCTATTAACATCTATTCTACTAACTTTCTTAAGTTTTGCTAAATGGTTCAAGAAATCTTCTACAGCTATATCCATCGGGTAAACAGGTTTCTCAGGTAGATAACCAATCCTAGCTCTAATACCCTCACTTCTCCAAGGTTCTTCACCCCATACCAACACAGTACCTCTAGAAGGTTTCAAGAAACCCATTATAAGCTTCATAGATGTTGTTTTACCAGCACCGTTAGGACCTAGGAAAGCTGTAACACTTTTCTCAGGAATTGTAAATGATACGTTTTTCAGAGCTTCTACTTTCCAAAATCTTTTGCTAACTTCTCTAAACTCAACCATTGCCACTATCTACCACCTCTAGCAATCTTCTTAGCTATCTCAAGACCTTCAGATATAACAGCTATCCTAGCTTTAAAACCTCCTCCCAACTCCATAACAGTCTCTAGGTTCGGTATAACTCTATGGTTAAGAACGTAGAAAACAGCTGAATCTACATCCTCAATAGCAACAGCTTCGGATCCCCTCATAGCTGCTAAAGTTTTCGCTAACCTCATAAGAGCTATCGAAGCTCTAGGACTTGCACCTAGCTCGAAATACTTAGATATAGATTCGAAGATCTCAGGTCTTGTAGCTCTAACTAAGGAAACTATATAGTTTAGTACAGAGCTATCGACTTTAACATTTTTAGCTATGTATTCCTGGGCCTCTACAACCCATGTAGGGTCTACAACTTTCTCTATATCTTCAACAGGTTCTGTAAGCCTAGACATGTGTAGCTCCAAGATCTTTCTCTCTTCATCTAAACTCTTCGGGTAACCCATTATAACTCTAACCATGAACCTATCTAGCTGTGCTTCTGGAAGAGGATAAGTACCTTCTTGTTCAACAGGATTCTGAGTTGCTAAAACGAAGAAGAATTTCCCTTTATCTCTAACCTCAAGAGGATATGTAGCTCCACCTATAGTAACCTCCCTCTCCTGCATAGCCTGTAACAACGCTGATTGTGTTCTCGGAACAGCTCTATTAATCTCATCAGCTAGAACTATGTAAGCAAAAACAGGTCCAAACCTAACCTCGAATTCCCTGGAAACCATGTTGAATACTAGAGAACCAACTATATCAGATGGCATTAGATCTGGGGTGAACTGAATTCTGGAGAAACCTTTGTATGGAGTACCTTTGATATCGATAACGTTTTTCTCAGATAAACCAAGTGTTCTAGCAAGAGCTTTAACAAGAGTTGTCTTAGCTATCCCTGGAACACCTTCTAGCAAGACATGTCCGTTAGCTAGTAAAGATGCTAAGATAATCTTCTTCTCAGCTTCATAACCAATAACAGCTCTATCAAGTTGCTTAAATATCTCACGAACAACACTTCTGATAGAGTCTATATCTATTCTCGGGGTAGTCAAAAAGGCACCTCTATACATAGGTTATCCAGAACATCAAGGTATTAAAACTTTATCCTGCGATAACATGTACAGTAGCGTGGTAAGGTATATGCAGAAGAAGTTTTTCGGTTTAGATGAGATTAAGGATGCTATGGTTGTAGATTCAGAGGGCTTTATCTACGGTTATGTAAAGGATTTCCAGGTAGTTGAAGATGATGTTAAGCTAGCTGTATACATATCTTCTAAAGTTAACGAACTTGTAGTAGATGTTGAGAAACTCAAATCCGTACTATCTACAAGAGCTAGTCTAAGAGGTGATGAACCTCTAGAACTACTAGTATCTATTGCTAGAAGAGATGGTCTTGATATACCGTATAAAGTTGCTGAAAAAGAATTTGTATGGTTGAAAGGGTTTGTATCTGTTTCAGAGATACAGTTGATAGATGTTAAAAGAGTATCTGTAGACGATACCGATTCAATTATTAAAATTGTTCTCCTTAAAACACCGAGAGAAGCTTTGTTTAGAGGTATACCTATCCAAAGTGCAAAACCTATCTATAGAGTTGACCAGGTATTGAATAAGATTGTTGTGAGTATGTCTAGAGGTGTTCTAGGTATTGCTAAAGAAGTTGTTGTTGGTGCTGGTGAAATTGGTTTCAGGGTTTACAGAGTTAGAAGTTTTAAGAATGTTGTTAACTGGATTAGTTTCATAGCTCAGGTGAAGAAGCTCGGTTTTAGAGATGCTTATGAAAAACTTGTAGAGTTTAGAGATCCTTACAGATTTAGTAAACTAGATATATCTGTTGTTAAAAATGTTGAAGAGATCTTAAAAGATTTGAAGGAGAAGGATAAGGTTATGGCTATTCTACAGGAGTTTATAGAGGTTGAATCTGGGGCTACAGAGTTCGAAGATGTTCCGTTTAACGATATTGTAAAGGTTGGGGATATTGTTATATCTAGGTAGAGATCTGTGTAGAATTGCTAGAGCAGCTACTAGGTTTGGTCAAAGTGTAGCTACGTCTATGGAGCTAGGGGTAAGTAGGTCGAGATTTCTAGGTATAGGTCTTGAGTATGCAGATTTTAGAGAGTATCAGGAAGGGGATGATGTTAGGTACGTAGATTGGAGGATAACAGCGAGATCTCTAGACCCTTCAACTGGTAGCTATAAACTTTACGTAAAGGTTTTCTACGTAGAGCAGATGAGGAACGTGATACTTGTAGCAGATTTAACAAACTCTATGCTTATAGAGGATAAGATCTCATCTATGTTCTACACAGCTTCTCTAATACTAGAGCTTTCTCATAGATTACTAGACAAGATAACACTAGTTATAGTTGGTAGAGAGGTAGAGGTTATCCAAAATCTCAGAGGAAGAGATGCTGTGAAAATCCTTGAGAACACTATATGCAGAGAGAAGAATGTTGGTGGAGATAAAAAACTTAGCAATACCTTGAAGATAGTTAAACCTATTGCAAAGAAAAGAACATCGTTAATTATTTTAACAGACTATGCCCACGATATCGAGGATTTCAAGATCCTCTCAAAAATCAGGAAAACTATGTTGATACCTGTAGCTGTATACATAAATATCTATAGATGGGAGATAGAGAAACCTGTTGATAGAGCAACAGCTGCTTTAATCGATGTAGAGAACCTTGTAGAAACTGTGGAGAACCTGAATGAGGTATACAAAGCGATAAAAACTCATGTAAACTACATCAAGACGTTGTTTACAAATACTAGAGTAAACTATCTAGAAATTCAAGGGTTAAACGATGCCAAGACCAAGACCAGTAGGATAGCAGAAGTATTCTTGAAAACAAGACAAGCATACATAATTACCTAAATCAGAAAACTTTATATATACCCGCAAACTTCTACTAGCTCGGTGGTATCCATAGCTGAGAAACCTACAACAGCTTTCGTACTATCACTAGTTGGAGGCATACTAACATTAATAGTAGCGTTATTAATTCTTGCTGGAGGAGTGATTGCTGCACCTGCTATTGCAGCTCTTCTAGGACCGTTAGGCGGGACCGCTATTGGAATTGTTATTGCGATAGGTGTACTGCATCTAATCTTCGCGATACTCATGATTGTTGGCGGTATACAGATTAACAAAGGTGAACCTGGAAAGGTGAAGACATGGTCGATAATAGTACTTGTAGTCTCAATAATAGGTCTTATCACAGGGGCAGGATTCTTCATAGGGGCATTGCTAGGGCTTATAGGTGGAATACTAGGACTTACATGGAAACCTCCAGCAAAACCTCCAGCACAGGCTACAACTACGTAGAAATGATAAGTATTTAAATCAAGAACAAAACTATTTTTCTATATCATTACCTTAGATCACGCATTACTCTTCTTAAACAGATTACCAGTACTTTATCGAAGTGTGTTAGGCGGGATCTATGGGTGAAGAACTTAGTAGAGGTATCAGGTGGGGTGTTGAGGTACTCAAGGATATGGTAGCTATACCAACTGTTAATCCGCCTGGTGAAAAGTATGAGGATTTCGCTAAATACTCTAGAGATTTGTTAGAGTCTCTAGGGTTCAAAGTCGATGTTATTCATGTACCAAGCGAATACGTTAAGAAGTTCTACCCAGACTATGCTTCCTATCCTAGGTATATAGTTCTCGGTAGGTTTGGTGAAGAGAAACCTGTTCTACATTTCAACGGTCATTACGATGTTGTTCCACCTGGTGTTGGATGGGGTAGAGATCCTTTCGAACTTGTTATCGAGAACGGTAAGATCTTCGGTAGAGGTGTAGACGATATGAAGGGTGGTATAGCAGCGTTTTTAACAGCTATAAAAATGTTTATAGAATCTGGCAAAAAATTGAAAGGTTCTATAGAAGTTGCTCTAGTACCTGACGAAGAGATAGGTGGCGAAACAGGTACTGGCTACCTCGTTAAGGAGTTGAAGATAAGACCAGATTACGTTATAATTGCTGAACCTAGTGGTTCTGAAACTATTTGGATTGGTCATAAAGGTGCTTTATGGGTTCTAGTAGAGGTATACGGTAAGCAAGCCCACGGTTCAACACCTTGGCTAGGTGTGAACGCTTTCGAATACATGGTAACCCTAGCCTATAGATTGATGAATGGGTACAAACCTATGCTTGATACTAGGAGAAGTATTTACGAATATGACGATCCTAGAGGAGCTAAACCAACTATTACCATAGGTGGAGAGGTTAGGGGTAGTATCAAGGTAAACATTGTTCCAGGATACTACGCATTCTCAATAGATCGCAGAATTACACCAGATGAAAATATAGAAGATGTTGAGAAAGAGATAATAGAGTTTGTGAAGAAAGCATCAGCAGATTTTCCACCAGATGTAAGAGTAGATATAAAGATAATCAATAGATTACCACCAGCATTAACAAACCCATCATCAAAACTCGTCGAAATAGCTAAAGAAGCTGGTGAAGAAGTTATAGGGGTAGAACCTAGAACTACAGTATGCTTAGGAGGTCTAGATATGAGGTACTACACAGAAGTAGGGATAGATACAATAACCTACGGACCTGGAGTACTTGGAACAGCACACACTACTAATGAATACCTGACGTTATCAGAGTTCGAGAAAATGGTTCAGATATACTATAAAATAATTGAGAAACTCCTTACATAGCTTCAATAGATGATATTTCAAAATTCAAAAAATTTTGAATTACGTACTCCTAAAGATAAGCTTTATGTATATACCTAGAGATGAGGCTGTTATCTAAGTAGAGTTAGAAGTTCTATCTATGGGTATAGCGATGAACTACTTGAAGGTATTACATGATTAAGCAAAGACTTAGCAATGCTAATCCATATGGTCTTGAATACTCTAGCTTTCCTGTAATAGGGTTAACTTTTATTCCTAGACCTTCTAAAAACTACTACTCCAAGTAAAGATTTCATGAATTCATTAAGATTACTGAGAATATCCCTTCCCTATCTAGGACCCTGAAATAAGCTAAGGATACATCAACACCTATTTTCCTACCACCTACTAATACAACCTCTGTTCAAGTAAAGGCTCTATACCAAGATCTTTAGCTAAATTAAGAGGTATAAAAGAGTAGAAAACCTCGGTATCAACTAAGAATAGAGCTTTCTCCGCTTTCCTCTTACAAGTATCACCAATAATTACGTTGTCCTTTACATAACCCATTCAGATATCTCAAGAAAAGTTCTCTACGATGTTGAGAAATTCTAATTATAAACTTTTTATAAACTTTCAATATGTATTGAGTATTCTTCGAGCTTCTACCTCGCCATGTACTAAGAGTTAGTATAGAGCTTAGCTTGCTATCTATAAGCTTTAGCTATGAAGCATATAGAGGTTTGGTTTCTATACATAAACTCTGCATATGAATTGAGACTCTTGAGAATTTTGAAACTTGGGAGATTACAACATCTATTTCATCTGTTTCTGTAACTCCTAAGATAAGCTTTTGCATAGGTTTAATGACAAAGGTTTTCACAGCTACTGTGATAATAATGTAGCTTGTTAAGAAAGGTCTGTTCTCGATATAAGTATGTTGGTGTTGTTATAGATCTCGAGATAAGGGTTTGTCGTAAATAAACTCAAAATTCTGGGATCTCAGCCCTTGGCTATGTAGAGGTTGATAAACATCTTCTGAAGCTTTAGAAAGGGTATGCTTTGAGCTAAGCAGTAAAACTCTTTTTATACCTAGGTGATTTCTCTAAATGTTAATGTATCCCCTGCGGTGATCATGCTATGGGTAGTGAGAAGAACCCTGTTATTGTTCGTGAGGAGTTTTTGTGTAGAGGTAAAAGAGTTTCTCTGTATAAAAGAGTTGTAGAGTTTGAAGGTGTTGTTAGTGAGAAAGATGTTGTTAAATTCGGTAAAGCTGTTGTAATCCTGCCTATACTAGATGATGGGAGAGTTGTTCTACTTAAGCAATGGAGAGCAGCTGTAAATGCATGGGTTCTCGAGGCTCCTGCTGGAAGAGTTGAACCTAGTGAAGATGTTGTAGAAGCTGCTAGAAGAGAACTTGTTGAAGAAACTGGTTACGAAGCTGAAGAACTGATACCTATGGCGATAGTCTACGTCTCTCCTGGTTACAGCGACGAGATTCAGACGATTTTCTTAGCCAGGAAACTAAAGTTCATCGGGGCATCTCCAGAAGCTGGCGAAATACTGAAGACCGTGTATATGACCCCAGAGGAGGTTCTATCAATGGTTAAACACAACATGATTGTTGATGCTAAGACTTTTCTAGCTCTACTACTTTATCTTCATCTATATAGAAAATAATTGCTAAGCTACAATAAATGCAGAAATATCTATAAACATCTATTTCTCTAACTCTAGTTCTCGATAATGTCATATCATAACATACAACAATAACTATCATCATAGCTAGAATCCTCAAGGTTAACAGAGCTTAGAGATGTTGAGAACTCCCATGCAAAGTAAGAGATTAAATCGTTATCTAGAGACTCAGATCTATGGATAGACTAACCACCACCGGAGAAAGATCCTGGGCTTGGTATTGGGAAGTATGTGCTTGGCAAATGCCATTACGTAGAGAAGCAGTTAAAAAGGCATTGCAAAGTACATAAGCATGGCATTGATAACATATTCCTAACACAGCATAAAACCCCAAAGGAATTGAAAGTTTGTCACTTCAATATAGAAGAGAATGTATTTGCAATAATTTGTAAACTGATATTCTTCATATAATACTTCATATAATATCAATTCCTTCTCTATGAACATCGCGATATGATTACATTACATGAAGAGCTTGATGTAGTGTCGCTAATGTATAACAGGCTTTGAAGTAGCTATATGTGTAATAATAGGCGCAATGCTTAGGAGGAGATAGGTTAAATAGAAGTCTTTTCACTTCTCTATTCTTTCCGGAGCTCTGCACACACACTTTTTATGCACAAACTTTTTGCAGTTGCTGCTCAAGTTACCTAGTTACTCATGCTCAATTCCTCTGCTGGATTCTGCACACCGCTCTGCATACTGGACACAAGACCTACTATACTTAGCTACTAACTATATCTCTTGCTTTCCTCAGCATTCTACATCAATAGGGTTAGGGGACTACCTCTAGAACAAGACCGGGGCAAGTATATCAGTATTCAGGTTAAGAGTTGAAGATGAGTACATAATTTACGAAACAGCTGAACTCCCTAGCATAATAGATACCTGACCTTTGGGTAGAATATCAGACACTATAGCACTGAAGTCGATGCAGAGACCAGCTCGCAGACAGGGCTCTGTGTATCAGTAGAAGTACTCATGAAGTCAAGATTCATAATAAGCTTCAACTAACAATAGAGAAAATTGCTGAAGACGAAGCAAAGACTGTTGAGTTTGCACTATACTTAACAGCACTCCGTAGTTGCGAGCACATAGTTCATAGTTCAAAGAGTTCTTAAGACTGTAAAGAAGTTTCTCGATAAGGATTGATACAGGTGTATGTGGATATCGATAGAGATGGGTAAAATAGATAACAGCTTACTTATTATAGCAAGGAACAACCAAATGATTGGCAAAAGTGCTTAGCGTTGTACTATCTCTCCTTACTTCAATTACTGTATTATTTAAGCCTGGGATACAGGCTATTAATTTACTTGTAGTGAATTGAATTGTTTATTTCATCTCATATTTTAGTAAAGCGTGCAGGAGCCAGGACAGTCCGAGCAGCGCTTATTAACATGGTTAGCGAGTATATAGCTGTAGATAAGAATATGAAGTTGATTGATCTTAAAAGGGAGGATCTGCTATATCCTTTAAGGAATGATGAAATACATAAAAAACTCTACAAGTTGTTGAGAAAGATTTGCATGGAGAAGAACATTGGCTGCAACCCTATCATAATAGATAATGCAATAAAGAAGTTACTAAGTAGAGCAAGAAAGTTCATCCCAGAGCTAGAACTGGAGCTCCTGGCTAAGAGCTGGATCGCTGCTGCCTCCAATACTGAGCTACTTCAATGCTTTTCAAATTCGAAACTTACGAATAATTGTGAGAAGGTTATAGAAAATGCTATTGAAGGAATAGTGCAGAGCTTGAAGCAAATGCAGACAGCAACTCGTACAGCCGCGGCAACTACAAATATTTTACAACAGCCTGCCATAGCAAACATCATGAAGAATGATGAGGTAATCAAGAAATTTATTGAAAAATTAGAGAATATCTTTTACATTGCAACTATGAGATACGGCAAAGAATTCTTAAGTAATGTAGCGAAAGAGTTGTGCACAACTTTGAGTGAGGTTAACGAAGACATGGGCTCTCTATGCGATTTAGCGTTGAAGAAAACAGATGCGAGAGTTTCTGAGTACGAGATAATTACTAAATTTAGACAAAAGATTAGTGGAAAGAATATAGCCAAGCTTATTAGGGAGGACAGGGAAGCAAGATAGATCAGGTTTTCCGGAGAAATTCATCAACATTGATCGCTTTAATACTAAGTTTTTTAGCTCTATCCATGAGTTCCTCATCTTCAGTCACTAAGATTAATTGCATTCTTTTAGCTATGTAGAGATATGAAGCATCATAAACCGTTAGGTTCTCTTTCAATGCAATCTCAAGCACATTTAAAGCTTTAAGCGGATCTATAGACTCTATGTACATAAAGCCAATAATGTCTGCCACCCTTCTAGCTAGAATCAGCATCTCATCAATCGTTAGTATATCTCTTCCTACAAGTTTCCATAGAGCATTAAAACTCTCATATATAGTTAGGTCGAGCACATGTAAAACTTTATCACCTAAACGATTAATGAATGCGTTACGAAGTATAAATTCTATAAGGGCTGAGGCATCCAGCAGATATCCTTGAGAACTCAATAGGATCTCGCCTCAGGTTATAGATCAAGATATTAGGTTATGATGCAACTTAATAAAGCTTCAAAAGTGTTTTCTAAAATATGAACATACTATCTATTTATAACGACTTAATCATAATCATAAATGTCAACTCTTAGTGTAAAGGGAATAGATTAGTCCGTCCACTCCTCTACGGATTGTTGTATTGATTATGTTTCTTGCTGGTAATCTGCAAGCAATGAATTGATTAACGTAATGCGATGTACTCCTAAGGCTGTTAATAAGTTTCTTGAAAGGATTTGCATAGATAGTCATTAGGAGTAGGTAAGGCATTTATTTGCTTACCCTAAGAGCTTTGGCTTGAGCAGTTAATAATGGTGTTTAGTAGCTCCCTTAACTGCTCCGGTAACTCATTCAAGGAAGGCTTTTCGGGGTTTATCCTCTTGCTCAGCCATTTCATTGTTAGTTCTGGTAGTAGCTTCTTATCGTATTTACCCTCAATAATCCTCTCAATAGCGTGTATAACATCTCTGCATGTGCCTGATTCACAGCTTTGCAGGTCCATTAATCTGCATAGCCATGCCTCTAAGCATGGGTGAGCAACAACTATTCTAATCCTAGACAAATCAGTTATGAAGCTCTTTACATGCTCATCAATAACTGTTTTCCTAACCTCATCAGGGTTCCTACCCTCACTATCAACAACAATCACGATACACCTACACCTATCTATAGCCGCTTCAATATACCTCTCCATAGTGTTGTCACATACGTTTACTGCACTACCTACAGAAACCCCTATGCTTCTATCAATGATGTTGAGCTCTTTGAGTATGTTGATAAGGCTTCGAATAAACTGCTTGGCATAAGTATTATCAGTGATGAAGTATATGTCGCAGTAATGCAACTTTCAATACCTTTTCGGCTCAAGCCTTACGAGACCTGATAACAGTAGTTCGCTTAGTGTAAGTTTCTTGCTTTTTAAGATCTCTAGAGCTTCTCGACTAATTCCATAAGGCTTTGTCTCACCATTTTCAAGCTTGAGTATAACAACCTCGTTTATGTTCTTGGCGTAGTTTAGGGGTATTGTTGAGTGTGTAGCTATAATTACGTAGGCATCGCTATTCCTAAGCTCATCGAGAAGGAACTGCTGTAGCTCTGGGTGAAGGCTGTTCTCAAACTCGTCAATAACTATTACTGTGGGTTTCCATATAATCAAGGACTCTATCATGAGTGTTTTAAGCACTCCTTGGGGGATGGATACTGGTGGAAGCTTCAAGCCATCTACAACAAGGCTTGGGAAGACCCTGCCATCTGTAGTTACATCAAAAACAATGCTGTAGTTCTCATAGCCAGGAAAACTATATCTCAGAGCCTCCTTCAAACCATCACCAATAACACCACCAGTTAATGTGAAGAAGAATTGGAGAAAGTTTGATGCATCAGAAGAGAGTTTCTCAACCCTAGTCAAAGGCTGTGGACTAACAATAGTCTTCCAATCAATATTCTTAACAACAGCTATACCATCAATAAAGCCATGCACAACAAGCAAAGCAAACACAACTATCCGTATAACTCTACGAATAACCTCTTTTGCTGTATGCCTTGATAAAGCATTCTTTGCACGCTCAATAATAACATTTACATCAACACCCTTCAATGATTCAACAAACTCCTTATATCTTGGCGAAGCACTATCAATTGTTATCATATTATTAATAACCTTAGCTATATGATCCCTACATTCATCTCCAAACACAGTATTCTCAACAAAACTCTCCAAACGATAGAGAACGAGAGAAGCATCTACCTCAATATCCTTCTCAATAATCGGCACTATTGTGAGTAGGGAACGGGATTCTCGAAGCCTACACTCAACCCTAACACTATGTGATGCCAGTCTGAATATCTCTGAGGCATTTGTTAGTAGCTCAAGGACAGCCATATTTTCTTTGATGTATTTAGATGTGAAAACTTCCTTGAAAAGATCGATAATGTCTGATAAGGCTATGGAAAGCTTGAGAATTGAAGACTGAGACAGCTCTGCGTATTCGCCTTTACCTCTCTCTACAGGTTTTATAGTTTCTTCTTTGCTTTCTGCTCCAAACTCCTTCATAGACTTAACAATGTCGTTGAATTCTTTGGTTATGTCGATCTCTAAGCTTGTTACACTCTTTGCTGTATCAATGCTTAGTTGCAGGTTCTTAGCTGTAATTTGGAGTGTTTCTTTCAGTACATTGAATCTTCCGCCTTTTCCAGAGGCACTAATCTCATAGGTTATGCTCATGTCTTTAGCTAGGTTCTCGAACTCTTCTAGCAATGCCTTTACATGCCTCGATTCTGTGTCCAGGGCTCTGCTCTCTATATTGCCAAGCCTTAGTTTAAGCCCTATAATTATTGGGAGATCCTCGTTGTGTCTCCACACAACCTTGTCGTAGCCCCACCATTTATGGAAGGGGTTTGGGTTTAGTCCACGAGCCCATTCAAGTATTTGTGTAAGCAGCTCAAAGGCTTCTACAAGAGCTGTTTTCCCAGACCCATTCATACCTGCAACAATCAGTAGCCTTGTTGGCTTTGAAAACTCAAAATCCTTAAGTGACTTGAAGTTCCTTACCCAGATTCTCTCAAGCTCTGCTAATCTACTAAGCTCCCTTAAGCTCATTGTTAGGCACCTCTTACACCCAGTACAGTAATTGCTTATCTAGAGTATTAACTGTATACAGTTCGTAGTTTCCATAATTAGCAAAAACCTCAAGCTTTCAGGATCATTGCAGAAACTGCGATAAAGCTTTGTTTCATGTCATTACAGATCCTCCTACACAATCTTCTTAGCTAGGTTTACTAAAGCCTCTATATCTCTGTATCTTATGGATACATGTTCTTTTCTGAGCTTGGTTTTGTGAAAATCTTCGATATGTAGAGATTGAGCATTATGTCGTAATCTATGAATATCTTC
>JAJHRF010000074.1 GCA_020832925.1 Desulfurococcaceae archaeon | reverse complement strand
GAGGATATAGAGAGGGCTGAGCTGTATATGGAGAAAAGGTTAGGAGATTCAGTGAATACGATGTCGAGAGATGATGTGTTGATAGAGCTTCATAAAAAGTTAGCTGATCTACCTAACTATGTGAAAGATGTTAATCTCTTCGGTTCTGTAGCTAGAGGTGAAGCTGGTAAACGTAGTGATCTAGATATTCTGGTTCTCTTCAGAGACCTGGGTATCGGGGATCCTGTTGAGAGGAGACATCTATACAAGCTTATTGCTGATAAACTTGCGGATGTTTTCAACTCTATAACTCTTATCGATATGGATCTAGATAGCTCCCTAAGACCCTCTGTAATAACGCCGCTGCTACTAAATATCTATGCGGATGGCTTAATCGTTATTGATAATGTTGGGAACCTCAGCAACTTCCTAGACTATGTTAGGAGAAGAATTGCTGAAGTAGGGCTTAAGAAAGTGTAGGACAGCAAAGCATACTACTGGGTACTACCGAAACCATTAGAAAAGGTGGAGATACTGTGAGCATAGATCCATTAACAGAAGCTCAGTACAGCTTTAGACTAGCTTTGAATCATTTACAAAGAGCTGAGAAAATACTTAACATTGGTGACTACACATCAACAATACACTTCACACAACTAGCAGTTGAGAATTTCGTTAAAACGGTGATAACATTTTTTGAAATTCCTACGTAGGGTCATAACCCATCAAATCAGTTGTTGAGATTAGTAGATAGGTTTCCTCACAACCTATCCAAAGATATACATGAACTAACTTCAATAACTAGAGAAGCTGCTCCAAAGCATGGAAGATCAACATATGGTGAACCTGATAAAGATTTAACACCCGATGAAATCTATAGCGAGAAACATGCAAAAGATTTTATAGCTAAAGCTCGTAGAGCTAGAGAGATAGTGTTAAAGATTTTTAGAGAACTGAGTATATATACCATGTTTAAGCTTTGATTACCTTATAGCTATGAATATGCACTACAACAATAGATAATTCAGCAATCATAATAATCGTAAACTCTCTGATGCAAACCATTGCATCAGTAATCTTCCTGAACTTACTAGCTCTCTTAGATATACCTCTAAAGACTCTAAAGCCTCCTCAGCGTACACTTAGACTATCTTATTGGAGCTTATAGAGTCTCGATAAAGAGTTTTCTATGAGAGGAAAAGAATAAAAATTCCTATCTACAGCAATTAAATGGAGGTGCACTCCCTTGGTTCTCTACATAGTTCTTACATTCGATGATTTGACACAGGATATGCTAGATGTTAATGATATCCTTAGATCAGCTGGTGTAAGAGGTGTATTCTTCATAAATACAGCGGCTATAGTTAGCGAGAATGAGGAAGGTATTGTTAGAGAGCTTGCAAAAAACCATGAGGTTGGAAGCCATAGCCATACCCATCCAGACCTCACGAAGTTGTCTATAGATGAGGTTTTTAGAGAGCTAGATCTATCTAAACAGATACTTTCAAAGATTGTAGGGAAAGAGGTGAAATCCTTCGCATACCCATACGGAGCTTACAACAATACTGTTGTAGAAGCTGTTAAGAGAAAAGGATACATAGTTGCTAGAACAACAGATATAGAACCACCAATAACAAGAATCGAGGATCCCCTAAAACTACCTGTACTATTCCACGACTTCCTACATCTAAACAAAGAAGCAGTAGAAAACCTCCTTAGAAAACTCTTAAAACAACACTACACACCAACAACATTAGACGAAGTATGGAAACAAGTAGTAGAGAACCCAGTCAAAGCATTAAACACAATACTAAAACTACTCGAAAACCAAGAACAAGAGAAAGATATGCTAGCAATCATACTTCTACACCCATGGAGAGTAAGAGAATTGAAAACATGGAGAGACCTAGAACAAACAATAACAACAGCAAAAACAATAAGCAAAACAATAACACTAGAAGAACTTACAAAATCTACACACAAAACAAAGCAAGAAAAGGAAAAGAAGTAGAGGAGATAATATAAAAATAGTTTGATTTTTGAATTACTTTACTATGTTTAATCCCTAAACTCTTTACTTAGCTTGTACTGTTACTGAATAAACATTGCCTGCTCTGGTATAGATCTTAACTAGATAATTGGCTCCAGCTACTGGCGAACCTGATAGTTTAATGTCGAATTCTACAGTTCCCTCTGCTCCAGGAGCTACTGTTACCTCTGCGTTGGCACCTGTATTTATGCTGCCTTGCGCAGCAACCACCGATGCTTGGGTTGCTGTTCCAATACCTGATACCTCTACTTTATATATTACTGCTGATGCTGATCCTGCGTTCTTAATGTGCAGATACAGCTTTCCACTAGTATCTATGTAGCTGTCTGGGTAGAATTGTAGACTTTCTGTTGCTCCGAATGTTCCCCACCAACCCATTATCCAACCAATAACACCTATAGCGATAACCAATGTTATTGCTACAAGTATTACAACAGCTATAATAGGCTCAATACCTCTTTTTAGTAGCTTGTTCTTCATCTGGGTTTCACCTACTTTCCCTGTTTTCAAGAAACTATCTCTGCTTCCCCCAATAAAAATTTTATAGTCGGCTACATGAGGTAATCGCATGGATGAAGAGTATACCGGTGTTTAGTCTAGCTATATAACTCAAGGATCTAAAGCTTTTTATCTGTTGTAATACACATGCTTATATGGAATAGGGGTGTTGTTGGATCATGGGTGTATGGGGTACTCTTACACGTTACAGGTTATTGATTGGTTTTGCTGGTTTTGTATTGCTTTTTATACCTCTTATCTCTGTCGATGTTTCTTATCCTTATTACTTTGTTAGGCTTGACTATATACTTGTTGCATCGCTTATCTTAGTGACTATAGCTGTTGTTCTAGAGATATATATGTTTAGAGAAGTGTCTATTGCTTCAACGCTTCTACTTGAGTTTCTAGGTGTTCTCGTTATGTGGTTTACCCGGATATACTTTGTTATCTATGTATTCTTCTTCAACTCCTTTAATTTCTATATAGGGGGTTTCACCCTAATACCTCAACAAGCTGTAGTAGCTTACATTATCAGTTTTGCTGGTGCAACGCTATCTTTTAGCACTATGAGTCTCCACAGATTTACGCATAAACCTCTAGTTCTAGCTCAATCAATTAGCTTTGATGATACGTGGAGAAAACTTATGGATACTTTTGATAGATTTCTTAACCATCCGGTTGCTATAGGTTTTACAATAGGTTTCGTGGCCAGGTTTATTCCTGAGTTTGTATGGGGCTATAGGTTGATTGGATATGATACTGTTTCTTATGCTGCTCATCTCAGAGATTTTGTTTATAGACCTAGCTTTTTCGGGGTTTACTGGTGGATGGGTGGGTTGAGGAATGCTCCACCTTTGTTGAACTGGCTTCTCTACCCTTTTGCTTTTGTTGTAGACTCTGTAACTATTTTCAAGGTTTATCCAGCTATAGCCTACGGGATTCTATCAGCGTTGATAGCTCTCTACAGTGTTAAGGTTCTGGGGTTGAGCCGGGGAAGAGCTGTTGCTGTATCGTTTGTTGCGTGTTTTTCTTTGCTTAGTCTTAGAATGTCTTGGGATTTGCAGAAACAAGTACTTGCACAGATATTCATACTAACATCGTTAATATTTGTAGAGTTGTGGAGAGAAGATCCAGTAAAGCTGTTGATGGTATCCCCTGTACTGGTATTAGCTAGTTTAGCTAGCGAATTTGGAGCTGCATTAGCTATAATAATCTCTATCCTAGTGCTCATTCTCTACATACCTAAGCTAAAGAAGTTCCAGATAATCGCTATAACTATCTATATAGGTGTTGCTATAGCTAGCTACACCCTAATATCGTGGTATCTCAGAGTCCCAGTTATTCAAAATCTTGTAATTGGTTATGCACCTCCGATAGTTGGTGAAGCTTTTGTTGATAGATCCTCTGTATACCCCTACATACTAATCTCCCTGGGTCCACTAGCACCTCTATATCTAATAGCTTTAGAGAAGCTTTGGAGAAAAATACCGCTATCTATAACATTCTCATTGCTACTCCTACTACTTGGTTTAGCACCTCTCTTAATGCCTTGGACTAGTTTCTCAGGTGTTGAATGGGATAGAGTGTTGATGTCGATATCGCATATATTTGTAGCTCTCTCAATCTCCCAGCTATCA
>JAJHRF010000032.1 GCA_020832925.1 Desulfurococcaceae archaeon | reverse complement strand
AGGTTTCGTGAGGTGAGGACTCTGTGTACAGGAAGAGAGAATACCTCGCTACACCCATGTTCAACAACTCTATAAAGATGATGTTGCTTGGAGGTGGTGAGCTAGGTAAAGAGATAGCTATAGAGGCACAGAGGCTGGGGATAGAGGTAGTGGTTGTTGATAGGTATGACTGGGCTCCAGCTATGCATGTAGCGCATAGAAGGTACGTAGTAGATATGCTGAACCCCAACGCTGTTATATCTGTTGCCGAGAGGGAGAAACCTGATGTGATAGTCCCGGAGATAGAGGCTATATCTTACGAAGCTTTAGAAGAGCTTGAATCTAGAGGATACTTCGTAGTTCCCAATGCTAAAGCTGTTAGGATAGCTATGAACAGAATAGAGCTGAGGAAATTTGCAGCTGAATCCTTAGGACTGCCAACAACTAAATACGCGTTTGCGGAAAACCCTGATGAAGCTGTAGAAGCTTGTGATAAAGTTGGGTATCCATGTCTTCTAAAACCTGAAATGAGTAGTAGTGGGCATGGACATGCCAAAGTCTTAGAACCTAATCCCAGAGCTGTTAAGGAAGCTTATGAGTATGCTATAGCTCATTCACGTGGTAAAAGTAGAAGAGTTATAGTTGAGGAATTTGTTCAGCTAGAGACAGAGTTCACAGTATTGACGTATAGATATGTAGGCGATAACGGGGTTATTACAGAGACTTGCGAACCTGTTGAGCATTGGAGATACGGTAAGTACCACTATATAGAATCGTGGCAGCCATCTACTAAACAACGTTATGTAGTTGAGAAAGCTAGGGATATAGGGGTAAAGATCGTGAATGCACTTGGAGGTCTCGGGATATTCGGTGTAGAGGTCTTCCTAACTAAAGATGGTAGAGTTCTGTTCAGCGAAGTAGCGCCAAGACCTCACGATACCGGGATGGTTACTATGGCTAGCCAAGATCTAAGCGAATTCGCTATACATGTGAGATGCGTACTCGGGTTACCGGTTCCTAAACCCAGGATCCTCACCCCTGCTGCCTCTATAGCCATCTATACTGATAAAGAGAATATATGGGGTCCGAGAATACGCGGAGTTTACGAAGCTCTGAAGATAGAGGGTGTTGATATCAGGATATTCGGTAAACCGTTCACATACAAAGACAGGAGAATGGCTGTTGTACTCGCTAGAGGTAGAACTGTTGAAGAAGCTCTCGAGAAAGCTAGGAAAGCTTCTTCCTATATATCGATAGAGTGAAACAATGAGCGGCTGGACCTATAGTAAAGCAGGTGTTGATCTAGTTAAGCATAGAGCGATGCATAAACACGTTCTCGATGTTATAGAGAAGCTCAACAAAGAGCTGGGGTACGAAGTCGAGGGGTTGGGTGGGTATGCAACATCTATAAAATGGGGTAGTAGTAAACTAGTGCTACATATTGATGGTGTTGGTACCAAGACCTTGGTTCTGCAGAAACTGGGTAAGCATAGAGTTGCTGGCTGGGATTGCGTAGCTATGAATGTTAATGACGTTGTTTGTGGAGGTGTCAAACCTATAGCGCTTGTTGATTACATAGCTATGCCTATAGCTGATGAAAAGGTGTTCGCGGAAATCGTTGAAGGAGTTGTGGAAGCGTCTAGGTATGCAGGGGTAGCTGTACTCGGAGGTGAAACAGCTATTCTACCAGATCTAGTGAATGGATATGATGTTGTTTGTGCTGTGATAGGCGTGAAGAAGTGGGGATGGAGTCCTAGGGTAGATACCGGCGATATAGTTGTAGGGGTTTCTAGTTGGGGTCTTCATGCAAATGGTTACAGCCTTGTGAGGAAGGTTCTCGATAGCCTAGGGATAGATTACAGCTCTACTATTAAGGAGATAAACCTAGGTGAAGAATTGGCAAAACCTACCGCAATATATTCGAACCTTGTTCTAGAGCTTATAGAGAAGAACTTGATTAAGGGTGTTGCTAATATAACGGGGGGAGCTTTCACCAAAGTTAAGCGTTTGATAAATAGGGGCATAGATATAGTGTTGGATATGCCTAGACCGCCGAAGATCTTCGAGCTCGTGATGAAGCTCGGAGGTATAGATGTTGAGGAGATGTACAGGGTGTTTAACATGGGGATAGGGATGGTTCTCGCTACCGAGGATAGGTATGTTGAAGAGGTTAAGGGTGTTGTTGAGAAACACGGCTTCAACTTCTATATACTTGGTAAAGCTGTACCGGGTTCAGGTAGAGTTATAGTGAATACACCTTATGGTGTAACACTCGTTTTCTAGACTATACCGTAAAAACTGTTTACTGAGGAACAGAGATCAGATTTTTTACTCTCTTCACATAGCTAGCTATGGATTGTAGGTGAGTATTTTGAAAACTTTGACAGAGAAGATCTTAAGCAGAGCATCAGGTAAAGATGTTGCGCCAGGAGATGTTGTAGAGATAAATGTCGATATAGTTGCTTTCCACGATTTAACAGGATATCATGTAATCGAGGTTATGGATAAAGTTGGTAGAAGAGTTGTACACAATATAGATAAACTCGTTATAGCTTTCGATCACTTAACACCTCCACCTGATGTTAGAAGTGCTGAAATTCAGCAGTTTATAAGAAAGTTCGTCAAAGAGGTAGGAGTTAGGAATTTTCACGATGTTGGGTACGGGATTCTACACCAAGTTTTAGTAGAGAAATACGTTTTACCAGGTCAAGTAGTGGTAGCAGCTGATAGCCATACAACAACCTCGGGTGCTCTTGGAGCTTTTGCTCAAGGGATGGGCGCAAGCGATGTAGCGGCTATAGTGATGACTGGGAAGACATGGGTAACAGTTCCGCAACCTTTCAAAATAGTTTTAGAGGGTAAGCCTAGGCAGTGGGTAACAGGTAAAGAGGTTGCTTTAGAGATATTGAAGGAGTTCAAAGCCGACTACTTCATGGGTATGTCTGTAGAGGTTTTCGTTAAAGATCCCCCTGCTTTCCCCATGGATTACAGGCTTACTGTCGCTAATATGGGTATAGAGATGAATGCCGATACCCTTATGTTCGTACCTGATAGCGTTACCCTAGACTATATTAAGAGTAGTAGAGGGTTGGAGGTGAAACCTATTCAACCTGATACCGGTGCTAAGTATGTTGATGAGTATACTGTAGAACTAGATAGAGTTGAACTACTTGTAGCAGCACCTCATAGTGTTGACAACGTTAAAAATGTTCGAGAAGTTTCCAATGTTGAAGTAGATATGGTTTTCATAGGCTCTTGTACTAATGGTAGACTTAGCGATTTAGAGATAGCGGCTAAGATTATGAAGGGCAGGAAGGTTAAGACTAGGTGCATAGTTATCCCAGCATCTTGGAATATGTTCAGGAAAGCTATGGAGCTAGGCTATATACAGATATTAGTTGAAGCAGGATGTATCGTAACCTACGGCACATGCGGACCATGTATAGGTGGTCACTTCGGTATAGCAGGTCCAGGAGAAGTAGTTGTATCTACATCGAATAGGAATTTCATCGGTAGAATGGGGAGCCCGCAAGCATATATATACCTAGCAGGACCAGCAGTTGCATCTACATCAGCTGTACTCGGTAGAATTGCTGAACCAGGTGATGTTATGTGATTGTAAGAGGTAAGGTAATAAAGCTCGGCGATAAGATAGATACTGATGTAATAATACCAGCTAAATATCTAAAGTACACAGATCCCCAGTACCTTGCACAACATGTATTCGAACCTATAGATCCTGAGTTCCACAAGAAAGCGAAAGACTGTATCATTGTAGCAGGTAAAGCGTTTGGAATGGGTTCTTCTAGAGAACAAGCAGCTATAGCGATAAAAGCAG
The DNA here is from genome assembly GCA_020832925.1 of Desulfurococcaceae archaeon. Lineage (GTDB taxonomy): Archaea > Thermoproteota > Thermoprotei_A > Sulfolobales > Ignisphaeraceae > Ignisphaera. The sequence goes on along the minus strand of JAJHRF010000032.1, from coordinate 16,027 downwards.
CTGGTGTTAAAGCAGTTATCGCGGAATCCTTTGCAAGGATATTCTATAGAAATGCTATAAACAACGGTTTACCAGCTATAGTATGTCCTGAGATAACTAAGGAAGTGAATAACGGAGATGAAGTTGTAGTGAATATCGAGACAGGTGAAGTAATTATAAACAATACAAAGACCGTGAAATGTAAAGGTATTACAGGTATAGCTCTAGAAATACTCAGGAACGGTGGTCTGATAGAGTACCTAAAGAAAGCTGCTTCCGGGGAAGGGAATAGATAAAAGAAATCTCTATGAACTCCTACCACAATTTTACATTTTTATACAGCATAAAGTTTTTTAAGGAGTGTACATAGCTCTAACTTTACCTGGTGTAGTTTATTGCACTTGACAAAGATAATAAGCTTGAATATAGATACGAAGAAGTACCTGAACAAGGTATTAGACTACATCTAAACGAATGTCTCTACCCACCACCTGAATTCGTTATAGAGAGTGTTGTTAAAGTTTTGAAGAAGTGTAATCAGTATCCTAGCAAAATATTATTCGATAGGTTTAGAGAACTTTTAGCTGAGTATGTAGGGGTTGATAAAGAGAATGTATATCCATTTACAGGTGCTGATTCAGCTCTTAGAACAATATTCAGTATCCTAGCTAAACCAGGGGATAAGGTTCTGTATGTAGAACCTACGTTCTCTATGGTGAAGATATACATAACGAACATGGGTTTGAAATCCCTGCCTGTGCAAAGCATTGAAAGCGGCGATTGGTGGTATACACCTGTAGAAGAGCTTCTCACCAAAGCTCGGAACGCTGATATAGCTATAATCATAGATCCCAATAACCCGACGGGAAGCCCTATTATTGGAGCTGATAAAAACGTTGTGAAGATGTTAGCAGAGAGCGTTTCTAGATACATTGTTTTTGATGAGGTTTACTACGAGTTTGCAGGGTATACTGTGGTGAAGTATGTAGATGAAATTGATAATATGCTTATCGTGAGGAGTTTGAGTAAAGCTTTCTGCTTAGCTGGTTTTAGACTTGGATACGTAGTCGGGGATAAAGAGGTTATAGCGAAGATAACCTCTATACACACATCATTCGATATACCAACACCTTGCCTAGCCGCTGGAATAGCTGCTTTAGAGAATAGAGAGTATATGAAGAAGATAGTTGAAGAGGTGGTAAAGGTTCGAGAACTTCTCTACACCGAGCTGAGGAAGAGAGGATATAAGGTGTTTAGATCGTATACGAACTTCCTCCTCATCAAGGATAAACGAGATCTAGAGCAAATCTTAAGGAAACACTCTATATACATAAAGAAGGTTGGGGAAGATCTGTTCCGAATAACAGTTCCTCCACAACATTTTGTGAACATGTTGTTGGAAATCTTAGGTGAGTCGGTATGAGGATAGCTATACCTAATAAGGGTAGGCTTAAGGAACCTACAATACAGTTACTACAAGAGATAGGTATAAAACTTAAAGCTCTAGATGAGAGAGCTCTTATCATACCAACTAGCTGGGAACAGGTAGAGGTTATAGCGGCTAGGACTGAGGATATTCCGTACATCGTTGAGTGTGGAGGTGCTGATCTAGGGATTACAGGGCACGACTATGTAGTTGAAGCTGAAGCCGATGTCGAAGAACTTCTAAAGCTAGACTACGGGGAAGGAAGGATAGTTCTAGCGGTACCGAAGTCGTGGGGGGTAGCAAACGTCGAAGAGTTGAAAGGTAAAGAGCTTAGGATAGCGACTAAATACGCCAGGATAGCTTCAAAATATATCGAGGTTAAAAATCTTAAAGCTAAGATAGTAAAGATAGGTGGAGCTGCAGAAGTCATGCCTTATCTAGGTGCAGCTGATGCAATAATAGATGTGGTTAGCACTGGTACTACCCTAGCTGTCCACGGTCTTAAACCTGTAGACACCGTTATGGAGACCTACGCTGTTCTTATAGCTAGCAAGAAGTGGAGAGAAAGTCCCTATGCTGATCTTGTAAAACTTATCACAGTTCTAATCCAGGGGGTGATGAATGCGAAGAAGAGGAAGATGATATTTATGAACGTCCCAAACGAGAAACTTAACGATGTTCTTAGCGATTTACCAGCTATGTTAGCACCAGCTATTACGAAGCTTAGCAGAGTTAACGCTTGGGAAGTTATAACAGTTGTTAACGAGGAGGATTTACCTAAAGTTGTATCGAAAGTTCTTGCTAAAGGTGCTAGAGATATCGTTGTGATAGGGATAGAGAAGGTGATACTATGACCAAGGTTATGCCTAGCATAGATATATCCAGCGGGAAAGCTGTTAAACGTGTTAAAGGTGTTAAAGGGTCTGGTATAGTAGTTGGAAACGTGGTCAAGGTAGCTGAAGAGATTTACAACGAAGGGTACGACTCAATCCATATTGTAGATCTCGACGCTGCTGAAGGTATGGGGAGTAATATCGATGTAGTTAAGGATATAGCGAAGATAGGTTTCGAATGGATACAGGTAGGAGGAGGTGTTAGAAGTGTGGATAGAGCTAAAGATATTCTCTCGGCAGGGGCTTCAGCAGTTGTTGTCTCGACTATATTCTTCGAGAACAGGAAGGTATTCGAAGATCTTGTTGAGTCTATAGGGGGAGAGAAAGTGCTTGTATCTATTGACTACAGATCTGATGGCTATGTGTATACACGTGGATGGAGGAAGAGGATATGTACTGTGTATAGAGCTCTCGAAGATTTACAGAAGTATAGTATCAGAGGAGCTGTGTTTACGTTTATAGATACTGAGGGAACATTGGGGGGAGTAGATAGAGGTGTTGTAGAGTATGTGAAGATGGTTAACGGGTTGAAGGAGTATGCAGGTGGAGTTTCTAGTTATGAAGATCTCGTTTTCCTCAGAGATGTAGGTTTCGATTACGTGATTATAGGGATGGCTTTCTATAGCGGGATTCTGAAAGGTGTTAAGTATGTCTAGACGCTGTAGTTACTCAAGAGAAACCCGAGAAACGTTAGTAGAGGTGGAACTAGATATTGATACAGCTGGAGAAATAGAGGTGTCAACACCTATCCCATTCTTCAACCATATACTTGAAACAATGCTCTACTACATGAACACTACAGCTAAGGTAAAGATCTTGGATAAAAAGCCTTGTGATGACCATCACGTAGTAGAGGATACAGCTATAGCTATCGGCGAAGCTCTAGCTAAATGCTTAGAGAATAAAGCTGGTATAAAGAGGTTCTCGCATACCGTAGTACCTATGGATGATGCTCTTGTGCTAGTGGCTGTTGATGTATCTGGTAGAGGTGGAGGATACGTTGAGCTTGGTTTAGAGAGGTTATCTATAGGAGGTTTGAGTACTGAAAATGTTGAGCATTTTATTGAAACTTTAGCGAATAGATCGAGAATAACAATACATGTTCTTAAGCTTAGAGGGAAAAATACTCATCATATTATTGAGGCATCGTTTAAAGGATTGGGCATAGTTCTTCACGATGCTACAAGGATAGTATGTAGAGATGTTAGAAGTCTTAAGGGGTCTCTATGACTGTGAAACGTATAATCCCCTGTCTAGACGTTAAGAACGGGAGAGTTGTGAAAGGTGTTAACTTTCAAAATCTTAGAGATAAAGGAGACCCTGTTGAGCTGGCATCTTTCTACGAAGATGAGGGTGCCGATGAGTTAGTGATACTAGATATCTCAGCTAGTGTAGAGGGTAGGAGAACAATGCTAAACGTAGTTAAGGATGTTGCAAGCATTCTCTCAATACCTTTAACTGTTGGTGGTGGGATTAGAGATCTAGAAGATATATCGGCAGCTCTAGCCCATGGAGCAGATAAAGTCAGCATCAATACCGCCGCGGTTAATAATCCGCAGATAGTTTCTAGAGCATCCGAGGAATTCGGTAGACAATGTATTGTTGTAGCTGTAGACGCTAAGAAGGTAGGGGATAGGTATAGGGTCTTCACGTACTCAGGTACATACGATACAGGTTTAGATGTTGTTGACTGGGTTAAGTATGTAGAGACCCTGGGGGCAGGGGAAATACTTTTAACAAGTATTGATAGAGATGGAACTAGATCTGGATACGATATAGAGTTAACCAGGTTAGTTGCTGAATCCGTCAGGATACCTGTTATAGCTAGTGGTGGAGCAGGATCTATGGAGCATTTCTACGAAGTTCTAACTAAAGGTAAAGCTGATGCAGCTCTAGCTGCTGGAGTTTTTCATGAACGTGTTATAATCATCAAGGAGCTCAAGATGTACCTAAGGTCTAGAGGTGTAGAGGTGAGGCTTTAGTGATTATCTACGGTATTCCTACGCAGAGAAACCTGAGGCTTGAGAACGTCTTTGAGAAAGTTAAAGAGATTATAAACTATGTTAGGGGTAGAGGAGATGAGGCGTTGATAGAGCTTACGAAGAAATTCGATAAAGTTTCTATAGATAGTGTTGTTCTGGATATAGATCAGCTTAAGAGATGCTGCAGAGATCTCGATCAAGCTATTACCAAATCCATAAACAAGGTTTTCAGCTTCCTATGGAGATTCCACGAAAAGACTCTACCTAGGAATATGGTTTTCGAGATCGATGGGGTTATTCTAGGATATATATGGAGAAGTGTTGAAAGTGTTGGAGTATACGTACCTGGGGGGAGGAAGTCATACCCCTCATCTCTAATGATGTGCGGTATACCGGCTAAAGTAGCTGGCGTAGAGAAACTCTATGTAGCTTCACCACCTCTTCTAAATGGTTGTGTAAATCCTGCTGTAGCTTACATATCTCTAGAGCTAGGAGTTGAAGAGGTTTACAGAGTTGGAGGAGCACAGGCTATAGCTGCGCTAGCTTATGGAACGGAAACAGTTAAAAAAGTTGCTAAAATTGTTGGACCTGGTAATATATATGTTCAAGCAGCTAAATTCCTTGTCCAAGATGTTGTATCGATTGACGGTGTTGAAGGACCTACAGAGCTTGTTGTAGTAGCAGATGAATCTGCTGATCCTCATCTAGTTGCTCTCGATATGATGTCCCAGGCTGAACATGGTGTAGAAGCTCTCGTAGTACTTTTAACAACCTCTAACGATTTAGCAAACAAAGTTTCACAGATACTGGGTAACGATAAAGATCATGTCTACTACATCACTACAGTGAAAAGCATTGATGAAGCTATAGAGCTTGTAAACAAACTTGCACCTGAACATCTATCTCTACACATATCGAGCTATGAGAAGTACATAGATAAAGTAGTGAACGTCGGCGCTATATCTATTAAAAACGAGGCTCCAGCTCTTATAGACTACATAGGCCCTAACCACGTCCTTCCAACAAATAGCTGGGCTAAATCTAGAGGTGCTCTAAGCGTTTACGATTTCCTAAAACCTATATCCATAGTAATGAACAGCTCTTCTATCGATAGAGAGCTTCTCGATTCTGTAATTAGTTTAGCTAGATACGAAGGTTTCGAGATCCATAGCAGAAGTATAGGTGTTAGGTATGGATATAGACATGGTGATTAACGAGCTCTACAACGTGATCCTGGACAGGATCGAGAAGAAGCCTCCGAATAGCTATACAGCTGAACTAGCTAGTAAAGGTATACCTTTCGTCGCTAGGAAATTTGGTGAAGAAGCTCTTGAAGTAATCGTAGCAGCTTTGACAGAATCTAGAGAGAGATTTGTAAACGAGGTAGCTGATATGATGTACCACCTACTGGTCTTAATGGCTTTGAAAAACGTTACACCAGGTGATATAGCTAGCGAGCTTAAGAGGAGAAGAAGATGAAGGCGCTGATAATTAACTACGGAGTCGGGAACTTATTCAGCATAGTTTCTGCATTAAAACGTACCGGGTTCGAGGTAGTGATCAGCAAGGTTCCTAGGCATGGATACGACTTGCTTATCCTACCAGGAGTAGGATCTTTCAACGCTTTAAGAAAATATCTTGAAGAACATGGTGAAGATCTCAGAGATATCGTGGAAAGCGGTACACCTACCCTAGGCATATGCTTGGGGATGCAAGTTCTTTTCGATTATAGCGAAGAATGTGGAGATTGTAAAGGGCTCGGTGTTCTTAGAGGTTATATAGGGAAACTGATAACACGTAGAAAACTACCCCATATAGGCTGGGACAAGGTTTACCTTACTAACTGGGATAGAGCTTGCGAGATTTTTAGAGATCTTCATGGGGAATACGTCTACTTTATTCATAGCTACGTACTGTATCCAGAAACTTTGGACTACGTATGTATGGTAAGCTTGTACGATTCTATATTTCCAGCTGCGATCAGCTACAAGAATATCCTGGGTACACAGTTCCATATAGAGAAGAGCGGGTATATAGGTAGAAGGTTTTTCGAAACTTTGATGAGGTGGGTAAGGAGATGATGTCTAGAAACGATGTGGAGAAGATATTGAACAGTTTAAGGTTTAGATATGAACAAGGTACCGTTATAGCTGTTGTCCAGGATATAGATACAAAGGATGTGCTTATGGTTGGGCATATGAATAGAGAAGCTCTTGAGAAAACCTTGTCTACAGGGCTTCTACACCTATGGTCTATATCGCGTAAAAAACTCTGGTTAAAAGGTGAGAGAAGCGGTAATTATCAACGTGTTGTGAAGATTCTTGTCGATTGCGATGGGGATGCTCTTGTGATCTTCGTTAAGCCTATGGGCCCTGCTTGCCATACAGGAAACAGATCGTGTTTCTATCGAGAGTTACGTGAACTAGTCAATACTAACAGCGTCAACGTATCTTCGAGAGAACAGCCTCAGTAAACTCGTTAGTAGAACTATCTCCACCGAGATCAGGTGTAAGTTTCTTACCTTCTTTAAGAACCTCGACAACAGCATTCTCAATAGCTTCACCTGCTCTTATGTAGTAAGTAAGCTTGTGTTTTTCACCTAACCATTTAAGCATCCACGATATGCAGAGGATCATCGCTGTAGGGTTAGCGATACCTTTCCCAGCTATATCGAAAGCTGCTCCGTGGATAGGCTCGAACATCGCTTTCTCCTCACCTATGTTAGCCGACGGAGCTATACCTATGCTACCAGCTACATATGCTGCTAAATCGCTAAGTATATCACCGAATAGATTTGTTGTAACTATGACATCGAATCTCGAAGGTTTTCTCACTAAATCCATAACTGCTGCATCTATATACATCTCGTTTAGCTCTATATCTCTGTAATTTTGCCAAACCTTGTAAACACATTCTCTAAATAATCCATCTGAAACTGACAAAACGTTGGCTTTATGAACTATCGTCACTTTCTTCCTCCTCTTCGAGGCTAGCTCGAAAGCTACACGCGCAATTCTTTCGCTAGCCTTCCTACTTATAACTCTCAACGCTACAGCTACATCCTCTGTCAGCATGTACTCTGCTCTTACATAGACATCTTCTGTGTTTTCCCGAACTATAACCAGGTCTATATCATTTCGAAGAGCTTTAACCCCTGGAAGAGCTTTAGACGGTCTTATATTTGCGTAGAGATCTAGCCCTCTCCTTATCCTGACAACAACTTCACCTGCAGTCTCTCCCACAGGCCCCTTCAGGATGGCATCGCTAGCCTTTATGATTCTCCATGATTCGTCCGGAAGCGGGGTACCGTAAACTTTGGTAGCTGCATCGCCTACTGGTACCTTCACTATCTCTATATCTATACTGTACAGCTTTGAAATCTTCTCCAACACTTTAAGAGCTGCCGAGGTTACTTCAGGACCTATGCCATCCCCTTCAATAACCGCTACCCTGAACATCTAGTTCAACCTTCTTAACTACGTTCATGATTATACTCTCGAGGAGTTGTTTATCAATCTTTATACCTCTATCACCAAGGTCTTTAACAATCTTCAGCACTTCTTCAACAATATCGTTCCTAGGCTCTATACCTAGCTGCTTAAGTACATATTCAACAGCGTGTCTACCGCTGTGCTTACCCAGCACTATAATTCTCTGAGCACCAACGATAGACGGATCTATGGGTTCATATGTTAGTGGATGGCTTAAAATACCGTGAACATGTATTCCAGATTCATGTGCAAAAGCGTTAGCACCTATAATTGCTTTGTTAGGAGGTATCGCTATGTTGAAGTGCTTCGCTACTACATCTGCTACTCTACGTATTTTCTCAAACTTTATCCCTACTTCATAACCTAGAAGGAATTTCAAAGCTGATGCAACTTCTTCTAGAGCAGCATTACCTGCTCTCTCTCCAACACCTAGAACTGTTACATGGACTTGATCCGCACCTGCTTCAACAGCTGATACACTATTAGCTACAGCCATCCCGAAATCGTTGTGGCAATGAACGCTTAAGATGTAATTACCTTTGACATTGTTTCTAACAAATTCTACAAGCTTAACCATATAGCTAGGACGCATAACCCCTACTGTATCAGCGATATCGAGTCTATCGGCACCTGCGTCCACAACCCCCTGAAATACCTTCACCAAGAATCCCCAGTCAGATCTTGTCGCATCTTCAGCGCTAAACTCAACTACAACTCCATGGGATTTCGCATACTCGACAGCCTCAATAGCTTTTTCTACAACTTGTTCTCTAGTCATCTTGAGTTTGTACTTCATGTGGATATCGGATGTAGCTATGAAAGTATGTATAGCATCTACATCTGCATCCAAAGCTTTATCTATATCTTCTTTACGTGTTCTCGCGAGGGCTACTACCTCCGAATTACCTACATTCTTAGCTATAAGTTTAACAGCTTCAAATTCCCCACGGCTTGTTATAGGGAAACCTGCCTCAATAGAGTCAACACCTAATTCATCCAGTAGCAATGCTATTTCTAGTTTTTGATCAACAGATAAATCAACTCCTGGCATCTGTTCTCCATCACGTAACGTTGTATCGAGTAGCCTTATATATCTACCTCCTACACCATTACTACGGTACTTCTCGAAAACTTGAGCAATACAGATCCCCTTACTTCGCTTCTAGACGAGGGTTTATAAACTCTAATCATCTTAAAGCTTTATAATGTTTTTAAACTGTTTGATATCTAGCTATATCAATATGTTCAGAATGAAAATTTTTAAACCAGGTCTCGTAACCTGGTTTTACTGAGCTCTCAGAGGTGTTAGGTGATGGAACTCCAAGTACATTAAACGAAATAAAGGCTTGCTACTTCAATGTAGATAACTTAGCGATAGAGCTGAAGATTCCTACCTTAGTAAATAACGACGAGGTTCTTCGATAAGGTGGTTGACAATGATAGGAGCGGAACTCATGGTTCAGAGCCTTATCAAGGAAGGTGTTAAAGTTATCTTCGGTATACCTGGTTTATCGAATATGAAGTTCTACGATGTTCTCTACGACTACGCGAAAAATGGGGATATAAGGGTTATCCTAGTTAGACATGAACAAGCCGCTGCGCATGCTGCAGATGGCTATGCAAGAGCTTCCGGATTCCCTGGTGTATGTACAGCAACTTCAGGACCTGGAGCTCTTAACCTTGTCACAGGTATAGCAACTGCTTACTGGGATAGCTCTCCCGTTATCGCTATCACTGGGCAGGTACCTTTATCATCTATGGGTAAGCTGTCGTTTCAAGAAGCTGATATTGTCGGTGTTACACAGCACATAACTAAGTTCGTTATAAGATTAAGTAGAGCTGAAGATATACCGAAGTGGGTTAAGAATGCTTTCTACATCGCTTTATCAGGGCGACCAGGACCTGTTGTTATAGATGTTCCTAGAGATTTATGGACTAAAAACGTTGATAATATTAGTTTCCCTACGTCTCCGAATATAAAAGGTTATAACGGGTTTAGACTTAGAGCTGAACCTGAGCTCGTGAAGAAAGCTGCATCTATTCTAATAAATGCTGAGAAACCCTTGATCCTCGTTGGCGCAGGGGTTGTATGGAGTGGTGCATCAGAAGAAGTTCTAACATTATCTAATCTACTCGGTGTACCTATAGTATCGACGTTGCTAGGCAAAGCCGCTATACCTCATGATTATCCATTGTACTTAGGGATGCTGGGGTACTATGGTCGTGCTGAAGCTAACAAAGCCTTCATTGAGTCTGATGCAGTTCTAGTTGTAGGGGCTCGGTTAAGCGATAGAACTCTTCCATCGCCGAAAGATATAGAGTCTAAGAAGGTTATCATGGTGAATATAGATCCTACAGATATCGAGAAACAGCCTTTCAAAGTTGAGGTAGGTCTTGTTGGGGATGCGAAAATAGTTTTAAGAGATCTGATCAATGCTTTGATGCATCTAGGTGTTAAAGGTTATAGAAGTGAGTGGATTAAACGGGTAGTAGAGCTTAAAGAGTATTACGAAGCTCTGTACTACCGAGATGATGGGAAAGGGTTGAAACCTTGGAGAGTTTTGAAAACTCTTAGAGAAGTCTTGCCAAGAGATACCATAGTTACTACAGGTGTTGGTCAACATCAGATGTGGGTTGCATTGTTCTGGGATGTGTTGAAACCTAGAACCTTCATTTCGTCTGGCGGTATGGGTACAATGGGCTTCGGATTACCTGCAGCTATAGGAGCTAAAATCGCTAGACCGGAGAGTACGGTTGTTAATCTCGATGGTGATGGGTCTTTCCTTATGACTGCGAACAATCTTCCAGTAGCTGTTGAAGAGAATATACCTGTTATCTCGGTTATATTCGATAACCGTGTACTTGGTCTTGTAAGACAGGTACAGGAGTTGTTCTTCAATAATAGAGAGATAGCTGTTGATCTTGGGTACAAAACAGATTTTGTTAAACTTGCCGAAGCTTTCGGAGCTCTAGGATTTGATGTTGAAAGCTATGAAGATCTGGCAACAGCTGTCAGAAAAGCTATGAAAGAAAATGTAGCAGCTGTTATAAGAGTGCCTATACCAAGAGATGAACTTGCTTTACCAACACTTCCACCAGGAGGAAGCCTTAGGGAGATGATAACCCGTGTCGCAAGGAAAACTAGTTAAAGTTTTGGGGTACTACATCGACGCAAGCTTCATCGAGAGTGTTATAGCAACATTTAGAAAACTCCTTATAGACATCTACTGGATTTACGGAAGAAAACTAAACGATGAAGGTCTCTACGAGATATACCTACTCGTAAACAAGCATCCGAATCTTAAACTCGCACTTCTTGATCTAAGTAAGACGGTAGGTATCGAAGAGGTGAAACTATTTGAAGAATTTGGGTTAAGAGAGCTGAGATTTTGTAGTAATACATGTAATACTGTAGCTGATGAATGTAAAGATAGTTTTGTACTCCACGTACCTATTTATTCCCGTATATTAACATATAAACAAGGCGAAGTTTATGGCGAAGATATACCGAGACCAGGATGCATCTCTAGACGTAATGAAGGGTAAAGTTATAGCTATCCTAGGCTATGGAAGCCAAGGTAGAGCTTGGGCTTTAAATCTAAGAGATTCAGGGTTAAACGTTGTTGTAGGTTTAGATTATGTTGGTAAGAGTTGGAGACAAGCAGAAGAAGATGGGTTTAAACCTGCATATATAAAGGATGTTGTTAATAATGCCGATGTAATTGTATTCCTACTACCCGACATGGTCCAGCCACAAATATGGGAGAAAAGTGTTAAACCGTACATGAATAAAGGTGCTGATCTAGTCTTTGCACATGGATTCAACATTCACTACAAGTTAATAATACCTCCGGAGGATTCTGATGTATACATGGTGGCACCCAAAGCACCTGGCCCCATGGTTAGGAGAACATATGAGAGAGGAAGCGGTGTACCAGCGTTAGTAGCTATTCATCAAAATGTATCTGGTTTAGCTCTTCAGAAAGCCCTAGCTATAGCTAAAGGTATTGGATGTACACGTGTAGGCGTTATAGAGACTACGTTTAAGGAGGAAACAGAGACAGATCTCTTCGGGGAACAAGTTATACTAGTAGGAGGGATAATGGAGCTTATCAAAGCTTCATTCAATACGCTTATCGAGGAAGGGTACCAGCCCGAGGTAGCGTATTTCGAGGTTGTTAATGAGCTTAAGCTCATAGTAGACTTAATATACGAGAAAGGTCTTGTTGGTATGCTTAAAGCTGTATCGGATACAGCTAAATACGGTGGTATAACTATCGGTAAATACATTATCGACGAGACAACAAGGAAGAAGATGCAGAAGGTTCTTGAAAGGATTAGAAGCGGCGAATTTGCGAAAGAATGGGTTGAGGAGTATAGAAGAGGTATGCCAACAGTTATGAGAGAACTAGAAGATCTACAGAATAGCGTTTTGGAGAAAGTAGGGGAATGGCTTAGAAAAGAATTCATCTTTAAACAAAGTCAGGTATAACCATACATACCTATTTAAAACTATTTTAAAGAGAATTATCTTCATAAACATTTTTAAGCTAACCCATACAGCTCTAGAGATATAGGTGAACTAGGTGTTAGGTGGTTCAAAAATTAGAAGTTCTAGATACAACGCTTAGAGATGGAGTACAAGCAGCAGAAGTTTCTCTAACATTAGAAGATAAGATTAGAATAGCGTTACTACTAGACGAACTAGGTGTAGACTACATAGAAGGTGGATGGCCTGGATCTAACCCGAAGGACATGGAGTTCTTCAAGTTGATCAAGAATTATAGCTTGAGCCACGCTAAGATAGCTGCTTTTGGAAGTACTAGGAGGAAGGATGCGAAGGTTTATGAGGATAAGAATCTCGATGCTATATTGAGATCAGATGTTGATGTAGCTGTTGTATTCGGTAAAGCATGGGTTCTACATGTAGAACAGGTTCTAAGGGTTTCAAAAGAAGAGAACTTGGAGATGATATACGATACCGTAAGCTATCTTAAAAGCCATGGACTTAAGGTTATATTTGATGCTGAGCATTTCTACCAAGGATTTAAAGAAGATCCTGATTACGTTGTTCAAGTACTGAAAGTAGCTGAAGAAGCAGGTGCTTCTGTTGTTGTTTTATGTGATACTAATGGTGATGCATTCCCTTGGGAAGTTTACGAAATTACGAAGAAAGTTGTTTCTACAGCTAGAACAGTTGTAGGTTTACATATGCATAACGATATGGGATGCGCTGTAGCAAATACGTTGATGGGGGTTCTAGCCGGTGCGAAGCATATCCAAGGTACTATAAATGGTGTTGGGGAGAGAACAGGTAATGCAGATCTTATACAAATAATCCCAACACTTTACTATAAGATGGGGTTCAATGTATTGAAAGGTTCTGAGTCGATGAGGATGTTGAAGAAGATCTCGATGCTTGTCTACGAAATCATGTCGATGAATCCTAATCCTTACCAACCATATGTAGGAGAATATGCATTTGCACATAAAGCAGGGGTTCACGTAGATGCTGTACTCAAGAACCCTAGAGCTTACGAACATATAGATCCTGAGCTTGTAGGAAATACAAGGAAGATCTTAGTATCGGATCTCTCGGGATCTGCAAACTTAGTTGCTAAACTCCGTGAACTAGGTCTCGATATAAGTAAAGGAGATGAAAAGATTAGATCAGCTCTCTCTAAGATTAAAGAACTTGGGAAACATGGGTACAACCTTGATTCAGTTCCTGAGCTAGCTATACTCATAGCTCTTGAGGAGCTAGGATATGTAAATGAAAAATTTGTGTTAGAGGATTGGAGAATCGATATCGATAAAAATGGTATTGTAGCTGAGGTTAAGATAAACGGTGTAAAGTATATAGCTCGAGGAAAAGATTTCGCAGAAACTCTGTTTAACACTGTATCGCAGATGATGATAGCTCTGCACCCGTTGTTACCAAGAGCTAAAATTGTGCATAACTCTGTGACGATGCTTAGCAACGGTATGTATAGGGTTACCATAACCTTAGATACCCAGGGATACAGATTCTCAATGCAAGAAGTTTCACACAATGTTTTCGAAGCGTATATCAGATGCCTTATCAACGCTTATAAATATCTTGTAACGATCAACAGAATCTATGCTGAGAAACAGTTCTAAACCTTTAAAAAGGTGATTTGTGAAATGATTAGCGATATCGTTAAGAAAGGTATTGAAAGAGCTCCTCATAGAGCTCTGTTCAAAGCTTTGGGGTTAACCGATGAAGAGTTAGAGAGACCGTTAATAGGTGTAGCAAATTCTTGGAACGAACTGATACCTGGGCATAAACATCTCGATCAAATAGCTGAAGCTGTTAAAATAGGTATCAGGTTAGCTGGTGGTACACCGCTAGAGTTCAACACTATAGGTCTATGTGATGGAATTGCTATGGGTCACGAAGGTATGAAGTACTCGCTTCCATCGAGAGAACTTATTGCTGATAGTATAGAGATCATGGTTAAAGCTTACCAATTCGATGGACTTGTACTGATAAGTTCGTGCGACAAGATTATACCGGGTATGCTCATGGCTATGGCTAGGCTAAACATACCAGCTATATTCATATCTGGAGGACCTATGATGCCCGGTAGATACAGAGGTAGAAATATAGATCTTCACGATGTATTCGAAGCAGTAGGGCTTTTCAAAAAAGGGAAGATAAGCTTAGAAGAGCTTAGAGAAATAGAGAACATTGCGTGTCCCGGTGTAGGTTCTTGCGCAGGTATGTTCACAGCAAACACCCTGAACATCCTTACCGAAGCTTTAGGAGTATCACTACCCGGTAACGGAACGATACCTGCAGTCGATTCTGCTAGAATAAGGTTAGCAAAAGAAACAGGGATGAAGATTGTCGAGCTTGTTAAGAAGAACATAAAGCCTAGAGATATACTGACTAGAGAAGCTTTTCTAGACGCTATAGCTGTTGATCTAGCTCTTGGAGGTTCTACGAATACAGTTCTACACCTCATGGCTATAGCAAGAGAATGCGAAATCGATTTAACTCTCGATGATTTCGATGAGCTGAGCGAGAAAACACCTACATTAGCTAAGCTAAGCCCTGCAGGACCTTATCATATAGTCGATCTCCACGAAGCAGGAGGGGTCCCTGCTGTTATGAAGGAGCTAGATAGGAAAGGTCTTATACATAGAGATAGATTAACAGTAGCTCTGAAAACTGTTGGAGAGATCATAGCGAATACCGAGGTAAGACGTAGAGATGTTATCAGGTCTATCGATAACCCGATACTCCCAAGAGGAAGCATAATGATATTGAAGGGTACTCTAGCACCACAAGGTGCTGTAATAAAGATATCCGCTGTAGCCGAAGATCTGCACATATTCGAGGGACCTGCCAAGGTTTTCAATTCAGAAGAAGAAGCGGTAAAAGCTATTCTAGATAATAAGATAGAGAAAGGAGACGTCGTGGTTATCAGGTACGAAGGCCCCAAGGGCGGACCCGGTATGAGGGAGATGCTTACAGCAACATCCTTACTAGTAGGCATGGGGCTGGATAGAGATGTAGCACTAGTTACAGATGGAAGATTCTCAGGAGCTACAAGAGGAATAGCTATAGGGCATGTCTCTCCAGAAGCAGCTGAAGGTGGACCTATAGCTATTGTTGAGAACAGCGATATAATAAAGATAGATCTCAAAGCTAAGAAAGTGGACCTACTGGTAGAGAAAGAGGTTATAGAGGAGAGGCTGAGGAGATGGAGACCATTGGTAACACCGTTGAAAGGATATTTAGCTAGGTATTCAAGCCTTGTAACATCAGCTTCTAGAGGTGCTGTATTTAAGAATCCTTGACATATCTTCAATACATTAACTCGCCAACAAAGGTTTTAACAATACCGGTTCTGTCATTAAAACTATTACTCTAACCTGGAACCCTAATAGATGATCCTATACAACACTTTGCATACGCTATGCATACATAAACTTTTTAAACCACTCCAAACAGTTATCCTTATTCGGTGAAACTATGAGCCAATGGAGTTAACTTTTTCGAATACCCTAAGTTTATGTATATATATAGAGAAGAACTTCAAAGAAATACTAGGAATTCTCGATATAGATAATCCAGTTAGAGATAATTCAATAAGTTATATCCTACAGGTGTTCTAGTATGACTAGCTACTGGATTTACAACCCTAGTTTGGAGTGTTTGTCTAGGGATTTGTTGGAGAAGTTGCAGTTACAGAGATTGAAAGAAATTGTTTACAAACTATACAACAA
>JAJHRF010000073.1 GCA_020832925.1 Desulfurococcaceae archaeon | reverse complement strand
AAAGTAGAGATATACCCAAAGTAGCAGGATATAGAGAAATCTCTAACAATACTCTACCTTATCAAGTATCGATATAGCTTCGCTAAATATTTTTGAACTTTTTAAGTATAGCTCTCTAAACAGGGATGCACAAGTGTATTCAACGGATACTTATAATCCAAGTAAACTCAAAGAGGAATTCCTAAAACTTTTGGAAGAGGATAAGGAGTTTAGGTTAGCTGTAGCTGGTTTAATAGGTCTAGACACTATTATCAGCGAGTTGAAGAAGCTTAGAGAAGATTTCCTAACTTTTGTTAATATTCAGGAGAAGAGATGGGAAGAGAACAATAAGCGTTGGGAAGAGAACAATAGGAGATGGGAAGAAAACAACAGGAGATGGGAAGAGAATGAGAAGAGATGGATAGAAGCATTCAAAAGATTCGAAGCAATAGAGAAAACACTGCTTGAGCATACGAAGATATTGCAAGAGCATTCTAAGAGATTAGAAGAATTGGAGAGAACTGTTGTGAGGATTGAGATTAATCTTAATCGTCTTGGTGGTAGATGGGGTAGGAATATGGAGAGAACTGTTCTAGAGTTGTTTAGGAAAGTTCTTGAGGAGAGAGGTATTGAGCCTGGGAGAGTTGAGAAGTTTGAGTATATTGATCGTGATGGGAAGTTCTATAAGAAAGGTGCTAGGATAGAGGTTGATATGTATATACATAACGAAAAGCTTTACTTAATAGAGGTTAAATCTCTTGTTGAGTATGGAGATGTAGAGTATTTCCATGATAAAGCTCAAATTGTTGAGAAGATCTTGGGGAGGAGAGCAGATAAATTGATGCTTATAGCTGTTAATATCTATGATAACGCGTTGAAGAGAGCTAGAGAGTTGGGTATAGATGTTGTTTACGGTGCTGTAATACCTTTTGAATAACGTACTATAGTTCTAGAGATGCTTTTCTATATATAGGGTCTGTGAACTCGTTATTCTCATCAATAATGCTATGTCTCCTCAACTCCCTCAATATATCGTGTAACACTCTATCGCTAACAGATCTCTTCTCTATTTTCTCTAACTCATCTTTAAATTTACCCCACTCTTTAACACCTTTAGCAAGAAGTTTAAGAACAACTCTATACCTATTACTAACTCTTGTAGCAAGAAACGACTTTAACTCTTTTTTAGCAAGTGCAACTGCTTCTCTAACTATATACTCGAGATCTCCTAAACCACGAGATCTTAGATATCCGTAATACGTAAGCCGTAGCGGGGTCTACATCAACTGTAGATACCTGTGAATAGCTGTAAATACACTGGTCTAGCTATGCAATACTTTCACAAATCTCTAAAACTTATAACTATGTTAAACATTTAATACTTCCGAAACCTCTGTGAACTCGCATTGATGAGGGTTCGGCAACCCTATGTGGTTGCCCCCAAGATACGGGCGAGGGGATTGAAGCAGATGAGGGGCTCAAGGGTTATGTTGAGCCCTGATAGCTCTGCAGATGAGGGTATGAGAACCCGACTCAATGCAGAGAACCCCGAGGCAAGAAAAATATATCCACAAATATTTACAGCTATCCACAGGTAATCGCCTCGGGAAAACCCAACCTATAATCCCATCAAATTCTCTAACAACATCCTCAATTTCTTCTCTAGAAATAGTTATACCAACTTCAGCAAAACCTTTAGATAAGAAATCTACAGCTTCGCTATAGCTCAGCTTTCTTGTCCTCACAAATGGAAGCCTCGCCTTTTAAGGCGGGGAGGTGCTTTATTGTCCAGTACAGTGGGATGTTATCCCTATCTTCTTTGAAGCCACAGTTTGTGCACTTCATGATTCTAGTTCTCCTAGTTTTCTCTTCGACTATCAGTTTGCCTCCGCAGATTGGGCATATAGTGCTGTAGAGCTTTTTCTCCTCCCAGTAGACACCGTACCACGAAAGTTGGTTCTCCAAATATTTTATAAAGCTGTATAGCGTTCTCTGGAGGGGTGTCCCATGCAATGAGCTGTAGTCTGGTGCATCAATTAATACCATAGGTTCTTTTCCATGTCTCTTAGCCATCCTCCTAACCCTCTTAACAATCTTCGCAACCGCTTGCTGTACCCATCCCTTCGCAGAGCCTTTTAGTGTTAATCTGATTAGAGAGCTGTAAACATTGATTTGCTTCTGTGTTAAGCAACCCTGATTATAGAGCAAATCTCTACGAGACATCAATTCCCTAACATGGCTCCACCTATTCCCTCTATTTGGGGGTCTAAACTTAATTGTTTTAATCAGCTTCTTGTCCCAGAAATTCACAACTATCCCATAGGAGCTGTTCACGTCTACAACAATTAGTAGAGGGTCTCTAGGTATCTCAACCCTGTTGATTTTGTGAAGAACTATCTGAACAATTAGCTTGCCATCTCTTTTGAACACCCTGACATACTTCTTATCAGGTTTTTCAGCAAGCCTCTTCTCAAGCCACTTCAAAGCCCTCTCAGGTATATCAAGCTCCAACTTTTTGTTGAGTCTCAGAACGAGCTTACCGTCCTTTATATACGCTCCCTTCCTCTCGTGGAGAGCGTCTACAAGTGGGAGCCTAAGGATAGTTCTGTAAGGCATAGGCGTCTTCTCAACACCTTTAAACAGGTACATGGGGTCTTTGGGGTCTACTAAGTGCCATCTCCAGTAGCTTGGAACTCTCTCCCAAAGCTTATCAACAACCTTTTTATCAGGCTCTAACCCGAGCCTCTTGCACCAGTATAGATGTGATGCTATTACTCTGTACTCCTCTATAAACTCCTTGACATCCTCTGATATAGGATATCGAAGCGTTAAAACTCTGAAGCCCTCCTCAATCCTCTGTGTAGAGGTGGACAATTAACTCCACCTCCTTCTCGTAGTACTCCCTAAGCCTCGACTGAATGGACTTAGGTATGTATATTATCAGCCTGCCACCACCATGACTAGACAACCTAGCCCTGAAGACAGCTATCAAACCCATAACACCACCAAGGTAATAATTGAGCAAAAAGCTTATAAACTTTTTGCTCCAGCATCTATTTTCGGTGTTGGGTGCAGGCGAGTTTAGCAGGCGATGAGCCTGCACCTCCCCGGAGCTGGCGGCGGGGCCTGAAAAAATGATGCCGCACCCGTGAGGGGCTCCCGAGAGGTGAGGGAAAGCCCCAGTGGGTGCAGAACCCTCGCCCTTTAGGGCGGGGAGCCGTCAGCTCTACGTAAGCTCTACCGTAGAGAGGGTTCCCAGGGTTCTGAAGAATATTGTATAGTATACCCATTTCTGAACCTGCTAAAACAATACATATATTCTTATTGAAATCGTATGAATGAGCTAAAGCATTCTGGAGAACAAACCCTATAGAACCTCTAACACTCTGCATCTCATCAAAAACAACAACAAGTCTCTTTACAACTCTCTCAGCGAAATCGTTCAATATATCTAGAATCTCTGTAAGTAAAGGTCTTTCGCGAGGAGACCAGCTAAAATTTACCTCGATACCAGCTATAGATACACCTCTTAACCTAGATAAAAACTTGATGAACTGATCTTTTAAACCTCCAAACTTTTTGATAAACTCTGAGAAACTTCTCGATATAAGTTTATACATATCAGCATAAGATCTAACACCTTCCCTCAAATCTAGGTATATATAGGGATAGTTAGCAATATTAAGACCTGTTAAAATAAGAGATGTTTTCCCAGTTCTTCTCAACCCAGAGATGAGAACCATAGGTTCATCTAATGCTTTAACAAATTTATCGAGTTCTTCATCAAAATCGTATAGATCTTCTCTTCTAGTTTTAGGTCTTGGATCAAATAACAAGCTTCCGCACCGAAAGTTTCTTCCAGTACGGAAGTAATAAACATATCAACTACTATAAAAGGTTAGAGCTATAGTTCGTAGAATACAGCTCTACATCTACCAAGTTCTTCAGCTACGAAACCTACTACATCTCCTCTCTCGCTGTATACCATGTAGAATAGAGCTCCTCTATGGAACAGCACGTTGTATACTATGCTAGATATATCTCCTAGCGATGACGCTATATGGAGCATTGTTAGTGAGAATAGTAGAGGGTTGTGGAATAGTATGTAGAGGGTTGTTAGAGGTAGCTGTATCGTTATTAAAGGAATTACCGCAACTTCTAGAAAATCCCTATGGCTTAGTTTTACATAGTCTATCATTAATGCGAAGAACTTAGGGTAGAACTTTATCTTAGTTAAGGAGTTCTTCTTCTTAGCTACTAAGTAGTGTGAATATTCGTGAGCAAATATCGTAGGTATGTAGAGTGCTAGGGAGAGTAGAGTTGATGTAGGATCTATCTGGCTAACCAAGTTTATTATGAAGAGTACGAGGATATTAGCTAGGATAACAACTACTGGGAGTAGGTAGTACTTCTTAACCATGTACTCTATAGATAAGCATACCTCTGCTGTACTCATCTATATCCACGGTTTCTAGAGTGTTTACCAAGAGTTTTAAAGCTATGCTAAGTACTTAGCTTTGG
>JAJHRF010000072.1 GCA_020832925.1 Desulfurococcaceae archaeon | reverse complement strand
TAGGGAACTCTAATCCTACCTGTTGGTGTTCTAACAACTCTTATCCTACTCTCAGAAACCCATCTCTTAAAAGTACGATAACTAATACCAACAATCCTGCAGAACTCACTAGGTTTCAACAACCTCTCAGATCCACTACTCATATCTAGACCCTAACCAACAATAAACAATCCCAAAAAACCCTAATAAATTTTTTACTGTCCTGCAACCTGATATGCCTTTAGAAAACATAATAACTATTTACGAAACAGTACAAAAATTCTGTGTTAGGGTATAGATATGGAAATCTGAGGTGTTGTATATGGATGTAGATAAACCTGATTTTGAGAGATTTTACGCTGTTCTACATCTAGAAGAACCTATTGATAGAATTCCTTTCTATGATTTGTTTGCAGATCCAGAAGTTATTGAAGCTATAACTAGGGACGAGCTTAAGTTAAAATATGCTGATATGTATAGTATTGCGAAATCTATTTTAAAAGGAGATTCGAAGTATCTCCAAGCTTTAGAACACGACATGATTCTACAGATAAAGTTCTATACAAGCCTTGGGTACGATTACGTTGTTCTTCAAATACCTTCACCTTTCCCAAGAACAAACATTATTCTAGCTGAAGATGTAGCACCTTTGAAGAGACCTAAGAGGTCTTGGCAAGATGAGTATAGAGGTGTTATTGAGAGTAGAGATGATTTTGAGAAATATCCTTGGCCAGATCTTTCAGAAATTCAAGATATATTCCTACTCCTATACAACACTATGGCTAGACATCTACCAGAAAACGTTATGATAATACCGTTAACACCTGGTGGAGTATTAGAGAATGTTATGTGGCTTATGGGTTTCGTACCGTTTTCAAAAGCTTTGAGAAGAGATAGAAAACTTGTCGAAGATATGTTTAAACAGGTTGGGAAAGTTATCTCATTCTTCTGCAAAATATCAGCTGAACAAGAGAAGGTTGGCGCTATGTCTATGGGTGATGATATGGGTTATAAAAAAGGTCCTTTTCTATCACCAGAGATTTTAAGAGAGCTTGTTTTTCCATGGCAAAGAGAATGCGTTGCTAATGTTCATAGATATGGGAAACCGTTTATACTTCATAGCTGTGGTAATTTGAGGATAGTTATGGAGGATCTTATAAATTATGTCGGTATAGATGCTAAACATTCTTTTGAAGATACATCATATCCTGTTACAGAGTATAAAGAGCTTTACGGAGATAGAATAGCTATACTAGGAGGAGTTGATATGGATAAACTATCTAGATCACCTCTAGACGAATTCATAGAGTATGTCAAGGATATTATTAGGAGGTGTGCACCTGGAGGAGGATATGCTCTGGGATGTGGTAATACTGTTGCTAACTATGTTAAGCTAGAGAACTACTTAGCTATGATTAGAATAGGTAAGAAGTATGGGAGATACCCTGTAAAGAGGTGGTAGAGTTGATGTGTAAGAAGAAGTTGTTGCAGGGTATTGTAGTAGATATTATTAAGACAGATGAGTATAGAGTTGATGAAGAAGGTAATAAATGGTTTAAATGTATCTTCATTGTAGAGTTAACGAGGTTTTCTAAAAGAGTTAGAGAAGAGATACCTATTGAATTGAGGAATACCAGGGTTGAAGTTATTAGATGGTGTTCATATGATTGGCATTTTAGGAAAGGTGTTAGAATAACGTTGACTGAGGAAGAAACAGATAGAGTACTACGATCACTAAAATTGTAGAGTAGATAAAAATATTCACCATATCTATTCTAGAGATAGGTTCTCTACAAGAGTTTTAGCTAATACCTCTATAGTTTCTAGATTTGCTGGTGGATGTATTTCGCAGTAAACCATAAACCCACCTCTAGGATCTTTAAAAAGTCTCAAAACTTTTGTAACATACTCTCTAACTTCATCGGGTTTCCCATATGCAAGTAATTGCCTATCTATATCTAGGTTTATAGCTATTCTACCTCTAAGCTTCTTCAATATATTCTCTAAACCATTTGGCTTATCCTGAATATTCAAGATATCTACACCAGCATCTATCAGTAAATCCCATAACTCAACAGTACAACCATCTGTATGAAGATATACTAAAGCACCACTATTCTTAGCCTCTCGAAATATCTTTCTATATGCAGGATATATGAATTCCTTGAAGTATTCAACCCTTATCAAAGGTCTATCAGATCCACCTAGATCATCACCAAAAGTGAAAACGTCTATCGAGCTAAAGTTCTTCTTATATATCTTGATTATCTCTAGATAGTAATCTGTTAACATCTCGATTAACTGATATAGCTCTTCTCTCCTCCTATACATATCTATGAAGATGTTTGACCAACCTCTTAAATAAATCAATCTTAGGAATAGAAATCCGTGAGGAAGCCAAGCAGATACAACATTTCCTTTCTCCTTTGCATTCTCCATAGAGTTGAAAATCTCATCCCAAGGAACAATAGCTTTGATCTTCCCGGGTTTAGTTAGATAATTAATTTCACCACTTTCTGTAGGTATACCAGCTTCTGGATCAGGTAATTTGAAATCTTTCAACTTACTCCAATCATCTAGAGGATGTTTAATAACTTCACCAATATACCCTTCAACTCTCGTCCTCCACACACAACCAAAAGCATCAACCTTGATTTTATTAGTATATGGGATACCTGGGGGATCGATGTAATCAATATCTTCAGGATTATAGTACGGGAATAGATCTGGGTATCTCTTCGCAATATCTTCAAGCTTCCCTCTATACGTATTCCAAACAGGGTAGAAAGGAGCTATAGTAGCAAGTATAGTTTTAGGAGAACTGAATCTAGCTATTCTTAAATAGGTATTTCTCCTCGAAACCATTGTAAGCTTCACCAAAGGATATATCTCCAGGAATATTATTAGCTCTACACCTAATGCTAAGTACTGTAGTTGTGAATATGATAAGACTGAGGGTGGATCTTTATAGAATTCAGTATATCGATAACTTGATGAAGTATTTATTTAAGTTCTCGAACTTGTTATAGTAATTGGTGGTTGTTTTGAGGATATATAGTGAGAAAACTCTTAAAGATATCCTTGAAATCCCTATATCTGTAGAGAATGTTGGGAAGACTTTCAATGTTGTAAAGAGTGTTGCCGAAATTATGATTGGTAAAGGGTGTAGACAGTTCTATTTTACTGGTTGTGGATCTTCTTACTACTCAGCTATGTTAATATCTTTTCCGTTGCTTGTTGAGGATATAGATGTAGGGGTGTATGTTTTACCTTCTTCAGAGATTATAATGTACTATAGTAATAGATTGTCTAAGGATTGTTGTTTGATAGCTGTATCTAGATCTGGTGAAACTGCTGAAACTCTCGATGTTTTGAAGATTGGTAGAGAGAAAGGTGTGTTCAGCGTAGTTATAACTATTAATGAGAAGAGTAGAGCTAGAAATTACGTAGATAGCTATCTATATATAGATGTGGGTATTGAGAGAGGTGTTGTTATGACTAAAAGCTTCTTCTCTATGACTTTAGCAGGTCTAATGCTTACGAGGAGTATTGTTGGTATGATTTCAGGGAAGATATATGATATCACTTCACAGCTACCTATACTTAAAGAGTATGTGGAGAACGTTATCAATGGTAGGGAGAAGATATTTAGTTTAGCTCGTAGCTATGTAGAGAAAGGTGTTAAACGTTTTGTTTTCCTAGGTTCTGGACCTGCGTACCCAATAGCTTTAGAAGGTTCTCTAAAACTAAAAGAGTCTACCTATATAGCTACAGAAGCTCTTCACGCTCTAGAGTTTAGACATGGACCTATAGCTACTGTTGGTGAGAACCAGGTTATAGTTGTTTTGAACCAGGATGGGGAGAGCTATAGCTATGTATACAAACTCTACAAAGAGCTTCTATCTATGGGTAGCTATGTGTTGAGGTTGAGTAGTAGAGATGTAGATGAAAACACTATCACGATAGCTAGAACAGATTTCGAGGAATTGAACGTTCTCTCAGCTATAGTACCACTACAACTCTTTGCTTATGGATATGCATCTGCTCTAGGTCTAGATATCGATAACCCTAGAAATCTTGTTGAAGTTGTTAGACAGTACTAGAAGATATGCTAAGCTATAACAACGTTTTTCTCTGCTTCATATACTTTCGCATTATCTTTTCAACAACATCATTATCAACATTTAGATCTAGCTTTTTTAAAACTATTATAACGGGTCTTAGGATAGCTTTATAATATACTATAGATTCTTTAAGAATAGCTCTAGGCATTACCTCTCACCCTCTTCTCAAAGGTATTCCTAACAATTCTAGAGTTGAAAAGTCTAAAAGATAAAGTTAAGGTAATTATTGATAGTGCACCCTTACATAGAAACTTGCTAAGGAGATAGATACAGATGTCTATGGAAAGACGCAGTTAAAACCTTCTGACCAGCTAATACTCTGTTAAATCTCTAAATAAAATCCTTGAAAATATTAACAAGTTTTTCAGAGCTAAGTTCACCACACCTTGCAGAGAAGTACTTTGAAAAC
>JAJHRF010000071.1 GCA_020832925.1 Desulfurococcaceae archaeon | reverse complement strand
CCCACAGAGATCTCCAAGTCCCTGTGGACGAGGTGGAAGTCCCTAGATGAGACCCTGAAAAACTCAGAAATGAAGGGAATGACCATCTAGGGACAAACGGTATGAGCAGGAGCTATGATTAAATCCCCATTCTTTCCACACTCTACTATCCTAGAGATAACCTCTTTTCTAACATCTTCAACTGTTCCAAAAGGTATTGTTCTTTGAACCGATATTGTTCTGTGGAGAACTATTTTATCTCCATACCTCTTCTTAATCTCTACAGGATTTATACACTCAAGTTGTACAGGATTCAGTATTTGTATACCTATCTCAATAAGATCAGGTATTATAACGCTATAGCTTCATGTGTACTAGGTGGTATTAGCCTTGCAGGTGGTTCGGGAAGTCCTCTCAGTCCATTTATTGGAGCATACATATTAACATTGATACAAGATATACTTATACTACTTGGTGTAAATCCTTATTATCAATGGGTTGTAACAGGTATGATATTAGCGGGAGCGGCATTAACAAGAGGGGTAAGATTTAGTAAGTAATTAGTAACACGATGTATTTATTCAATAAAATTGTTTTCACATAAATAAGGTTGTTTTACAAATTTTTATTGAAATTACGTCTAGTATTAGTGGAGCTTTAAATGAAATTAATTCAATATTAAATCCTTCATCAATAAACATCCTTTCAACACCTTGTATAGTGTTTATTTCTGTAATGAGATCTTTGTTTTTTAAATTCTGTATCTAAGATATTCTAATATGAGGTGGTATGATTTGAGAATAGGTTTTGCTAAAGTTGCTGTAACTCCTCCTATAGGTATTATGTTGGAGGGTTATGGTGATCGTTTAGAATCTTCTAGATGTATATATGACGATCTTTATGTTAAGTGTATTTCTTTCGAGTTTAGTAGCGGTCGATATCTTAGTGTTGTTTCTGCTGATCTTATAGGGGTTCCTTATAGTGTTTATTTAGATGTTAAGGATAGTGTTAAGAAGTTAGGTGTTGTTGAGGTTTTGTTAGGTGCTACTCATAGTCATGCATCTCCAGCTCCTGTTACTGATGATCTTTATAGAGATTATTTTGTGAGAAGTGTTGTTGGATGTATTAAAGCTTCTATCAATAGTGTTAAAGATGTTTCCCGGGTTGTTGTTGGTAAAAGTTCTTTACCGCAGTTAGTATATAATCGTAGGAAACCTTTAGGTGGTGTTATAGATCCTGAGGTAATAGCTCTAGATCTAGATATTGTTTGTATAGTTAATTTTACTGCACATCCTGTTATTCTTGGTCCTGATAATCTCTGTATATCTTCCGATTATCCAGGAGCTGTAGAAAGGTTTCTCAGATATTTATTAGGGAAGGAAGCTGTTTATCTAAATGGTTGTTGTGGTAATATTAATCCATATACATTTTCAACAGATCTTAGCAAACCTTACGATAGAAGAGGTGGTAAGTATTACGAAGTTGAGCGATACGGCAAGGTGATAGCTTTAGAAGCTTTGAAGTCTTTAGAACTTGGGGAGAAAATCGATTTAAGTAGATGTGCGATTGACTATAGAACAGCTTTAGTTGAGCTTAAGCTTAGGAAAGAAATTGTAGAATTCATCGAGAAAATTGATATAGATAAGCTAGCAGATGAGCTGAGGAAACATGGTATAGAACAAGATATTTTAAAACTTAGGGTAGCTAAGATGCTTATTAATGAAATTAAAGGGTTGAGAACTTTACCAACACCTATAGCGGTTCTAAAAATCTGCGATAGCATAGCTATGGTGTTTCTACCTGCCGAGGTCTTCGTAGAACATCAGCTGTATATAAAGAGTAGAAGTCCATTTAAGTACACTATAGTTTCATGCTACTTTAACTCTTACTGGATGTATATACCGACAATAGAAGCTTTCTCCGAGGGTGGATACGAGGTAGAGGTACCTATATCAATTATAGAGCCTGGTGAAGGTGAGAAACTTAGAGAAAAAATGATAGAACTCTTAGCAAAACTAAGCTAGATCAAAAACCTAGGTACATCTCTAATTCAGCTATATATAACCTTTATCTCCATACTCTTCGACAACTTTAACAACGATCCTAAGTCTATCTTTATCATTTTATCAACAACTCTATACTTAGCTTTAATTTTTATACCATCTAGGTATACCTCTAGATCTTTTACATTATCGCCGAATGCCTCGATCTCTACATACCTTACATAGATAGAGCCTTTCTCTAGTTGTATAGTAACTCTATGCTCTTTATCTTTCACATTCTGTTCTGCTAACCCCCACGTACCTATAACAGTAATCAATCCTCTAAACATCTCTTTACTTATCCTTGGCGCAAATCTTAATTTTGCTTCGAATCCGTTATAGAATAGGTTCTCTATAGCCATCAGCACTAGCCAAGAATCCATAGCTCTATAATAATGTTCTCCACACTCAATATGATTCCAGTACTCTCCATATCTTGCATACCTCTCATGAATAGCTTTCAGTATATCTATAGCTTCTTTTACCATACCTTCGTGGATCATGTAAGCAGCAACTTCGAACTCTACCCCAGTCCACGGGGTATCTATCTGCGAGCTTATTGCATATGTAAGACCTGTATCATTTGGTAACGGCATATCACCTGCATAAGCTGGTCTTGGTATTTCTGGATAGGAACCATTTATGAGACCTTCCTCACCTTTGAAATTGTAGTTGTATATAGCTTTCAGTATACTCAAAACTTTCTCTCTATCTATAGCGTAGCCCATATCTAGCTGGAGCGATAAGAATATCTGTCCATCTAGCTGAGATAATGAGCATCCTTTATCTCTCTTACCACTTATAGGATCATACCATAGATCTAGGTATTCCCCGTTCCATAGATACTTTAACAATTTCTCCCTAGCCTCTTGATAAATCTTTGATAGATACTCTCTATACCCAGAATCTCCAACAATAGCTGATGCCTCTACCATAGATTTCAACGCAGCTAACCATAGTATTCCTGTGAATGATGTTATCCCTATCATACTCCATGTATCAAATGTCTGTACCGATATCGGGAAGAATGTGTAGCCAGCACCTAGAGTAACCAAGATCTGTCTAAAGATATCAGGATAAGGTGGTACATACCTAGCTACGCTCTGCCTAACAGCTTCATAACCAGCTGGGGTATAGTGGTATAGGAGTTTATCGCCTAGAGGATCGTGGGTTCTAAGTATAACATCTATAGCCTCCTTAAGATTACCCCAAAGCTTTGTTAAAAGCTCTCTATCCCCAAGCCATACAGCATCCCTTATAACCATAAGCACGTATTCAGGATTCATATCAGGTCTATCGTATGTATCTGGTCTCTTAAACGATCCTGTGAAGAAGTACATAACTCTTCCAGTTGGATCTCTACCTGTAGTCTTCACAATATTTCTAACAGCTTCTCTAAACTTCTTCAAATCTGTTGCTATAGATGGATCCTTCTTAATCATCTCTTTAAGTATCATAGCGTTCTCTGGTAATGCTAAAGCGAATGCTTCGTAGTATGGCCATAGACCTGGTTTAAGTTGCCATTGTGCATGGTATTCAATCCATTTCTTCTCTAGATCTGGGAAAAGCTGTAGAATCATTATAGATCCGTAGAAAGCTACATCTGTTGCATTAAGTCCGCAACAACCATAGCCGTAGCAGGGTCTTCATCAACTGTAATTAGCTATGAATAGCTGTAAATATGTGGGTTAGTCACTCTCTTTAACTATTATAACCTTTACTTTCTCCCCATGTAGTTTCTTAAGCTTCTCCTGATACTCCTTAGGCGGGTATATCACGTACCTATCCTTAGCATATTTAACAACTGTAGCTTCGAAGACATAGACAATACTCATACTCTCATCACAATAAGATTAGCTGTAAAAAGTTTTTAAATTTGCAAGCAAAATAGCTAACCTGAAAACCTTCCGGTGATACCCGATGAAGGGGTCTATCCGCTTTGTTGATGAGCGGATCCCTGAGGAAGCGTATCGCAGGGCTCTTAAGGCTGTTGCAGAGGTTGTTGAGGGTAGTATTAACGATTTGCTCTGGGATCTATTGCTCTATAGATACGCTATGCAGAGAGTTGTAGATGCGTTATGGGACTTGGACAAGGTTCCGAGCAAGGCACAGGCACATAAAATGTTTTACCAAATGCTTAGAAGCTATGGTTTTAGAGCTCATGTAGCTAGAAACATATATGAATATACACTTGCACTGGTTAAAGCTGCTAGAGAGAGTAATGGAGGTAAGCCTACTCTTAGAAAGTTTTCAGCTAGACTAGATTACCAAGATGCTAGGGTAGAGCTAGACAAGGGAATAATCAGAATCATTCTGAGGGATAAGTGGTACACCTTAAAACTCAAGCACAGGAGAGAGTATATAGAGAGGTTTAGGGGTCTTAGGTGGAAAGAGGTTCACGTAAAGTATGTGAATGGAAAGCTGTTTGTGAGCATAGTGTTTGAATTTATGTACAAGCCTTATGCACCTAGAGGCATTATTGCTCTAGATATTAACCTTAGAACAATTACAGCTTATGATGGTTCAGATGTTAGGAGGTATAAGACAGGGTTTGTAGATGCTCTCAGCAAAAGGAAGC
>JAJHRF010000031.1 GCA_020832925.1 Desulfurococcaceae archaeon | reverse complement strand
GGGGTAACGCTATCGCAGATATAATCTTCGGAGATGTTAACCCAAGCGGAAGACTACCTGTATCAATACCGAAAACAGTTGGTCAAGTACCTATATACTACTCTAGAAAACCATCATCATTTAGAGATTATATCGATGTAGATGCAAAACCTCTATTCCCATTCGGATTCGGTTTAAGCTATACAGAGTTCAGGTATAGAGATCTCGTTATCAGAACACCCGAGGTAAAACCGTTTAGTTTTGTAGAGATAGAGGTTACTGTAGAGAACGTAGGTAAGTACCCTGGGAAAGAGGTTGTCCAGGTATATATATCGAAAGAATATTCAGAAATCACAAGACCATTAAAAGAGCTTAAAGCGTTCAAGAAGATATACCTCGAACCTGGTCAGATAAAGAAGATATTGTTTAGAATACCTACAGAGAACTTAGCATTCTATGATAGAAATATGAACCTCGTTATAGAGCCAGGAGACTACAGAGTTATGGTAGGTAGGAATTCCGAAGATATAGTTCTAGAAGGTAAGTTTAGAATAGTAGGAGATAAACAGATAGTCTACCACAAGAAATACTACTTAGCAGAAGCTATAGAACTTCAATAAACTATCAAATCACAGCACTACATTTTAATTCCTGTGAAAAAGATTTAGTAATACTAAAACGATAATTATAGCATGTAGTATTCTGTTTTCTCTATCCTTCCTGTTACAGGGTCTACTTTAAGACCTAGTGTTTCGAGAGTATCAACACCTATTACAGGTATAGCTTTTTCAAAAGCAAGGATTCTCACAGGACCTTTCCTACCCTCAATTTCGCATTCTGCTACAAATACCTTAGCTTTAACTGTTCGTCCATCGCCGAGCTTTAGCTCAGCTGTAAAAGGTGTTTCAATAAAATATTTCTCAGCGATATCTATAGGCATAACGGTAAAGGAAGCTCTTGCATCGATGAGAATCTTCTCAAATTCTATCACATCTCTACCTCTGAAACTAGCTTTAACGAAGATATGACCCATAGAGATAAACCTCTCGCTATATAGATTACTCCTTAACCTGAATATATACGCTATTACGATATCTACACTATGTGTGCTCCTGGAGCTGTTCTAGCTATAATTGGTACAGCTTCAACACATTTTGAATATGCGTTAGCCATAGCTTCAGCTACTTCTTCAGCATGACCTCTACTTTTCGTTAAAGCTATTATACTAGGACCTGCACCACTTATTGTTACACCTAGGCTATTCATTTTCTTTGCAGCTTCTTTAACCTCTTTATAGCACGGTATTAGTTTCGATCTTGCTGGTTCTACTATTTCGTCTAACTCCATCATCTTCCCGAAAGTCTCTATATCTCCTTGAACTACAGAAGTTATCATGATAGCTAACCTACTCCAATTTGCAACAGCTTTACGAAGTTCAACTGTTTTCGGGAGTACCTCTCTCATCATCTTCGTCTTACCTTCGCCGAAAATATTCTTCGTAGGCATAGCTATAGCGAACCATGTATCGAAATCGATTTGTTTAACTATAATTTCCTTCTCTAGGATAGCTAGAACAACTAGTTTCCCAAGAGTACTAGCAGCAACATTATCGAAATGAGGAGATCCTGCAGCATAAGCTTCTGCTAAACCAGCTATATACACTACTTCACTTGGCTTAAGGTTTAGAGATAGTAGATGGGAAAGACCGTAAGCTGTTGCAGCAGCTGATGCACCACTACTACCGAGACCTACACCTATAGGAACCCCTTTATAGAGTTCCACAACTATATCTACATCATCTAGATGAACACCTTTAACATTCTTCAGAACATCGATAACACCTGTAACTGTTGAAGGATTCTTAACCTGTTCAGCGTATGGACCGTAGATCCTCTCAATGAAAACCTTTCCAGAGCCGTTTACAATCTTTATCTCTACCTCGTCATAGAAAGCATCGAGAGCAACAGCTAGAGCATCGAATCCAGGTCCTAGATTTGCAGAGCTACAGTAAGCTCTAACCTTAATACTCTTCATAGCTAAACCCTACCCAATGAGTGTTTTCAGATTTAAAAACTTTAGCATATCACAGATATAGGTGCTAGATATGAAGATCGTAGATCTCACAATGACTATTAAAACAAAAGCACCTGTACACCCTATATATGTAGAACCTGTAGTCACTACATGGACAACGATAAAGGAGACAGGTTTCTACAGCACTTTACTAATTCTAAATGACCATACATTAACACATCTAGATGCACCTGCACATGTTATAGAGAATGGAGTTACTGTAGATATGTTACCTCTAGAAATGTTCATAGGCCCTGGAATAGCTGTAGATCTCTCCTACCTCCCACCGAGATCTACAATAACAAGAGAAACTCTATTAAGAGAACTCGAGAAAACAGGTATAACATCTTTCGAAGGATGGGTTCTACTAATAAGAACAGGTTACGATAGCAAGATAGGTACACCAGAATGGTTTGATCACCCAGGGTTAGATGAATCAGCAGCAAAACTATTGATAGAGAAGAAGTTTAAAGCAGTTGGAACAGATGCCCCAAGTATAGATAGAGAACCTTACCCAGCTCACAAACCATTACTACAGAACAACATCATAGTATACGAGAATTTAACAAATTTGAAAGAATTGATCGGTAGAAAGTTCTACTTCTACGGATTACCACTGAAAATCTATAGAGGTTCTGGAAGTTTAGTAAGAGCTATAGCAATAATGGAGTAGATTTATTAGTAATCAGAGCTAGACTGAAGCTTCAATACAATAGATATACAATAAACTTAAATACCTTTACCCCTAGGTTAGTAACGGTGTGAAATGGTTTTAGAAGTTAACCATGTATACCAACTACTTGTTTCGATACTGTTTATCGTAACAGTGGTTTTAATAGCTTTAGAGAAAATTGAGAGGTATAAGATAGCGGCTATAGCGATAATCTTACTACTGATTACACAGGCTATTACTTTCGAAGATTTTGTTCACTACGTTGATTGGGATGTTTTGGGTATGATAATGTGTATGAATATCTATAGCGTTATACTAGAGATATCTGGTTTCGCTAAATGGATTGCATATAGATCTGTTTCTAGGGTTAGAAAACCTCTACTTCTACTCTACACAGTAATACTGCTTAGCGGTATAGTTAGTCTTGTTCTTGAAAACGCTGTCACAGTACTTATATTCGCACCTATAGCATTTGAAATAGCTTCTCTTCTGAATATAAATGTTAAAGAGCTTCTCATAGGTATAGCTCTTGCAGCAGGTATGGCTGGATCTGCTACAATGGTTGGAGATCCTCCAGCTATTATTGTTGCAGGTCGTTACAATCTCGCGTTTACAGATTTCTTCATATACAGCAATAAGTTATCGATGTTTTTCATAGTCTTCATCTCAATGATTATAGCTACAGCAATCCACGTTATTCAGAATTTTAAACATTTAAAGAATAGCTATATAGATATCGCTAATGTATATGAAGAGCGTATAGATAGGGTATTCGTTTTAGAGACAACGATATTCCTTTTCATAAAGATAATACTTTTAAGTTTTAGAAAAGAACTCGGGATACCATTAACATTATCAGCTTTAACAGCTTTAATAGGTCTATACATAGTTAGGATAGCTATTCATAGGGATACCGAATGTGTTAGAAAATCTATTAAAGAAGGTTTAGATTATAGGTTACCGTTATTCTTAATAGCTATATTCCTGCTAAGCAATTCTCTGAAGAAGTACGGAATAACAGATATTATAGCGAATTCTATAGTTAAAAACATAGGTGAAAATCTTGTTGCATTAGGTATAACGATATTTATTATCTCTACAACTCTATCAGCATTTATAGAGAATATACCTGTAACATTAACACTACTACCGATAGTAGATTCTATAGCTATGAAAACAGGGGTAGATGCTTTAATACTCGCATGGGGGGTGCTAGCAGGGTTAACAGCTGGAGGAGGATTTACGTATATAGGTAGTGGAGCAAATGTTGTAGCTGTACACATACTAGATAGCAAGAACGCTAAAACAAAATTCGCAGAATTCATAAAAATAGCACTACCATTCAATATAACAAACACTATACTGGTTCTAACACTCTACACTTTCATATGGCTACGATAACGATTAGATCTAGTAGATTTGTTTTATAAAGATTCTATGGGAAAATAATTGTAGGGAGCGATTTATTTTAACTTACGTATTCATAGACTTGATCTACAATATCTTGGAATTCTTTAGATCTTCTATCTCTCGGTCTCAACAATTTTACCTCGATTATTTTAACTATTTTTGCTGGTCTCGGTGTTAAGATGATAATTCTATCAGCCATAAGAACTGCTTCTTCAACATTATGTGTAACCATAACGATACCTTTAACAGTTGTAACTCCTGATAACCATAGATCTAAGATTTCAGCTCTCAAAGCTTCTGCTGTTAATGGATCTAGCTGTGAGAACGGCTCATCCATTAAGAGTATCGTTGGTTCAACAACTAGAGCTCTCGTTATATTAGCTCTCCCTGAGCCCCTCTAGGCGATGGGAGCACTACTCCAAGCCTAAGCAAGTTGAAAATAGATGGGAGCTCTCTTCTGTTGGGCTCGACAGCCGTCCGTGAACCTACAGAGATTCCTAGATCTCTATGGACGAAGTGGAACCCCCTAGATACAATGAATAAACATGAACCGATGAGAATAAGTATCTAGGGATAAACGGTAACTACATCAACTATTCAACATCAAAAAACTTACAAACTTTTTATTATTCTCGTTCTAAAGGGTGAAGTTTTAAATTGTAAAATTATTATAAAAATCAGCTATCACTACTTTGTTAAAAACTATTGACGTATAATTATTTAAAAATAATACTTAGGTTGAAGAAATAAAATATCTTCGAAGCTATCAATATCTATAGAGATATGAAGGATATTATTTTATTGATTTGATGTATATTACAAATGTATAGCTTTACGATGTTATGATGTTATTTAGCTAAATACCGGCATATATATTTAAATATCCTCTA
Source organism: Desulfurococcaceae archaeon (assembly GCA_020832925.1). Classification (GTDB taxonomy): domain Archaea; phylum Thermoproteota; class Thermoprotei_A; order Sulfolobales; family Ignisphaeraceae; genus Ignisphaera. The sequence continues at coordinate 16,542 of JAJHRF010000031.1, read as the reverse complement.
TGCTAGTTAAATAGGGTATAGGTTTAGAGTATGAAATGGTATTATTGGTTAGGGACAATAATATTTATAGTATTGGGTATATGGACGTTAATACCTGCTCCAGCAAGTAAACCATGTTTATTAGGTTATTATGCACATTGTAGTTTTACACCTATTAGTACATTGATCTGTTTTGCTATAGCTGGGTTTATCTATTTCTTTGGTAAGAAGAAAAGGAAGTAGCGTGAGAATGCTCTTGCTATAGATTTAATTAATAGTTTTTTATATCTTCCAATTTTATTTCTATATCTATAGTTAATGATGTTAAAGAATTATGAAGAATTATATAGTAATCTTAATCTATTTTGTTTGTGGTGTAGATATTGATAGATATCGAAGTTGTGGAATCAAGGTTAGCTGATCTACGTAAAAATTTAGAGAGTATTTACCTTGGGAAGACTTCTAGGAGTAGGGAGATGTTCCTTAAAGCTTCCAGGTATTTTCCCGGGGGTGTTACCTACGCTATTAGGTTTATGCATCCATACCCAATCTATATTGAGAAAGCTTTAGGTACAAAAGTATGGGATGTTGATGGAAATGAATATACAGATTTTTGGATGGGTCATGGCGCTCATATACTTGGTCATGCACCTGAGGTTGTTGTAGATGCTATTTCTGAGGTTATAAAGAAAGGAACTCATCTAGGTTATGAGAATCGTTATGCAGTTGAATATGCTGAATTTCTAACGAAAATTGTTCCTGGGTTAGAGATGATTAGGTTTACTAATAGTGGAACAGAAGCTAATATGTATGCTCTTAGACTTGCAAGAGCTTATACAAAGAGGAAATATGTTCTGAAGATTGAAGGTGGGTGGCATGGGGGTTACGATGCTCTACATACAGCTGTTACACCACCTTACATAGGACCTGAATCAGCTGGTCTTCCAGAAGAGTATACTTCTCTAACACTTTCAGTTCCATTTAACAATGTTGAAGCTTTAGAGAATATCTTGAAGAAATTCTCTGTAGCAACTATTGTTGTTGAACCTGTTCTTGGAGCTGGTGGATGTATAGAACCTGATGATGGTTATTTAAAAGAGTTGAGAAGACTTTCCTATGAATATGGAGCTCTACTAATATTTGATGAAGTTATAACAGGTTTTAGATTATCTCTTGGTGGTGCTCAAGAGTACTTTGGTGTAAAAGCTGATATAGTTGTATTTGGTAAAGCTATTGGAGGTGGTTTCCCTGGTGCAGGTGCTTTCGGTGGTAGATCTGAGGTTATGGAGCTTCTAGACCATTTAAAGTATTTAGAGCCGAGGAAAAGACCTTTCCATGGAGGTACATTCGTTGGAAACCCGGTTAACATGGTTGCCGGCTACTCTTTGATTAAGTATCTCTACGAGCATAGGTATCTATATGAAAAAGCCAATTCTCTATGGAGTATTTTTAAAAATGATGTTGAGAAGATATGTCAAGAATATAGAATTCCGTGTAGTTGTACAGGTGTAGGAACTATACTATGCATACACTTCACAAAGATAAGACCTAGAAATGCGAGAGAAGCTCAAGAATATAGATGGAGTAGAACTATAGAGAAAGTATTTCACCTTTATGCAAGAGTAAACAACATTCTATATCTCCCTGAGTACCAAGTACACCTTCTACCATCGCTTATACATACCGTAGATGATTCTAAGCAATTCCTAAAAATATTTGATAGCTTTCTACATATGCTACTTAAAAAGAGTTAAAACATAAATACATAGATATTGAGGCTATCCCTAATAGAATGTCTATGCTTAGATTTTCACCACATTGATATTGTTTTAAAACCTTCTCTTAAAGATCTCCTTAACTGGTACTTAAAGTAGATTATACCTATTAACAAGAATAGAGGGACGTATAATAAGCTCAAAACTACGGTTCTCCATACCCCTACGACAGGTTCGATACCTAGTAAAGAGAATCTTATTAATTCAGCTGGGTAGCTGAAAGGTGTTGCAAGAGCTATGCTCTTCAAAGGCTCAGGCATATATCTTAATGGGAGTAGACCTCCTGTAGCTATCGGTAGTATAAAACTTACTATCTCTATGATAAAACCTGTAACACCTGTTGAAAGCATTGTTCCTCCGAGGATAAGTGCGTAACCTATGAGGCAGAGTAAAAGCATTAAGAAGCCATAGATAAAGATGAGAGGATCTACTAGTAATAGTTTTGGTGGTGCCCATAGTAGAGAAAGTACGGTGTAGTTAACTGTTAAAGATATTCCTAACCACATAAGCGATACTGGGAGTAACCCTAGGTAATGAGGTAGAAAACCTGCTCCACTAGCAATATAGTAGTCTACCCTACCTTCGTTTATCATCCACCTAATCTCTGCAGCCCAATCCCATGTAGCCATACCGTAGAACATAAAGACTATCACTCCAGTGAATATTCTTGCAGATACATCGCCAAGCTCTATAGTATCGCTTGAGAATAATGCTATAGGCATTGTAAATAAGATTATCCACATAGCCATACTAAGCAAACCGTATACAATACCTCTAGACCTTACGAGTTCTACCATGAAGTAAGCTTTAAATATTGCGTATGCTCTTCTAAAAAGTTTCAACACCTCTCCTCACCCTAGACTTCTCCCACTCTCTTATCGATATCTTACCTATAGGCATATATATAAACGATATAGCTATAGCTAAAACTATCAAGATATAGATATCGCTACTCATACCCATTAAGAACCTCTGCACAGCTTCTACAGCATGGGAAGAAGGTATAAAGGAGCTAAGGATATAGCTAGCTAAAGGCATAAACATCCTAGGGTAGTAAACACCCATAAGAATCATTAACACAGGTCTAACAATATTTAACATTCTCCAAGATTCTCCTACTCTATGTATTGACATAGCTAAAGCTATTGAGAAGAATACCATAGTTAAACACCCTACAATAAGAATAGATATAACTACAAATACTACAGCAACTCCTTCTAAACCGTAGTACAGAATGTATACAGGTAGTATACTTGTAAAACCTAAGAGGAGTACAGCTACAAGCCTAGGTATAGGTATAGCGGTATAGTACTTCAATCTATTGACAGGTGAAGCAATTATATATGGAAGAGTACCTATGTGTAGATCTAGAAGAGGTCTCCAGAGAAGATCATCTATACTCGAGAAAATAGACATAAGCATATAGCTAGCCGTAATCATATATACAACAGGATCTACACCAACTCTTTCAACGAATCCTCTTGGAGAACCAACAGCGTAGCCTATGAATAAAGTGAACGATGTGAATATATAGGGGTAGAGGATAAACGTTATGAAAGCTGATTTTCTTCTAAATAGATCTCCGTAAACAAGTTTAAACTCTACTCTAACAAGATCTAGCATACTCATGTAGATCCACCACTGAAGTATATAAATACATCTTCAAGTGTAGGTTCTTCAATTTTTATGGATACTACCTCGAAACCTCTACCTATAAACTTCTTAAGAAGTTCATCGAGTACTTCCTCAGGTTTCTTCAGATATACCTTAATGTTATGCACATCAGCTTCCCCCGAATCCACCTCGAACTTAGAATCTATAGAGTTGAGGATATCTTTAAGATTACCTTGGTTACCACGTACAGCTATATTCAATACCTTGAGCTTCGGTATCCTCTCCTTAAGCTCTGCAGGAGTACCTTCAGCAACTATCCTACCTTTATTAATCATTATAATTCTATCACATACAAGCTCTGCTTCAAACATATTATGAGTTGTGTATAGAACCGCTTTACCATCTCTATGAGCAAGATCTTTAACAAGTTCTCTAATCTTTCTAGCGCTAGGAGGGTCAAGACCTAGAGTAGGTTCGTCGAGTAGAAGTATAGGTGCATCTGTTAACAAAGCTCTAGCTAAGCTAAGCCTAGCCTTCATACCGAGGCTAAACTCTTCATAGAGTTTCGTATCAGCACCAAGTTTATCTAACTCTAACAACTTTATCAAGTAATCTATCCTCTCTCTAGCAACATCTCTATCCATCCCATAGAGAGCTGCGAAATACTCGAGATTCTCTCTCCCAGTAAGCTTCCCGTAGAAACCTTTCTCAACAGTTAACATCAAACCTATATTCTTCCTCACTTTATCAGCTTCTTCAACAACATCGTATCCAGCAACCCTAGCTTCACCACCATCAGGAATTAAGAGTGTTGCCAAAATCTTGATAGTAGTTGTTTTACCAGCACCATTAGGACCTAGAAGACCAACAACTTCACCATACCTAACAGAGAAACTAACACCTTTAAGAGCTTCAACAACCTCTGTAACAGATTTAAATAACCCTAATCTCTTCTTAGTTCTATACCTTTTAACAAGATTTACAGCTTCAATAGCTAACCCCATCGATACCCCCTCTACACCTCAGCTATACCGTACTACACCTTGTGATTCAGATAAAGCTCTTCCTCTTTCAATATACCAAAATAATCTCTGCATATTTAAAGTTTATAAGATATGTTAAAGATCTTCATAAGGAGAGTATTGATATACAGGAAGATATATAGTTGTAACTTAAGGTGTTAAAGATTGGATACTATCCCTAGCTACAGAATTGGTATTGAGTATCTATCTGAACCTTATAGAACTCTCATACAGTATCTATGTAATGCCTTGATCAATGTATTGGGGGATAGATTTGTATCTCTAGTTGTTTTCGGTTCTGTAGCACGTGGTGAAGCTAGGAAGGATAGCGATCTGGATATACTTATCGTTGCACAAGATCTACCTAAATCTAGGTTTAAAAGATTAGAGATTTTTGAGGAGGTTGAGAAAATCGTTGAACCTTTGATTGAAGATCTATGGGCTAGAGGTTTCTATGTAGATTTCTCACCTATTATTCTGGATGTTGAAGAAGCTAAGAAACATAGACCTATATACCTAGATATGGTTGTAGATGCAGTTATAGTATTTGATAGAGATGATTTCTTTAAGAAGATCTTAGATGAGATAGCAACTAGGTTAAGGGTTTTAGGTGCTGAGAGAAAGAGGTTAGGGAAGCTATGGTATTGGGTTCTAAAGAAAGAGTATAAACTTGGTGAAGTGATAGAGATATGAATAACATAGCTATGGCAAAAGCATATATAAAACAAGCATTTGAGAGATTAAAACACGCAAAAGAAGCTCTTAACGGAGGTAACTACCCGTACGTTGTAAGACAATCTCAAGAAGCAGTTGAACTATTATTAAAAGCTGCGCTAAGAATTGTTGGAGTAGAACCTCCAAAATGGCACGATGTTGGCCCTGTTCTTAAAAGAGAAGCTGATAGATTTCCACAATGGTTTAGAGATCATATACCTAAAATAGCAAGGATTTCTAGGAAACTTAGAAGAGAAAGAGAACCTTCTATGTATGGCGATGAAGAGTCAGGGATACCTCCAGACGAACTATACGATGAAGAAGACTCGAAAGAGTCTTTAAATTGGGCTACAGAAGTTTATCAACTAGTTTTAAAGTTATTTAAAGAGTTAACAAATCAAGAGATAGAATAGTAATCAATTTGAAATGCTTTTCTCGACAAATAGGTGAGAATATTTGAGGAAATTCTTAACCTCCCGATGCAAGTGTTTGAGCAAAGATTAGGATTTTATCTCCATTGTTTAACTTAGTTGAGAAATCCAAAACCGTAACGCCGTTAACTACTACAATAACTTCTCTTCTTAAATACAGATTGTAGAGTATTTCCCCTAAATCTTTTCCTAGTATTTTAGGTAAGATTTTTTGGAAAAGATCTTGAATTTCAATATCTTTTTCTTCTAGTTCAACCCAGAGATATTTTTTCCCAAGTTTTTCTGCTAAAGCTCCTAAAAACTCTATGAGTATCTTCATAAACTCTTGATCACCTCGGTAATCTACCTAGTTTTTCAAGTTCATCTACAACATCTTTAAGTTCTAGTTCTTCTAACTTCTTTCTCGTTGGTATACCTGTCTTGATATCCCATCCTCTTGCCGTGTAGTAGTCGTCGAGAAGCTTATCTAATTCAAATACCTGTCCTTTTGATGGTTGTCTAGGTACAGGTTCTCTAAGGAATCTCTCTGGAAGTGTATCGTCATTTCTTGAGAAACCTTCTCTAACATTGAACGCCCTTTCGAGATTTACTATTCTTTCCCCGACTAGGAGTAGGTATTGGGGATTCTTGAATTCCTCGATACCTGTTGCTGTGTAAAGCATTTTCGATACTAGGTCTAGAGGTAGCATAGATCTTGGGAATAAACAGAACCCCACAGCTTCGTAAGCCGCGAATTCATCTTGTACTTTCTTACATATAGCTCCTTTACCTTCTACAGCAAAAGGATCTACTTTCTCTAGAGCTCCTGGGAATTCATAGTATACCCATCCATACATATGACTTGCACCTATATTTGATGTAGCTAGGTTAAGACCATGAGCTTTACCAGATCTTGGATCGTAAGCTGGTAGTTCAAGACTTTTCCCATGCATTGCGAATTTCTCTGCACCACGACCAATAATTTCAGCAGCTTTTTTAACACCTTCAGCAAGTATATTCCCAATACCTTCTCTTAAAGCTATTTTCCTGATAAGCTCTAAAGCAGGTTCAGGGTCACCCCATCTAAGATCTAAACCATCTAGTTCTTTCTTAGTTAGAATACCTTTCTCATATAATTCGTATGCAAAAGCTATAACAGATCCTGTCGATATTGTGTCTAACCCATAGATATCGCATAACATGTTTGCATACATAATAGCTTCTAGATTGGTTATACCTAGGTTTCCACCGAAAGACCATAGAGTTTCGTACTCAGGTTTATCCCATATAATTCCTGCGTAAGGTCCTTTAGATGTTTTGAAGTAATGCCAACACTGCATAGCGCAGTTGTAGCAGCTATCTGTTTTAACAACGTATTTCGCTAGAACTTCTGGTCTAAATATATCTACGTTCTCTAGCTCAAGCTGTTTAAAGTTGTACGTTGGGAAATGACCTAGGGTATAGAATAGATATACAGATCCAGCTGTACCTAAAGCTCTAAATGAGTGGAACCCAGGGTTCTTATGGTATAGATCTAGTTGTTGTTCTACAAGTTTCTCAAACTCTTCTTCATTGAATAGCTCTGGTTTCTTAGTACCTCTAACAACAATAGCCTTAAGGTTTTTAGAACCCATAATAGCACCTCCACCACCTCTACCAGCACTCCTAGTCTCACCGGTCTGAATAGAAGCAAACCTAACCAACCTCTCACCAGCAGGACCTATAACAACAAGTTTAGCATCTCTATCAGTCTCCTTAAGCAGTATCTCAGTAGCATGAGTTGCTAGAGCTCCCCATACATGTGCTGCATCTCTAAACTCAACAACATCGTCATGGATCCATAGATATGTAGGTTTCTCAGCTCTACCCTCAACAACTATAGCATCGTAACCAGCAAACTTCATCTCAGCACCGAAATTACCTCCACCAACACTTCTAAAATATGTATAAGTTAAAGGAGATTTAAATACTGCAAAGAACTTACTTGCGCTATGAGCACCTGTACCAGCTAAAGGACCTATAGAGAATATCAAAAGGTTATCAGGTGATAAAGGATCTACACCAGATTTAACATAATCCCACAGAATCTTAGCCCCAAAACCTCTAGCCCCTACAAACCTCTTCACAAGATCTATAGGTGTATCCATAACTTTATAGCTCTTAGTTGTCAGATTTACCCATAGAATTCTCCCTGCATAACCATATAGCTTAGATGAAGACATAGATCTACACCCTATATAGCTATATAGAATCTTCAAATATATAAATTTAACTATTCTAATTACTCAACAAGCTCTTCTTAGAGTAATTATTAAAAATCTTACTGAACACGGTTTAAGAAAATAGTGAAATAATAAAGTTAGAGGAACCTACATCTATCTAAACATTATTTACATGGATATAAGTAAGGAGATATAAGGTATTAGAGAAAGGATCTATTGAGTTAGTTTAACATTAAATCTTTCTCTATTTCCATGGATCTGCGATATCAGCACCAACAATTGCTAAGTATTCCAACCTAATGTTTTGAAGGTTTACATTCCGACCTTGTTGTTGTGTAATATATATTCTTATAGTCATATTGTATACACCTTCATTAAGATTCAAATTAAAACCTTTTACAGGAAATACTGTATAACCATTAAATACTACTAGGTATTCATTCCCCACAGGTAGACCACGATTTGATGTAGCTACTGTTGCAGGAGCTTGAAGATTGAATACAGCATTGCCTTCTTGTCTTGATAATTCAATGAAGGGTGCGAATGTAATTGCATGCGGATTTCCTTGCCCTGAAACGCTTATCTGTGCTACAATCTTGAAGTATATTGTAACTGTGTCTACATCTCTTAGTATAGAGATAAGATTCTTAAATACGAATTCTACTACGAAATTGTTCCAATTATAATTTGTATACTCAGAAATAGTTGAAATACTATTAGGGCATTGTGTTTCTCCACTGATAATGATCTCCTTTACTGCGTTATTATCTAAATCCCAAGTAAAGTTTATGTTGCCATAATTGTTCTTATTATTGATACTGCTACATAGAATTCTTGTACCGTTGTAGTAGAGTACAGCTTTGTTGTATTTTTGATTAGATTGCTGTATAGTTGCGTAGAGGTATCCTCTCTGCATACCTTTAGATAATCGTAGATGGTTTAGTAAGTTTTCGCTTGTAAATAACGGTGTAGAGATTCCCGGGCTTGGTATAGATATTTGTATAGTCGTTAAGGTATTCTTTATTTTTTCGCATTCCACTTTAACTGTAAATACATTTCCTCTTGATGTAACTATGTAGTCTGGAACACTACTATAACTCCATGATATTGAGTTACTTACTGATAACTTTATGGGGTTTGCAGGTTCTACTACAAGGTTAGGGTTATCTAGATACCATTGCCTAACTATTGTTATATCTATTGCTCCAACATTAGACACTATACATTGATCAGAGCTTTGGTCGTAGTATATAGATATCTTCTCCATGTTTTTCTCAGCTTCAAATGCTGTTCTTTTTGCAAATTCTGTTGATGTTGATGTATATGTAGATGTGGTTAAGAAGTATATCGTTGTAATTGATAGTATCAGTACTGATATAGCTATTATACCTCCTATAACCTCTGCCTGACCTTTCTTAAATCTATGGATATACATTCCATTCACCTACTTCATATAAATCAAAACCTATGTATGTAAGGAGTAAGAGTTTTGCACCTGAGTTAGAAGGGAGAGCATATTTATTTATACAGATTAGCAAAGGTTTTTGGTTCGATACATAGCTCGATATAATATTTGCAGGTATTTCAACTATGTATACAAGTTCTTTTAGTGTTAAAGAATAGTACTCTCCTTTATATATATAGTATATTTTCGTAGCTTCTTTAGTCTTAGGATTGAGATCATTGAGATTGAGAAACTTTTCGCCATCGAATACCATTATGATATCGTTTTGTTGACTTATTAAATCTGTCTTCAGATCTATTGAGAGAAAAGCTAGTGCATAGCTAGTCGTTGAAGGAGTCAACCTTAGAACACTTAGACATAACTTTTCACTATCTTCATATTCTCTATATATGACAAGGTTTGATTGTTCTGCTATCAATATCTGCTGTATTTGACATCTACCCATAGTGTTCGATACATACGATACTGCAAGAGCTGTGAAAGCTACACCTATAACAAGTACAGCGCCAATCAATATCATAACAGATACTAACTCTGTCTGACCTTTCATCATCTAAACAACAACCCCTAGCATCCTTTACTGTTAAAAGTTTAAAATTTCATAGTATGGGAAAGAATTATAAATTCTGGTTTAGCTCGATTTATCAAAGTTTTACATAGTCTATTCATTACTAGATCAGATAACATCAATATCTTTTTAACTGATAGAACTTGAGGCTATTTTTCTAAGTTCTTCGAAATAGTCTTCGATATTTAGTTCTTTAACTCTTTTCTCTATGTAGTTTATATCTATTCTTTCTCTCCATACTATGTATAGCCATAGAGCCTTATCTCTATCTTCTGTAGCTCCCCAGTATTTCCATCCCGCTAGATACGTCGCTATAAGTTCTTCAACAGGTTCTATATATACTATGTAGCTGTCGATAGTTATTTTCGTTGGTTTCGCTGGTTTGCTATAAACTGTTGAGACTATGTCTATAGATTTGAGTTGTAGTATTTCGTATTGGGGGAGGTATCCTCTACCTATTTTCTCTGAGAACTTTTTTAAGAAATCCTCTATTACTTCTTTAGCTATGCCGTTCTCTACAATGATATCTACATCCATAGTTCTGTAGATTCTCGCTGTATATATCTCTACAGCGAATCCCCCCGTAATGATTATTCTCCCCAACCCTTTCTTCTCAAGCTCGTTGTTTAACCACGCTAAGAAGTATAGGTATCTCTTACTCTCATCAACTATATTCCTAAGCTTTGGAAGAATAGAATCTATGAACACCTTGTATAGATAGCCCACAACATCTCTAACCATATCTTCGCTAACCACTCTCAACACCTATATAGATCCTTAACTCTCTTTCAAAACCATCCCATCTAGCTATAGATATGTATAGAGGTGTAAGCTCTTTAGCAAGAAGACCTAATCTAACAACATCCACTATACTTCTCCTGCTAACTCTATACCTACCTCTACAGCTATACGAAATCTTGAAAACTCTCCTAAACAACTCTCTATCTATCTCAACCACAGTACATCTAGATTGTTAGAACGTTAGCAGTACTTAAAAATACTGTACTCTACTCTTTATCTTCTTCAAATACTGTGAAACTTATCAATGTAGCGAAATCCTCTACATCGTTTACCAGACCTCTGTAGAATACAACTCTAAGCCATGTATATCTCCAGCTCCTAGCCAGCGTATCTACATTAGCTTTCGCAACAAGTTTTGTTGAACAAGCATGAATACTGTACTCGTCACCAACAGCTTTCCCTCTATGAACTATAAACATCTTTCTCTCAGACTATGCTTGTACAGCTTCGACCTCCTCTCCACTCTGATGTACGGGATTCCTGGTAGCGGGGAGGTTTGAGATCGCATCCTTTCTCTAGGGGGTCAATCCCAGCCAGGTCTTTGGCCTATTACCCCTATCCCAAACAGGACTGGGAGTTGTTAATAAACTGTTTATCATAGTCACCGACTCAAAACCACAACGTTAGAAGACGATCTAACAACATCTACAGCTTCCTTAAGGTAGCCATAGTCTTTAATAATGTAGAATACGTTTTTAAGATCCCCACCTTTCACACCTAATTTCCTAGGTATAGAACCTGTAGCAAGAACTAGTTTTAAACCCTAGCTCTAAACCTTTAGAAGTTCTAACAACTTTATTTTCAAGATCTGCAGATACAACCTCGTCGATGTATATATCGATACTGAGTTTAACAAGAGGTGTATCGCTAATAACATCCTTATCTATACTATTTATAGAGTGGAATAGGTATGGAATAGCGCAGGGAACGAGGGCTTTCTCTTCACGCTTAATAATAGCAATAGATAGATCAGGATTCAATCTCTTCAAAGTAATAGCCGTTGATACCTGAAGGACCCCCACCAACTATAATAACATCGTATATCTTCAACATCTCGTCCAAGATAATAAACATAGAAGCTATATTTAAATCTATGGAGAGGTCTAGGTATAGGTGTAGCTAAGCACAAGATTTATCTACTCCACTGATACACTATCGAAAACAGGGTTGTACATGGAGAAAGAGGTTGTAGTACCTATAGCGCTACTCATAGTAAGCTTCATGCTGAGGTTAGCTATAGCTGTTCAAGGTATACATGGGACAGATGTGATAGCTCATGTAAATGGGTCTAGAAGTCTATTGTTAACAGGTTCACCATATTGTATTGCTAGCTATAACTATCCACTTCTATACTCAGTACTCCAGCTAGCATCTATACTAGTCTTCGGTTAGAATCCTTTAGGCTACAAGTTTATGCCTATACTATTCGATTCACTGCTATCCATAGCTATATACTTCGCAGTAAAGATGTTTACAGGTAGTAGAAGATTAGCTATAGCATCCCAAATTCTATGGATTTTCAATCCCTTAGCTTTCGTTGCATCAGCTTGGTACGGTCTTTTCGATTCTATACCAGCTCTATTCACATTAACATCGATACTAGTTTTAACGATATCTAGAAACATAGCTTCAGCCTCGATGCTTGCTCAAGGTATTGTATCGAAAGTATATCCATTGCTATACCTTCTACCTCAAGCTCTGAACCCCAGCAATAGAAAGTTAAAAGATATTGTAACGTATATCGCTGTAGCTGTTGCAATCTCTGTAGCTGTAGAGGTAGTTCTCTCAATTAAATGTTTTCGGAAAGCTTTAGAATGCCAGCTAAGTTTCCATCTTCAGAGAATTGATAGAGGTCTCTCCCTAGCTCCCTACACCCCATACTCCTCGATAGCATCTCTATCAATATCAACAGCTATACTAACAATCATAGCCTACCTAATGAGAATCAGATGTAGATACAATGCTGAAAACTACTTTGCATGGGCATCAACATGTACAGCCCTAACCATAGCGTTGAACCCCTTTATATATCCACACTACCTCATATGGTTACTACCCTTAGCACTTATCTACATAATCTGTAGATTCGAGGAGAAGGGGATAGCTATAGCGTTGCTATACATACTCATATTCTCAGCCATAGGGATAGCCTACTGGAAATTCTATAGAATAAGCAGTATCGTTACAATTCTAAGCATATCCCTATACACAGCATTAGCATCACTTATACTCACAACTACTCTAAGCAACATCTCTAGAAAACAAAAACTGTAGAAAATCTTGAAACTTTAACTATCTTCTCACAACTATATTCTACCTAGGGTACTGAGATGTCAACATTACAAGAGGTTTTAGCCAGGATTATCAACACCATGAAGCTGTTTCGTACACCACTAGGTGTGAAATTTATTGATAGGGATTTTGAGGTTAAGAAGATTATCAATGAATCTGAGAAAACGATTTTTAGTGGTGTGATAAATGTTCTCTACGGTTCTAAGGGTTGTGATAAAACAACATTTTTAAAGCTTTTTCAATTTGCTACAAATTCTGAAGATATTGGTATAGATGTTCTTTGTATTGCTGGGGAATACTAGGATGCACAGCAGCTTGTAAAACTATACATACCCAAGACATTGAGCGAAGTTTTGAAGGAGATAGCTTCATCTGTTGGTGGTAGTATAGAGATTGGTTATGGAGGTTCGGAAGCTGTATCAACTTCTATAGCTCTTTTCAAAGCTATTAGGATTGCTTTAGAATCTGTTGTAAGAAGGTTGAGTAAGGGAAGAAGAATAATTATTGTTGATGATGAGGTTAGAGTTGATGGTGAGGAGCTTTTATCGAGTTTTAGAGGATGGTTAGAGGTATTCTTGAACGAAATAGGTTATGCAAACCTCAGTTACAGAGATAGAACAGGAGGATCGATAACCATTGTAACACTTGTAAGTGATGCTCTTGTTGCAGAGATTAGGCGTGTTGTTAAAGCGAAAGTTAACTGGGTTCTCATATGGAATCTATCGAAGAGAGCTGTAGAGGAGTTGGCTGAGAATCTTCGTATAGGTATAGATGTAGATATACTGTGGAGATCAACAGGAGATAACCCAAGAGCATTACAGGTAATAACTATTCAAGGGTTAGAGAAATGGTTTAAGGAGGAGATACTCAAGAATCTCCACAATCTATATAGAGAAACTCTGGAAATACTAGGGATAGAGAAGCTCTGTGAAGAGAATTGAGGTAGCTATACAGAATATCTATGAAGCTCGCTTATCGTTGATAAGATCTATGATGAGTAGAAACATAGCTATATACATAGGTGTAGCAACATATCTATCCGAACTCCCTAGCAACGAACCTTGGATTAGAGAAGATTATGTATACCAAATACCTGCATACTACTACACACTAAAAACAATGGTTAACAGAAGAAGTATCGATATAACATTAAACAACGTTTTAAGCAATTTATAAGGAGGGTCCTCTCAAAAATATGATCAGTATTCAGAATAACGATAACTTTTACACTAAATCAATACAGTTTTAGATACTCAAAGAATTACCTAATTCCGAATATCTACGGAGAACATCGACTATGCTTGTTAATGTTTACTTGATTTCTCCTGTGATGTAATTCCAGGAAATTTTTGGTATAGGTTTTCCAAACCACGTAATATCTCTACGCGTCAATGTTATACCTATTGTTATCGGTTCCATATCTAAAGCTCTGAAGATTTGATGTAGATTGTATTCGTATTCAGGTTTTACAACTAGTATAGGGGTATACTCTTCGTTAGCTATTAAAACCATTCTCTCCAAATCCAAACCTTTCTCTTTAGCATATTCTACCGCTAGAGGGTGTAGGATGTTGGATGGATTTTCATGGATATAGGTACCTGTACCGCTTACCTCGCTTAGATTTAGAATTGTTTCTACAAATGTATCGCTAATATCTATAGAACCTTCTATACACATCCTATGTCTAGAGATAGCATCTGCTATACCTAAACTGATCTTAGGTCTACAGGTAAACTCTTTAACTTCTTTGTAAAGAGGTTCTCTACCTTCGCTATACTCTATATACCCGATAGATGATAAACCTATTCTCCTAAGGATCACAAGTTTGTTCAAAGGTTTCGATGTTCTCGGTACCGGAGATGTTTCGCATATACCTATAACGAAAACATCTACCCAATCATCCTCTCCTGCATTGGTATCCATATTCTCTACATATCCCCCGTAGAGATTAACAGCTTCTTCGACACCCTTTAGAATATCTTCGAGGAAATCTACATGGTTAGGTTTAACACCTATAGAAATTGCGTAGATATATGGTTTACAACCCTTAGAAACAATATCGCTAATAGCTGAGGATAAAGCTCTAAACCCGAAATCTCTATAACTACACCAAGGATATAAAGCTCTAGAAGCTGAAAAACCATCTACTTTTACAACTATATAGCTATCACCAAACTTAATACCACCAACATCATCAAACCAGCTAAGAAGAGATCCAGGATGTCTTTTAACAATTCTAGCCCATTTCTTAACGTAATCCTCGAGTATACCCAAATATGCTCAACCTCTTCAACGCTACAGAACTTAAACAAAATAAGGTTAAGTACTCTAGATATGTATCGATGTATTGTCTGTTGCTAGAGAGCTAGAGTATCTTCTTAATTAACTGAGATGTTTTTTCAACAAATCTGTCGAATGTCAAGTCTTTTGCTCTCTCAATAGATTTTGTGGAGTAGTATCTCCATGTACTGTTATCGCTAAGAACCTTAGATATCATCTCTACAGCTTCATCATCTGTTGTATAACCGAGACCGTAAACACCTTCTCCAGCTAGGTCACTCCAAGTACCTCCAGATCTATGAACAACTACAGGGAGACCTCTAGCCATAGCTTCAGCTACAGCTATACCCCAATGCTCGTTAATAGTTGCGTGGAGAAATACTTTAGCTTTATCCATAACCATGTTTATAGTATCTCTAGGAGCATTCTCAATAAGATATATATCAGCATCGATACCCAAGATCGTCGATACCTTGAACTCTGTAGATCTAGCTATATCTATAAGCTTACTGAAATACATTCTAGCAGTTCTAGTATCTGTAGCCCCAAAGATAAAGAGCTTCACATCACCTAAAACCTTTCTAAGTTTCGGGAAAACATCTTTGATAACCCAGTGATACCTCTTCTCCTCAGAGAACCTGCCAACCATAACAACAGTATTGCTCCTCTCATCGAATGGCCTAGGATTCTCGACAACACCTACGCTAGGCGGTAGAGGCGGGTTCAGAACCACAGGTGCTTCACCGTAGATCTTCTTAACGAGATCCGCAGTCCACTTGCTGTTAGCCATAACGAGGTCTGTATCTCTAAATGGGTTTTCCCTAACCTCAAGCTTCAGCAGCTTTGTGAACAGGGAGAAGTATATGTTCATGGGGAACCTGCCGTACCTCTCAGCGAGATAGGGATCAGTTTTGTAGTAGAACTCTGGGAACTCCCTCATGAACCAGGCCTCTTGCGGAAAGTGTATGTACTCCACAAGCTTAGAGCCAAACTTTCTAATGGTTTTCAAAGCTCTTCTATAGGTAGGTGCATCGAGAAAGACTATAGCAGGCTTAAACACCTTGACAGCCTTCTTGATGACTATGCTATGCAGAAGCCTCAGGTATATGCCGAAAGCCCTTAGCTCTACACCAAAATCAATCTTCCTGTAGCTTGAGAGATCTATACCGAACCACTCAGGGTACCTACTAACATCAATCTTAACAGTAGACGCCAAAACAGGCTCCAAACCCATAGACTCAAAGACTTTTGCAAAAGCTGCGCAAACAAGCTCACCACCACCAGCTCTATTCCAATAATGATGAACTATAAGAGCATACATTCTCAACACCTCTTCACCAGTGTCTACAAGTATTCTTAATACAACTACTTTATTATAAACATTATTCAGCAATACTGGT
>JAJHRF010000030.1 GCA_020832925.1 Desulfurococcaceae archaeon | reverse complement strand
GTCAAAAGCCGTGAAAGTTGATAAGGATTATGTTGAGAAGGTTGTTAAAGAGAATCTTAGCAGGAAGTACCCAGACATAACAGAGCTTGAATTCGTGCGTATTACATTCACATACAAGTGGTGAATGGCTGGAGGAATATTTTCAACTGCAAGAGGACTTGAGAGAGAATTTGTATATAGTTGATGGAGAAACAAGTGAAATAATAGAGTACACGATACTTATGATGTAGTGTTTGGTAAAAAATTTTAATGGCATCCTCATATATTGATTTAAGGATGCTCAATACTATTAGATGCGCTATTAGCAGTATTAAGAATCAGCATAACGTACCCTTATCCGTAATGCCATCAGTAACGCAAAACACCATTTTTCAAGCAGCCCAAATACCTTGGATAACATTCATCAGCTTCACTTAACAGATCCTCATACCTAGCCTCTGACATCTTTAGCTTTCCAAACCTGCTCTGAATGAATCTTGCTACTTCTCTAGGCATCACCTTTACCATTAGTCTCTAAGAGACTTTCCTCATATACTTAGGTGCTAGCAATCCATGCCTAATTGCATACCTTGTAACAGTCCTCTATCAAAGTCCTCACCTGCATATTTCTTCAACAACTCTAGAGCAGTAGTGGTTAGAGTACCTTTAATAATCTTTACGTCTGAAGTCTACATATTTTAATTAAAAGATATGTAGTAGATATACTACTTAATGACCCTGGCTCGGTATTGAGAATCAGGGTATATGTGGTAGGTGTAGATTATGGTTATAGAGATCGGTATAGCTGCTTATTCAGGAGATCCTCCACCGAAAGCTGTATCTAAAGTTAGTAAACTTGTTGAATATTTTGTAGAGATTTGCCGAGATGTTCTAAATGATGTTGTTTTCCTTGTGGGAGGATATGAAGGTTTGATGAGGTTTTTCATAGATAAAGTCTTAGACCATAGACTTAGAGTTGTCTTAATCCCTCCTGTGGAACAGGAGGATAAGAGATTTCCAGAAGAAGCTATAGTTATAAAAACTGGTGTAACGTTTATAGTGAGAAGTTCGATCCTTGTTCATTCCTCGGATATATTGTTAGCGTTAGGTGGTGGTGTAGGAACTCTTGAAGAAGTTATCACAGCTCATAACGAAGGTAAACCTGTTTATGTATTAATCGATACAGATCTTCCAACAGATATACTGAAACTTCTACCAGAAAGAATTGATTTAAGAACATCAAACCCTGTGAAACTCTATAGCGATCCAGAAAAACTTGCAGTAGATCTATGCTCTGAACTAAAATTATTGAAATCTCGATACAGAGCTTAGAGGTGGTATTCTTGGAGCTCATAGTCAAAACCACTACGAGAAAAGTCTATATATCTGGTAAAGTTGTTGATGATGTAGATGATGTAGCTTCAGAGGTTACAGTCAATGTGTATATTGGTCGTAGTTTAAGAGTATCTTTAGAAACGTCTCCTCATAAACTTCTCGAACTTGGTATAGGGTTTGCGTTAGTACATGGGTATAGAGTTGATGATCTTAGGAAGGTTGAGGTAAAGGGTAGGGATATATACATACATACTGAGAACAACCCTATCGAAACCCAGAGCTTATGTAGTTTCAGCGATGTTAAGGTTGATCGTAAGAAGATTTTCGAACTATTTAGAGAAGCTATGGATAAAGCTGAGTATTTTAAGAAAACAGGTGGTTTCCATGTCTCAGCACTAGCTACTGTATATAGTGGAATTGTTGTAGTTGTAGAAGATATTTCACGTCATTGTGCACTATATAAAGCTCTAGGCGAAGCTTTTCTTAAGGGGGTAAATTTCAGGGAATCTATAGTCTTAATGTCTTCGAGAGCAGCTCTCAAACTTGTTGAAGCTTTAGCTAATTTGTGTATACCTATAGCTGTTTTCAGGGGAGCTCCAACATTTGAAGCTATAGATTTTGCTAGGAAAGCTTCTATAACGCTTATAGCCCATGTTAGAGGGGATAGAATGAATATCTACTCCTACCCTGAGAGGGTACTCTAGATTATCGGTAAGCTATACAGGTCTTTAGCTTATCTATAGCTGTAGTAGTGATGTTTTGAACAACGTTTAAGAGTTTCAACGTCAATTCGTGAAGTGTTTCTCTTGGTAGTGGGAGATATAGAGCTGGTGTATTGTAGGTTCCGGGGGTGTCTAGAGATATCTTAACTCTATTCACAACAAATTCTCTACATGTATCCACAGCCTTAGCTATAACATCTTCAGGAACTCTTCTATACATCCTAAGCTTCCTATCTATACAATCTAGAAGTATGTGTAGAGCAAAAGCTTTAAGATACTCATCATCTACCCTACCTTCTCTATAAAGACAATGGAGAACCCCGTGAATACCTAGAACAATATATATCCTCTGCCTATCTCCTTCATCAACTACTATAACAGAATCCTCTAAACCTATATCATGAACATAACATCTCCCACTATCTACAAGATCATCAACATAATCAACAACATCTTCAGGTATACCGAGCCGAGATGCACAAAACTTGTGAATATGATGTAAAGGCATAGACAAAACCTACAATACTTAGCATTAACCACCTCTTCTAACCAATATCAACATCAACCCAATCACCATTAGTATTAACTCTATCTCAAATCCCTCTATAAAGGGATTAAAGATTGTTAGAAGAACCCATAGAAGTCTAACAATGTTAAGATCTACATCTACGTAAACACCTATACCACAGCAAGCATTGCAGATAATTCTATCCGTTTTAGATCTGTAAAGCTTCTTAATATCGCTCATAAATCTCTACACCTAACATCTTGGTGTTCTCAATTAGGTAGAAGTTTTTTCATCAAGTTTAGATCGCCAGCTCTACATCACATCTTAGATCAGGTAAACTCACCATATTTACTTAGATATCGTTG
This sequence comes from Desulfurococcaceae archaeon, assembly GCA_020832925.1. Lineage (GTDB taxonomy): Archaea > Thermoproteota > Thermoprotei_A > Sulfolobales > Ignisphaeraceae > Ignisphaera. The sequence goes on along the minus strand of JAJHRF010000030.1, from coordinate 18,690 downwards.
GAACAGCTGTTCATAGATATCTTAGTACCTGTTTTAGCGAATATCGGTTTCGTTAAATAATATAGGAAAATGTTTGATGTAGTCTCTATCTTATTTAATCAATATGCCTAGAGTTTATGCAGATGTCTCGGTGTTTCGGTTATTCTACGGGCTTGTTATAGCGTTTTTCAGTATATCTGTGTTTATCTTACCGGCTGTGTATGTTCTTCCCGATCTAGCGTTATTTATAGTTATTACAGCTGGTGCGAATATAGATGGATCTACTTTGTATAGGAAATCCCATCCATAGGTTTTCACAGCTTCTGTAAACGATTTTCCGTAGTCTTTTGATGCTGAGCTAGGTGATTTCTCTACGAATTCTCTAAGTTTTTCATCATCTGGGTAGTCAACGATGTAGAACGTTGTACCTCCGTAGAGAAGCATATCGTTTGTTCTACCAGCCATTATCAGTGGGTCTGGGTGTAGAGGGGCTATGGGGCATACGCCGTAGCCGTAGATAATGCTCTTTATATCGAATCCGATGGTGTTTAATTTGAATATCCCTGTCTCAACTATTCTAGCGCTTACCTGTACACTTCCAGCTATAGATGCTGGGGATACTAGTACTAGGTAGAGATTATTTGGTTGGACTTTGGTTTCGTTGGCTATGTATAGCACAACTTCTTCTGATGGATATCTATCTGTTTCGAGAACTAGAACAGCTTCATCAGATACCTCTGTATAGCCTATAGCGTCTAGAAGTTTCCTAGGTTTTCTAGCTAAAACTCTAGCAGGTCCACTCCCATTAGCTTGGAAATCCTTTACCTGTATTCTCCAACCAGCTAATTGAGAAGCTATACAAGCTTCTACAGGGTAATCTGTTGAAACTGTGACAGCAGGTAAAACTGTGTATCCTAGGTAGAAAGGCTCTACACCTACTGTAGCTAACCCTCCTAAACATATCTTCGATACTACAAGCCCTGCTTCGAGACTTCCCCTAGCTTTCACACCCATATCGAGAACAGTAGCACCCCCAATCTTAATTACCTGGATCTTCAACTCTTTCTCTCTATTAACAGCGTCTACAACAATGTTAGCGGCGATTTTATTCATAGGTTTGGGTAGAGTCATGATTTGACCTCCTCTAGTATATCTTTGTACAGCTCTAAGATATGCTTATTATCTTCATAAGATATCTGCAGCATACCTTTACCAAACACTATTGCGTCTCCTATAAATGTAGCGAAAGGTTTTTGAAATGTTATACCTCTAACCCTTAACGATGGTGTTATAGAGTCTAGGTAGAAACTAGGTACAATAGCTCTAACTTCCCCACCTATAACAATCCTTCCACCAACCATACCTAGACCAGGGTATATCCCTGAACCACCTTTAACAACAACAACACCTCCAACCATATCAGCACCTACGAAATTCCCTACACTCCCTTCAACAACTATCGTTCCCCCAGCCATACCCCACCCAACGTCTGCACCAGCGTTTCCGTGTATAATTATCGTCCCTCCCTTCATCCCTTTACCAGGTTTCTCCCCCTGTAGTTTACACCCAACTCTATGCCCAGCATTACCGAAAACCTCTATAACACCGTTAACCATTTTAGCACCTAGATAATTCCTCGTATCCCCGTGAACAGTTATAGTCCCTCCTCTCATCTTGTATCCAACGAAATTCCCTACACCACCTTTAATAACGATCTTCCCACCGCTCATCTTATACCCTATGAAGCATAGCTTATCTAAGCTATTCTCGATAGTGATCTCAATAGTTTTTACATCTGTTGGAGCTGATGTAGGGCCATCTGTATCGAATACCGTGTCGAGAGTCGTAGGAACTCCTCCTTCAAGTATCTTCAGATTCCTTATCTCCTCAATCTTTTTACCAGCGAATTTATCTGGCGATACGTTACGAAGATCTGTAAGAACTTTGGGTATAGATTTGAGTTTCAGTACGAAGCTCATAGCTATTACCTTCTTAAAGCTGTTCTTATCATCATCTCAGCTGGTTTCTTAATTTCATGTTCTTTTATTACGAAGTTCTCTAAGCTTATAGTGTAGTATTCTTTAAACTTAGGTTCGAGGATCTTCACCAACTCTTTCTCTAGATCCTCAGGTATCTCAGGTTTAACATAGTATGTTTTACCGTAAACTGTGTTCACTACTTCATAGTCTTTTACAACAATTTCTCCACTCTTTATAACAAGCCAAGCTCTGCTAAATGCTTTGATAACAGCTTCGTAGTTCTTCGATATATCTACCTCGAAGGGGTTGATATCGTATATAGCTATATCTGCATCAGCACCTATACCTAGATGTCCTTTCACTTTCTCTAAACCTAGTAGTTTAGCTGGAGCTGCCCTGGTCATTACAGCTATATCGTATAAAGTGTACTCTTTATCTATAGAAGGTAGAGCTGATCTCTTCAACGCTCTCTGGTTCATCTCCTTCATAATATCCTCTCTAGCTTTTCTACTTACAAGCCATGAGAATATCTTGGGGTAGTCTAAGAATGTACCAGCGTTTGGATGGTCTGTAGTTATGAATACTCTCCAAGGGTCGTTAGCAAGTAAAGCTATCTCTAACCCTATTACCCACTGGATAGTGTTTACATAGCTTTTCTTTCTATACCTATAAGGAACTATACCAGCTGCAGAATCTACTTCTGTATCTGTGCTATACCATTTCCACCTAGTTAAGTGATATAGAACGAATTCGAAAGGTGCGTCAGCTGTCATTGTTGTTGCCGGTCTCCCCGGTATAACTTGTCCGAGATCTAGAGTTACATCAGGATTCCTATTGAGTTCTCTAGCTATATCTTCTCCACCACTCTCTAGAGTAGCCCAGGAATCTCCTTTGTAACCTGTGAACTGGACATGAGTTACATGCAGTATGTAGCTAGGCGAGAGCTTTGTTATAGAGCTTGATAAATTCATTGTTTTAAGAGTTGTTATATAGTTACCGGGATAGCCAAGCCTATTACAATGTATATGCACTTTATGCGGTATATTAAGTAGCTGAGATGCTTCGGCAATACTCTTAATTATATCTCTAGGTGTTAAGTTGTAGAAAGGTATCTGCTCATCTATATCTATACCCCTACCTTTGTAAACCCAAGCGAAATCAGATCCGGGATCTACTAACTTGAGTGCATAGGTTTTGGTTGTGTATAGAAGCCATGCGAAGTAGGTAGCGAGGAGATCTCTATCGTTTTTAGCTATGAGGTCTAGCGTTATCCAGTTAGAGTCTACTAGTACGTAAGCAGCTTTATCTATTATAGGTATAGAGTTGAGCTCGTGATGAGTATGACGAGTTTTTATAGGTGGTGTAGCTGGTTCAACAACGAATGTGTAACCAAGTCTTGCGTAGCCGTAGCCGATCCTGAAGACGTTGGGGACAGTTAAACCTGTTTCAGCTCTTCTATAAGGTAGAGCATGGGGTTTATTCGTTAGGTAATGGTCTTCAGGTCTCATAAGCCTGCCTATATTTACCTTAGGACCAGCTATATGGCTATGGATATCTATACCCCCGGCCATAACGACCTTGTTCTTAGCATCGATAACAATCGCTTTACTTAGATCTATTTCGCTAGGGTCTACTATCTTCCCATCTTTAACAGCTATATCCATAACCTCTCCTCTGATATTGTTCAGAGGATCGAATACGATACCATTCTTTATAAGTATCTCCGTCACGAGCTCACCTTCTTCAACTCCTTAACTTTCTTCAACAACATCTCTAGAACATCTTTATCACATAGAATACCTGGTGGTGGGTCTAGGATCTTCTTCATATATATAGGTACCCCATCCATTCTGTAAACAGTACCTTCACACTCTATACCAACCATACCAGCTGGGATAACTATGTCAGCGAATGCTGTTGTTAACGACCATTTTGCGTCTACAACGATTACAGGTATCTTCGATAGATGTTCAACAGCTTTCCTCGGGAAATGAGCAGCAGGATCGCTAGCTATTATCAGCGCTGCATCTACATCACCGTTAGCTAGCAGATCTGGTGTAGATGTTACTCCCACAATCATTCTAGGGAAACCTCTAGCGAAATCAACTGCGTAGGGATACCCTGTATTCCACAGCAGTACCTGGTTAGCCCCGTTAACATTGTAGTGACCTCTCATTGGTAGTAGTACGAACTTGGTCCACTCGTTAAGTTCTTGAACAAGCTTCATAGCTTCCTCAATAGCTCTAAACCTAGCTTCGCTCTGAGTTAAACCCATACCGAAGAAGAGTACTCCATAGCGTGCTGTCCTCAGCATCTCGGCGAGCTCGATTATCTTCTCCCTAGGTACACCTGCTACAACAGGTACCTCGATCTCCAGATCTTTTATAGCCATTCTCAAAGCTCTCAACAACTCTACATCTCTACCAGGCTCTACCTGGATAAAGAGATCAGCCATGTCGGCAGTCACGGTTTTCCTAACATCTACAATAACTACTTTCCTAGCTTTACGACCTTCAACAAACCTACCTCTAGGCATAACTATCCTAGATATGTGATTCATATGGGCTTCTCTAGGGTTACAACCCCAGAATATAACGAGATCAGCTAGATGTAGCATAGGTCCAAAAGTAGCTGTTACAGCCCCTACCTCTTGTAGAGCTAGCATTGTTGGTCCATGGCATACAACGGAGGTGTTATCTATAACGCCATGTGTTACCTCGGCAATCTCGGTAGCTACCTCTATAGCTTCTACACACGTACTTGAAAGCCCGTAGATTAGAGGATACTTAGCGTTAGCCAAGATCTCGGCAGCCATATCTATAGCTTTCTCTAAACTTACCTCTATAAAACGATTACCATCTCTGATGTACGGTTTGAGAATTCTATGCTTGTTATAGTTTAAGAACTTAGAGATAGAGATCGCGCAACCCCCCACATTCCTAACGATCCTCGCCCCCTCGACCTCTATCCTAAGGTAGTCACATACATCTCCACAGAATGGGCACGAAACGTTCTCTACTACGCGTTTCTCACCAGGTTTTGTTTCGAGATCGGTTATAGGTATATCAACAACTTTAGCTTCTAAAATCTTCAAAAAATCTTGAAGTGTTGTCAAAGGTTCGTCAGTAGGTTCTACAATAGCTTTCGTACTCTTTAGATAAGGAATACCCGTTCCATCTGTTTCGTGATCAACGAGCAGGCTTGCGCAAGGACCCATAGGTATGAATGCAGATCCTTTCCTAACTCTATCGTTTACACGTACAGGTAGAACTACAGATCCTCGGTTTGTCGATACCTTAACTTTCGACGGGTTACCCAAGGTTTTAACATCCTCGGGGTTCATCTCTATATAGGCTACCTCATCGAAATACTTCTTAGACCACTTACCGTCGCTCTCCATAAACATTCCTTGTCTTATAGTTCTACCGGTATTGAGGATGATGAAGAGCTTGTTAAAGCTCATACAGAGTCTTCCTCGGGGATCTAGACAACGACTTTGAGATCCTTGACTATCTCTAGAGCTTCTTTCAGATGTAGATGGTAAGGACCTAGTTTACCTCCGTAGTTACCTGCATCGATCTTAACTACACCTGGTACAGAAGCTGCTGCTAGTATCGCTACACCCATAGCTTTGATGACATAGTCTTTCTTAAGCCCGTTGATAACTATCTCGTATACAGAGTTTACCTCTGGAGGAAGTTTCGTATCTTTAACAATTTCTTTCAGAGTTGGGCAGTAAGGGTGATTTGTTGTAGCTCTCAGCTTGGGGTACTTCATAGAGCCTACTTTAGATCCTGATCTAACTATACCTCCAGGGAAAGGCATTATTACTCCACGGCAGTACTTCTTAATAGCTTTCACAGCTTTTTCAGCTGCTTTAAGACCTGATTCCCTATCCCTAGCTAGTATAAGTATGTTCCCACCAGCAACAGCTTTAACAACACCAAAACTGTCTTCAACTATGAACTCGCCCTCCATAACAGGTATTCTCCAAACCTTCCTCCCGTAGATAGAATCCTCTTTCTCGAAACCATCCCCGAACTTAGCCAGGGCTCTCCCAACACCCATCTTCCTCCTAGCTCTTGGAAGTCCATCGAATACCGCTGCAGTTGGTGCTGTAAGTATGCACTGCCCTACCCTAGCTATCGTAACAAGCTTTAGGTTTGCAGGATCGGAATGGTATATCTGTATAGCTACTCCTGGTCTTGAATCAGGCGTTATTCTCGGGGATAGAAGGGTCTCTATACCGCATTCCCCAGGGCATGCAATGATAGATGTTCCGAATCCTGTAGCCATCCTAGCAGCTATCAATGCCCAGCGTTTTGTAGATGCTGTAACTATAATCCTGGTAGCGTACATAGGGAAAGCTTCTGCGAAAGTATCTTCAACTACAACACTCCCTATCCTCAAGCTCAACTAAGTACACCGAGAAATCTACTTCTTCGATATAAGTGTTTTCGCTACTTCGTATGCAGCTCTATAGTCTAGGATACCTTTAGGAGTTTCAGCTAACTTCTTGAACAGTTCTACGAGTATAGAGTTCTTCAAAACCCCGACCCTAAGTGCTCCAACTCCGTAGACCCCGGGGATAACTTCTTTATCTTCATCCCCAGGCTCAAGCCCTTCTATACCTGTCGGAGGAACAGCATTAACATCTACAACAACCTTAACATTCTTACCGTACTGCTTTAGAACATCTAGCGTAAGAAGTCTTACACCTGGAGCACCTGTAGCTATAACAACATCTGCTTCCTCAATAGCTTTACCAAATTCTTCAGGAGAAGCTGCTTTAACACCTCTAGCTCTCTCTACACCAACTTCTTTATTAACTCTCTGAGCAACATCTTGTGCTCTCTCTAGAACTCTAGAAGTTATAGTTACGTAAGCACCCTCAAGCGCTGATAGAACTCCACATGCAAATCCTACAGGACCTGTTCCAGCCAAGATCGTAACCTTCTTATCCTTCAAATCCCCGTAGCCATGCTTAATCAAGAGCTGGAGAGCTTTAGCAACAGCTGCTGCTGCTGTGGTATTGTTTCCTCTAGGATCTACCAATACAGCTATTTCGAACGGCGGGAACATCGTCTGCTTAATCACTTCAACAATTCTATTCACTTTAACTACATCAGATCCCCCAACAAAGATCTTTGTATACCTAACTCCTTTAGGTCCTCTCGGAAACATAGCGTCCTGCACTATCTTCTTAACATCCTCTACATCGACATTGCTATACGTTAGTATAAATGCGTCGGGGAAGATATCTACTACTGCTAGAGGTTCGAAAGGACTTACATGTTTATCTGTGTCTAGGAATATTATAGCTAGTTTGTAAGGACGTGAAGAAGACATATGTTTTCCCCGGGAAATACGTGGATTAGAGGAGTTAAAAATTTATGTGTATTGTTAAACTCTTCTATCTTCTATAAGCTTCTACTAGTTTTAACAATGTTTTTTCTCTCAACATCCTCGTTATATCCTCCGGTTTTCCCCAGAGAATAGCGTTTGTTGGGCAAACAGCTATACATCCAGGTTCAAGACCTTCAGAACGTAGTTTCGAACATAGATCACATTTAACTACATGTCCAACAGGTAAGAGATCCGGTATACCGAAGGGGCAGGCTATTATACAGGATGTGCATCCTATACATCTTGTAACCCTGGTAACTACAGCTCCATCCCTATCCACTATAAGCGCATTCGTAGGGCATACAGTTACACATGGAGCTTTTACACAGTGGAAACAGGAGATAGGTTTCGATAAACCACTCTCAATCTCGTACAACTTTATGAATTGCTGTTCATCGTTTAGAAATTTGCATACCTCTTCACATGTGTAGCAACCTATACACTTGTTAACCATTACGAATCTTCTTACACTAATCCCTAACACAGATTCGGGGTTTACCTCTCTACCCATTGTATTCACCTAGTCAACGTCTTAAATAAAGATAGCTATCGATATATTTAGCAGCTCTAAGACCAGAACCAAAAGCTTTCCCTATAAAACTAGGTCCTGTAACTACATCGCCAGCTGCGAAAACTTTCTCTAAAGCTGTTTGATACCTATTGTTAACCTGTATTCTCCTCGATCTGTCGATAGATATGTTCATGAACTTGTCGACGAAAGGTGGTGTAGGTATTTCCCCAACTGCAAGAATTACCAGGTCAGCCTCCATAACGAACTCTGTCCCGGGTACAGGTATAGGTCTAGGTCTACCAGTTTCATCTGGTTCTCCTAACTTCATCTTCACAAGCTCTAAACCTCTAGCGTAACCACCTTCAGATATTATTTTCGTTGGCTGAACAAGTTCAACAAATCTAACCCCTCTCTTAATAAGCTCGTTTATCGGGTATATCCCTGCAGGTGCTTCAGCTATAGTTCTCCTGTAGACTATATAGACATCAGCACCTGTCTCAAGAGCTTTTTCAGCTGCATCTATAGCTGATAAACCTGCTCCAACAACAACAACATTCCTACCGGTAGGCGGTTTCTCTGTAGCTAAACCTTCTTCGTAAAGTCTCCAGTGGTAGAGGTACTCAAGAGCTGTTAAAACATTTCTACTATCCTCACCTTCGACACCTAGCTTCCTAGAACTCCAAGTACCTGTAGAAATCAGTACAGCGTTGTACTTCTCCACGAGATCCTCTAGATTAACTACTTTCTCAACGAATTCATCTCCTTCATCATGTCTCGACTGATTCTTTGCAAAAACTTTTGTTCTTAAGTAGAATCTAACCGACAATCTATCTCTAAGATCTTCAACACCTTCTATAACGTTGTCAGGGTATATCCTGTAACTAGGTATTGCGAACATCATCAAACCTCCTACGTAGGGAAGTTTATCGTATACATCTACTTCGTAACCCATACAAGTTAGATAACCTGCTGCAGCTAGACCTGCAGGGCCTGCTCCGATGATCGCTACAGAACCTCTTCTACCTCCTCTATCTCTACACATGAAAGCAAAACGCATAGATTACCCCTACTAAAAGCTTCTAAAGTCTTAGTCTGCAATATAAATTTTTACGTATTCATCTTCATCGATATCTAGCCCTAGCAATTTTTTAGCAGAATCTCTATCCAGTACTACCGATCTTTTTCTGTAAACAGCTTCGATAACCTCCCCGGGGATCTCAGCAACGTTCTCAACATCTCTACAAACAGCGTAAGGAGTAACTATATGTCTCGTGATTGGTATAGGTGTAGAAGGCTTATCTACAGCTCTACATATAGCTACTTTCACTAGTTTACTCAAGCTTTCACCTTCTTATAACGTGTTTTCTGCTCTACTAAACCAAGCATAACAGCTACGCCATAGATTATAGCTTCAGGTCTCGCAGGACATCCAGGGACATACACAATCTTATCTATAACAATACCTAACTCGTTCAGTTTATCAATTACATTAGGGAATCCGCCAAGTGTTGCATAGGAGTTGAACCATATATTCCCTCCAACAGCACACGAACCTATAGCTAGTACAAGCCTTGGTCTAGGAACAGCTCTCAACGCTTTCACAAGCCTAGGAAAAGTTTTTATCGTTATAGGTCCTGTAAGAAGAACTACATCTGCATGTCTAGGACTTGCAACCAACTTTATACCGAACCTCTCGACATCGAACCAAGGTGTTAAAACATCTATTATCTCTATATCGCATCCATTACAACTACCTGTATTTAGATGGAATACCCAGATACTCTTCTTAATCCTCTGCAACGCTTTCTCAAGATCTTTCCTACTAAAGATTTCTACAGGTACCTGTCTCTGTATCTCCATCTATATCACCTTAGATATACTTGCTTTGATAACATCTCTACTCTTCTACATCTAGGACACAAACTTAGCAATTCTTTGGAGAACTCGCTGAGCTTTTGCTCAACTTTGTTAAGAAGTTTGCTTGTCACAAACTTAGATCCGCATTTTCTACATGTTACAACTTCATGTTCAACATCTATATATAGATCGGAAACCTGTTCTGAAGCTAATTCGAATTCTTTTGTAATTTTAATTGCTTTCTCAGGGCATATATCTGCACACATTCCACAGAAAATACATCTACCTACGAAATACCTCAATATAGCTGTTCCCCCTTCGATATTCAACGATAAAGCTTTCGGTGGGCATATCCTTGTACAAGCACCACAACCTGTACACTTACTCGGATCTACCTCTATAGCTCCTCTAAAGGAATCTGTTACTATAGGTTTTGCATAAGGGTACCTAATGGTTACAGTACCGATTTTAGCTGCTATTGGTAGTACCTTAACGAATTTAACCATAGGCTTCACCTCAAGAGTCTAGATCCTTTCAAAGATAAAGCTACTAAAGGTACATCTCTCACATCACTTTTCTCGATGTTTATTATGAGAGCTCTATCAGTACAAGAGAAGCAGGGATCTATACTAGCTATAGTTATCGGTGCATCAGCTAGATCAACATCTCTAAGCATTATAGGTACAGCTGGTAGATTTTGGTACGTTGGAGCTCTAACTCTCCATCTATACGGCGAGTATCGACCTGTTACAATTACGTGTATAACTTCTCCTCTAGGAGCTTCAACAGCTCCGATACCGAATCTATAGGGTTCCGGTTCCCATGAATCCACAGCTATACCTCCTCCAGGCAACCTATCTAAGAAGTTCTTCACAAGCTCAATACTCTGGAAAACTTCTTCAACACGAACTTCTGTACGAGCCATATTATCGCACTCAGTTCTAACAACAGGTTTAAAATCTATGTATTTGTATGCAGCATACGGATAATCCCTCCTTACATCCCTCGGTATACCAGAACCTCTAACTGTTGGACCTACTAACGATAGCGAAGCCGCTTCATTCCTAGGTAGTAACCCTGTTCCTCTTAACCTAGACTTAACTTGGGGAACACTCATAGCTATCTCTACAAATTCTTTGAACTCTTTCGCGATACTATCTAGAACTTTTACACATTTGTTAACCTTATCTCTATCTATATCCCTCCTCACACCCCCAACTATGTTTAACCCGTAGGTTTTCCTACTACCAGTCAACATCTCTGCCAATATCATTACCTGCTCTCTTATTCTCCAAACATGCATAAAACCTGTATCATAGCCTAGCAAATGGAGTGCTACCCCGAGCCATAGGAGATGGCTGTGGATCCTCTCAATCTCTAGAACTATAGACCTGATGTACTCGGCTCTCTCCGGTACATGGATCTTCAACGCCTTCTCCACAGCTTGACAATAAGAAGTAGAGTGAACGTAGCCACAGATACCACATATTCTCTCAGCTAGAAACGGTACTTGGTCATACTTCATAGATTCAGCAAGCTTCTCTATCCCTCTATGAACCATGAATCCAACATACCTTGCACCCACAACCTTCTCTCCTCTAACGTAGAGCTCGAAGTACTCTGGTTCGTGTAGAGCTGGGTGGTAAGGACCTATAGGGATGATGATAGCTGCTTCAGCTTCAACCTCTCTAGCTTTAGCGATAATCTCAGGTCTATACAGCTTAACCAGGTCTTGAACTGTATAATCTTTCCGAAGTGGGTAGACGTTTTCAGGCCAATCATCTGGTAAAACAAATCTGTGAAGAATTCTACCGGAGAACTTTATACCTATTAAATCGTGAGCTTCTCTCTCATACCAATCAGCTGCTTTAACTATATCAGCTATACTGGGGATCACGGGGTTCTCTGCATCTAGAGGTACCTCGACAACTATATTCCTATGGATTCTATCTAAACCAAAGACGTAGTACATTTTATAGAAACCGTTTACAGATCTTTCATCTGATGCAGCTATAGTTCTCAAGAACACGCCTTCAGTTTTAGATAGAACTTCAGCTACTTCTCGAAGTTTCTCATTTTCAACAACAATTCTCAGATGATCCTCTTCCTCTACAAACCTATTCGAAATCTTCTTTAAGTAGCTGTAGAGATTCTCAAACTCGTTATCTGTACTCAAGGATTCCATAGAATGTAAACACCTAGCCAAATAGCTATAGCTAAGAAGTATATAAAGTTTATTGTTTTGACAGCTAGGTTAACCCTGGATCTCCCGATTAAAGCGCTTATAACAGCGTATAGCAGGTATATTGAGGAAGCTAGTATATGTATCAACAACATCGCTATAACAGGGTTTAGATAGAGCGTACTACTCATTAAATAGGCTACGAATATCATGGGTATTGATGCTAGTATGTATCTCTCGAGGAGATGAGAGTATATGTAGAACCCTAGTACAGCTCCAGAGAACTCTATGATAGCACCAGATGCAAGTTCTGGCTCAGCTTCATGAAGATCGTAAGGAAGTCTTCTCTGAGATACGTATACAGCTATAGCTAGAGCTGTTAAAGCTATTGCTATGAGTAGGTAGTCTCTAGGAGAAGCTCTAGATATGGAGATAGATACTGCTGTAAGTATAGCGAATGCTACTAAACCTGCTTCATTCAGAATATCGATTGTGGCTATCCTGAAGGTGCCGACGATTGAGAAGGGGTTTGAGGAGAAGATGTATAGTGTTAGATAGAGTGAGTGTATAGCTAGTAAGAGGATTAGAACAGTTATCACGATGTACATGTCTAGGTTTAGTAAAGAGATGGAGTAGGATATGGTTACAGCTAAAGAGATAAGCATTGTAAGAGATAGAGATAACGTTAAAACTACGTAACGAGGATTCATCGATAGTACAACTTCTTTAGATATCAACTTCAGTATATCGTACCATGTTTGGAGAATTGTTGGAGGACCTATTCTGCTTTGGATATCAGCTTTAACCTTCCTCTCTACCCCATCGAGTAGCGGTGGTAAGAATATGTAGAGTAGAATTGATATAGGTATGGATATCAATGTCGATAAGTTCAATGGATAGTCACCAGTAGTAGAATTAGTGATAGAGTTGAGAGTAGTTCTAAGATAAGTGATAAAGCTGATAACGAATCTTCTAAAGAGCATTGCAACATCTGTATAGATCTACCTAGAGCTCTGAACACATTTATAACAGTATCCTCAACTGTTACCACAGCTTTTTGAGCTATATCTACCTCAGGTACTTTCATACTTAGCTTAGGTGATGCGATTCTGATCCTCAACCTCTTCACCAATCTCCTTAGCAAATCCGCTATAGCATCTCTCGAACGTTCGATAACAGATGCTACTGCATAGCTCAAGGAATTTCACCTCCTAGCCATGAAATATCGGCTACAGCTTTTCTTACTCTGCTATACATAAAGTAGAGGATACCTATGAATATTATTACCGATAAGGATAAAGCTATGAATAGTTCTACTGTGTACACCATACCCATTACTAACGGGGTTACAGGTGTTAAGACTATGCTTAGTGATGCTGGAACTAGTTCCCAATTCGTTAAAACTTTCTCAACCTCAGCTTTACTACTTCCCGAACCTCTCCACGAACCCCAGTACACTGATAGATACCTGAGGCTGTATATAATAGCTAGGGCAAGCGCAATAACAACAGGTACCAGTAGTAGAAATCCGCTAACTATACTGTTCAATGTATACATAGCTAGAGACATTACTAAGAACAGCTTCGCTAAGAATCCCATCGTCGGCGGCACACCCATCAACGATAATGCAGATAATAGAGCTGTGATAGAAGCTCTTGGAGCAACTCTGGATAGATATCCAAGTTTTGTTACATCTCTAGTATGAGTTATAACCTCGACAGTACCTGAGTTCAAGAATAGTGTTGATTTAAATAATGCGTGGGCTATCAACAACGTTATGAAGGCGTTGTAGAAATCTGCTATACCTGAGCTACGTAAGAGCATTAAGGAGATAATCATCAAACCCGTGTTCTCTATGGTGCTATAAGCTAGTATCCTCTTAATATCTAGCTGTATTATAGCCATCAACCCTCCTAGAACTGCTGATAAAACTCCTAGAACAACGAATGTTGTAGGTGTAATAATGTCGTCGACTACTGGGAGTAGTCTCCATATCGCGTATAAACCCATTTTAACCATGATTCCGGAGAGTATTGATGATGCTGGAGCAGGGGCTAGGGAATGGGCATCGGGTAACCAGAAATGTAGAGGTACTATAGCTGCTTTAGCTGAAAACCCTAGAACTACTATTAAAGATATATACCAAGGCATCTTAGGTACAACGCTAGGCAGATTCTTCATAGGGATCGCTATAGCCTGTGTAAAACCTATATTGTATGTGAGGTAAGCTAGCAACGTTATTATTGCTAGATCTGCTGGAACCATGGATACTAAGAGATACCTTAAACCAGCTCTAAAAGTTTCAGCTCTAACTTCGTAGATGATAGTGAAGAATCCTACGATTTCAGCTAAAAACCATGCAATTATGAAAAAGCCTATGTGTGGTGCAAAGAATGTTAGGTAGATAGATATAGCGAACAAGTCTATAAGTACGTGGAGCTCTGCTACACCATACTTCTCAACTTCATACATACTACAGTAGAACGCCGATACCATACCTACAACAAGAGCTAACGTTGAGAATAGCATTGAGGTGAAGTCCACGATATTCAGTACATAAGCTACAAACAAGGTTACTAATAGTATACCGTAGCATAGAGCTCTTAACAGCTTAAACCTAGCAAAACTACCTACGAGTATACATACTATAGATAACGCTGTAACGATGTATATAACGATGCTTATGTCTGTAATCACGGTTTAATCCCTATGATCAGTTTAGAAACCTGGTCAACGGTGTTTATATACTTTTGTATCCCTTCAATTAATACTACATCTTTGCTCCCCATCTTAAACATATCGAATAGATATCCCTGGGCATAAGCTATACCAACAACGATTAACGTTATAGCTACTAAAGCGCAGATTATATCTACTATAGCTAAGTTGATCTTCTTCACCTCTTTCATAGGCTTCAACATGTATAACGTATACAACACCTTGATGTACCCTATGATTGAGATTCCGGATACCACTATCAAAGATATTGCGTATACCCACATACCTGTACCTATCATTGCTAGGAATAGAGTGTATTTGCTGAAGAACCCTCCTAGAGGAGCAACACCTATAAGGCTGAGGATACCTATAGTTATAGATGTAGAGAGTACAGGGTAAACCCTGCCGTAGCCACGTATCGAATCTATCCTCCTACTATTAGCTATAGTAGCTAGAGCTCCTAAACCTAGGAAAAGCATTGATTCTCCTAATGCGTGGGTTAAGCTATGGAATAGGATCCCTGTTAAAGCTATAACCCTTACATCTAGGTTTGTAGCTGAGGTAAGGCATGCCATAGACATGAATATTATGCCTATATGCATCATAGTGCTATAGGATAGCAATCTCTTTACATCGTTTTGCACAGCCATTATGATAGCTCCTAGAAACGCTGTTACAAACCCAAGAATGCTGAGTATGTATAGCACTAGATCTCTAAACGGTATTCCTAAGATGCTGAACATAGCTATAGATGCGTACGGAGAGAACATGGTGATGAACATCCTCAGCACACCGTAAGTCCCAACCTTATCTACAATACCTGCAAATACTGCTGAAGCTGGTGATGGAGCTTCTGTATATGCACTTGGGAGCCAGTAGTTGTTTGGGAAGATCCCAGCTTCGAATGTTAAAGCCCACAACATTAAAGCTATAGCTGTAGCAGATGCCGATACTATGTTTCCGAAACACTGAGTATCTATACACCTACCGCTGAGAAGCGATAAAGTAGAGGTATCTACTCCATGAGTTTTAGCCGCGATATCAGCTATATTTAGTGTTCCGTAGCCTGCGTAAAGGAATACAGCACCGAAGAAGAAGAACGATGTTGCTAAAGCCCCTATGAATGCGTAGCTAAGAGATGCTTCTAAAGCCCATCTCCTCTTCTTGAAGTAGGCAACTAGAGCGTAAGAGGATATGGCCAAGACTTCTAGCATAACGAAGAAATTGAATATATCTCCCGTATATATACACCCTGTAACACCAGCCATGTTTAGAAGTAGAAGTGCTGTAAGCCAACTAGGATCTGCTACAACATTGAAGTACCATAGATTATATACGGATACTATTAAGAACAGTACTGTTGCAATTAATCCGTAGACAGCATTGAGGAAATCTACAGTGTATACAATACCTAGCGGTGGTGGCCATCCACCGAAGGGGTATACAATCACCTTGTACTTGATTACGTACTCGAAAACTCTAAACGATAGCCATGTAGTTACCAAAGCTATTACTAGGCTATAGATGGAGTACACCTTTCTCTTATCAGCGAAAAGCCTTATCAAAGGAGTTAACACTCCTCCAAAAGCGTATATTATAGGTATCAGACCTACTTCATGAAGTATAGGTACCTCCATAGCACCACCTCAGTCGAAGATCTTTGACGCATACCTATCGAAAACCTCTGCAATCTCTTTATATGTAATATCAGGTTTCTCGTTTACAACATAGATCCAGTTTACGTACAGAATACCCCTCTCTTTATCTACATCGACAACCACGGTTCCAGGGGTATTGGTTATAGATATGGCTACTAAGGTTATAGCGTACTCATTTTTAGATCTAATCGGTACTCTAACGATACCAGGTTTTATAGGCATTCTAGGGTTCAAACCTATCTTTATGACATTCCAATGAGCTTTAACTTCGTCTATAAGGAAGTACCTAGCTATGTATGTGACGAGCTTGAAGAACCTAGGTAAGCTTAAGCTTTTCTTCCAATCTTCAACAACTAGAGGTCCTAGGATAACACCTGTTGCTATAGCTATTACTAGACCTGTCACGATATCGAATAACGTGATGTTACCGCTGTAGACTATGTATATGAAGAATACGAAGATGCTCGGCGCAATAGCTTTAAGCAGTCTCCTCAACTATAGCACCTCTCTTAAGCTTAGATATCTCATCCATATCAACTGTTTTAAAATGTCTATATAGATGGAGGATTGTGCTGACAAGGAATATGTTGACAGCTAAACCTATTACTATAGCTGTTAAAACTAGTGCTTGAGGTAGTGGATCTACAGCTCTATTCATGAAATCCTGTAGATCTTTTGGTGATGGGCTCCAGCTTAGTAATATAGGTGGTTGAAGTATAGCTTCTCTCCAAACTCTGTAACCCATAAGTATAGCTACTGTATTTATAGAGTCTTGGGCTATAGTTAAAGCTATGAATTTCTTAACAAGATTAGGTTTAGCTATAACCCCGTAGATACTTATAGCGATGTTTAGGTATAGAGAAGCTATTGTTATCAAGAACATAGCAGACCTAATATCCAATATCCTCACCTTCTAGAGGTTTCTTAGAAAGATCTTCGCTGTATAGAAGGACTATGAAAGCTAACATAAACGCTGTAAATACTGCTATACCTTCGAAAAGGTTTAGTAGTAGTAGTGATCCCCCCATAGGTACATCGATTATTGTTGAAGGGTACGAGAATCTTGCCAAAGTCTTAACCTGGTTCTGGAAGATAAAGCCGTTCCCGAGTGTTAAAGCTAGAGGTATCAATGGTACTAAAACTATACCTGTTAAAGCTAAGCTTCTCAACGCTACAAGAAGTCTATATGAAAGTTTTGAGTAGTCGAATAATTTTCTCGAGAAAACTATGAGAGCTATAACTGGTGCAACAGCTACTATAGCTCCTCCCTGGAACCCACCACCAGGCGTCAACATACCGTGTAGAACTGTTGAAAAGCCTACAGCTATGATAGCTAATAACGCTATCGAGAACCCTCTCTTCACTATAAAACTAAGCCCTATACCTCCAACAACATCTCTCTGCCCCAAGATCTCGCTGTAGAGCATCAAGGCAGCTATTATAGCTGTGTAGAAAACTATTGTTTCGTAGAGAGTATCTAAACCTCTGTAATCCCATACAATAGCTGTTACAGCTTCTGGTGATGCGGTCCAGAAACTTTTGTTGAAGATGTTGTACGTTAGGTAGAGGTATAGTTTAGCTATATTCCTGAGATCTCCAGGAGGTGTAGCTCCTATAGATCCTAGTAACGTCGGGATGAGGAGGATGAAGGTTACGAATATTATCAACGCTATGAAGAGAACATCTCTAAGCTTCATACCTACCCACCTTTTTGACAAGTAGTATTGTTAGTAGTGGGAGTAGACCTACGGAAACAGCTACATAAACTAGAACTATGTCTGGAGCTAGGAGTAGGAAGAGAAGCAGAGAGTATAGGGTGCTTTGGACAGCAGAGTATATCACTGCCATTAGGAGATCCCTGGATTTAACAGCTAGTATGACGAAGGGTATAGAGGTTAAGGATACAATCCCCATCAAGATGAAGATCAGGTTCTCAACATATCCTATCCCTACCTGCATCCACCCTCACCTCTATCTTCAGAAAGATGATCTACGTAACAAGGGGTTAATATAGCTGTTTTCGATCTATGGCTAGCTCTAGCAATTGCATGGCTACCCAAGGCACCTAATATGAATACGAATATAGCAGTTACTATTGCTCCACCAGCTAAGAAGAATCTGAAACTCCCTAGATATTCAGCTCCTAAAGCAATGAATACAGCCCCTATAATTGGGACAACAGCTCCACCGATACTCCCTATAGTAAGTGCATGAAGTCTTACATAGAAATTGGGGAACCTTATCATAAGTATTGCAGCTATTAGATCGCATATAACGCCTATAACTATAAGTATCTGACCTATTATAATCAGTACCCAGTCCACGATATCTACAGCCATCTAGCTATTCCCCGAGTTCACGTGATTCCAGATACTTAGCTACGTATATATCTAAAGCGAA
>JAJHRF010000069.1 GCA_020832925.1 Desulfurococcaceae archaeon | reverse complement strand
GAAATCAACGTTATCGAGGATTATAGAGAAACTAGAGATGTTAAGTATTGTTAAAGATTACAGATTTCTAGATCCTGTATATCGAGAAGCTGCAAAAACTTTATCTCCGTAGAGATTTTGATAACACTGATATTGTTTAGAAAACAAGAAGTTCTCTACATAATTTCCTTAGCTAGAAATGTCTATATATAGAGATCGGTTTTGCCTAGAGTTTTTCTGAGAATATTTATCAGGTTTCCCAGTCTTCATCATGTTTCAGTGCATGAAGAGGTCATCATGTCTATACCTACTTCTAGATGAATTTATTATTTTTGGAGACTAAAATTTTTGTTGATGTATATGGATGTGTGTGGTATAGATAGTCTTGTTGATGAGCTTAAGAATTACCTTGTTATCGATTCGAGTAAGGTTATCAGGTTTAGAGATATTAAAGCTGTTAAGATTTTTGATGAGCTTAGGTTTCGTATTGTTGAATGTATTGCTGGTAATGAGGTTGGTGTTGTGTATGAGTGGATAGCTAAGCTTAAAGATATTCTCGATAAAGTAGGTAGTGTTCTCGGTGTTACAGGCTATACTCTACCTAGAGAGTTTTCGTCTTTTCTCGCAGATCCTATCCAGCATCTGAAGAAGAAAGTTTTCAACTACTCCTACGATTATGTAAGAGGTCTTCTACCTGAGGATGAGTTCTGGGATAAAGTTTCTAGAGCTATAACAACATCTTTGAAAACAAATCTTAGGAGTTGTTACCAGTTATGGGCTATAGCCTCGATCATGGTTCTACTCAACGATATAGGTTATACTATTGCCTACCCGGAGAACAAGTACCTTAACTTCGATAGAAGTGGTAAACAGAAGTTAGGGACAATACCACCGAATTTCGTGATGCTCAACATTGGTAAGGGGTACCTTAGCTTTTTCCACGAAGCTCCAAGACCTTTAAGTTGGGAGGATACAGCAGATCTACAGAAGGTTTGGAGTCTATACGTAGCTCTAAGACCTGATCTGATGATATACAGTGGAAGGGTTATGGATATAGTTGATCTATCTCGTAACCCACCTGTGAAGAAACCCGATGTAATTATAGAATTCAAAGAGCTTGAAGAATGGTGGAAAAGAGTTAGAGATTTGAAAGGGTATTTCAGGAAACCTTTAACAGCTGAAGAATGGAGATCGAAATGGATTGACGGTCTTTTCGAAGGTTTAGCTGAGGCTATGGGTGTTAGGAGATCAGAGGTCGAGAAGAGGGTAGAGGAAGGTGCATCACTTAGGTTAAAGGAGTACCAGCTTGTACTGCTTTACAAAGCTGCATACAAACCTACGAAAATGTTCTTAGTCTCGAGGAAGGAAACCGCGCCAGAGATTAAGAGAAGTCTTGAGGATTCTGGTGTAGAGGTTGTGGATAGAGTTGAATTCAATATAGATATACTTAGATCTTTGGCTGAGGAACTCGATAAATTTGCATCGTTTAGAGATACGGAGACTGTGGTTATAGAGGTTCCGAGGGAGATAGCTGCTAAACTTGAAGAACTTAGAGCTAGACTAGGGGTTAAAACAGTTAGAGAAGCTATAGCTAAGGTTATCGAGATAGCGTATAGATTTATAACCTAGACCCAACCCATCCTCAGCACTCTATCTACCACACTTTACTTAAACACATTGGTATTTAAGAAGAAAAGCTATTTAAGTTGAAATGGAGTTGTAGATACGTATAGGAGTGGTGAAGATAGGTGTTAGATGTAGAAACTATTCGAAGAGATTTCCCAATACTTAGCAGAACTATCCAAGGTAGAAGACTTGTTTACTTCGATAACGCTGCCTCTACTTTAAAACCTATCCAAGTTATAGAAGCTATAGTCGATTTCTACAAGAACCACTACTCTAATGTTCATAGAGGTTTCCATACCTTAAGTCAAGAAGCTAGCCAGATGTATGAAGAAGCTCACGAAGTATTGGCTAAGTTTATAAACGCTTATTCATGGGATGAAGTTATATTTGTTAATAATACAACAGAAGGTCTTAACCTCGTTGCTTATGCATGGGGTTTACACAACATTAATGAAGATGATGAGATAGTCCTAACTGTTATGGATCACCACAGCTCTATGCTTCCTTGGAGAAGAATTGCAGAACTTAAGAAAGCTAAGGTGAAGTACATAAACGTTACAAACGATGGTTATCTAGATTACGATCAGCTAGACCACATCATAACCGAGAAAACGAAGGTTGTTGTATTCCCTATAGCTAGTAATGTCCTTGGAACAATAAATGATGTCAAGAAAATTGTTAAAAAGGCTAAAAAAGTTGGAGCTCTAGTTGTTGCTGATGGTGCTCAAAGCGTTCCCCATATACCGACAAATGTTAGAGAGCTAGGAGTTGATTTCCTAGCTTTTAGCGGACATAAAATGCTTGGTCCTACTGGTAGCGGTGTTCTATGGGGTAGAAGAGATGTTTTAGAAGAGATGAAGCCGTTCAAAGTTGGTGGAGATACTATAAGAGATGTAACGCTAGATGATGTTATATGGCTCGATTCTCCGTGGAGATTTGAAGCAGGTACACCTAATATCGAAGCTGCTATAGGTCTTGCAGCAGCTGCTAGATACCTTATGAAGATCGGTATGGAGAACGTTAGGCAGCATGAAGTAGAGCTTGTTAGATATACACTTAAAAGAATTTCCGAAGTACTTGGTGAAGAGATTAAGTATTACGGTCCTACAAATCCAGAGGATAAAACAGGTGTTGTAGCATTCAATATCAAGAATCTACACCACCATACAGTTGCTAAAGCTTTAGACTTCTTCGGGATAGCTGTTAGATCCGGTATGCATTGCGCACACCCACTTCACTACGCATTGAAGATTAGTTACGAAGAACCACCACCAGCTGAGATTCCAAAGAATGTTGATGAAAGGTTGAAGAGGTTCGGATGTGTAAGAGCAAGCTTCTATATATACAACACTAAAGATGAAGTAGATTACTTCATAGGAGCACTAACTTTCATAACTAAAGTTAAAGAAGAACTAGCTAGAAAACCTGTTGAAGCAGTATGCACAGGGACTTAAAATAGCATCACATACTACCCTTATACAACTTCACTAAGATATAATGAAAAACTTTATCTAATGTTATTAAAGCAGTAAAAGCTTTATTACATACCAAGAAATAATCTAAAATATTCTTCATAAAAACATTCGTAAACTCCTTCATAGTTCTAAACACTGTACAGCACCTTACATAAATAATGCCTAGACAAAGAAGTAATATTCCCTTAACCCTCCTCACCCTGAAAAGCGATGCTCTTTCTGAGATTTTATCTATTCTTTCCACATCTATTCAAGATTTGCATCTGTAACGAAATTGTATTCGGTTATCATCAGTAGATGTAGATACCTCGGCGAATTCTCTAAAGTTTATCAACTTCTTTTCAAATATCCACGTATATCTATATGAAGTGCTTATTCGACTGATCTCCTCCCTGCCCTAAAGGGTGGGGGTTCCTGCGAAGGTGGTGAGGTTTTGGATTACATCCCCTCTTTTTGATGGTTTAATCCCGGGCTGGGTCTCTGGCCCGTTGCCCCTACCCAAGACATGGTTCGGGGCTATGGATAAGCTGCTTATCATCGCCAATAGCTCAAAGAGTTTAACACTCATCACCAAAAATAATTAAACAAAGAGAATCTACAAACTTTTCCCTTATCCCCACCTTAAAAGACGAAGCTTTCAGTTGTAATTCATCAGCCTTGTTACAGCTAAATTATCTCTATATCTACTATGTATTACTAGGATAGAAAGTGTTCAAGGTTTTGTTTCTTCATATGTAAAGTAATCATCTTTTAAGCTTATGCTCTATAGCTAAGCTGAAGATAAGTGGTGTTAGTATAGTTGTTGTTAATGCTGTGAAGAGTATAGTTGTGTACTCAATAGTGTTAATCATGTTTAGGTCTAGCAATATCTTTAGTAACGCTGTTTCTAATGCACCTCTACCAACCATAGCTAAGCCTATCGCTATAGAATTGTATTTGTTTCTCGTGAATATGTAGGAAGGTACTCCACACCCAATTACTTTACCTAGGATTGCGATCGTTAAGAGATTGAGGTATAGCGGGAAATCTATGTTGGTAGGTGTAGCTATTAGACCAACATATGTGAAGAATAACGGTAAAGCGAAGGACTCTAGGAATATCTTTAGCTGATCAACGAATTCAGCTAGAGCTGTACTAGTTATGAGTAAGGGGTCGTGGGATTCTCTACCCCTGTTAATAAGTAGACCTGCTAAGTATATCCCTATAAGCTCATTTAATCCAGCAACTTTGGATATAAAAGCGAAGAGGCTTGCTAAAAGAATTGATATTGATGCGAAAGAAGCTCTATTAAGAGCTAGTTTTTGATAGAAAAGCCCAGGTTTATTAACTAAGAAATTGCTTAAGATGATAACGCTTACAAGAAAAACTATAGATAGAAGAACAACGTATAGAACTGAATAGCTATCCCCAACACCGATATAACTACTGGAAACAGTGCTTAGCAGTATAACAGCTATTATATCGTCTACAATGCTAGCACCAATAACAACTGATCTAACGAAATCACTATGTATTCGAGAAATTGTGGTAGCTGCAACTTCTGTTGCTGTATTAGATAGGATAACCGATATGATAACAGATTTAACAAAATCAAACCCCATAGAGTTGAGGACTAAGAAGCATATCGTTATAGTTGTTAAAATACCGCTAGTACCTATAACTAAAATCCGTAGAC
>JAJHRF010000067.1 GCA_020832925.1 Desulfurococcaceae archaeon | reverse complement strand
TGAGAAACTCGGTAGATGGACAACAGAGTTACTGTTTAAAGCAACGTTAAAGCTGTCTAGTAAAATCGGTGAAGATATTCGTAGTTGGTGGCATACCGCATGGGTTCTACATGTAGAAGGGTTTCATGAAGCAAGGCTTGGTAGTGATTATGTAGCACCTAGTTATAACCATATCGAGGCTTTAGTTAGATTAGCGAAGAATGTTGTTCAGAAATAGAGATAGCGAAGATTTTTATTTCATAGTTAAGAATCCTAGATCTTCTGAGCATCTGCATATCCTTTCTCTGTTATTGGAAATCGTTAGAGTTAACAGCGGTAGAACTACTTCAACAATACCTAGCTTCTTACCTCTTCAGCAAACCCTTTAAAATCTTCTCCATATCCTTAACCATGATTCTGTATATTACCTAATCAATATCCTCAGTAAGACTCGTCATCGTTTAGTTGATACCTCTTTCTACAGAAATACTTGGTGAAGATGTTTAGATAAACATATTTTACTGAAGATTATACGAAAACTGTTAGCTCTTCGCTACTATGTTTTAACCTCTGTTTTTACCATATGTTCTCTCTAGCAACTCCCTCATAATCTTTATAATATCTGTTTTTATCGATGATACCTCGTTGTACACTAAATCAACCCTCTTCTCGAGAGAGTCTATCCTTTTCTCAAGAGAATCTATTCTCAGCTCAACACTGCTAACCCTCTTCTCTACAGATTCAAATTTTGCATCTACATAGCTTTTAAAATCATCGAACCTTTTATCAACATAATTTTTAAGATCATCGAATCTCCTATCTATATAACTCCTTAAGTCATCGAACCTCTTACTGATATCATCAAATCTCTTATCGATATATACTTTAATATCTTCGAATCTATTATCAACATATAGCTTCAAATCATCTATCCTTCTATCAGTAGCATTAACTCTCTTAAGAACTTGATCAAGAAGTAGTATAGCTATCTCAGAATCTGTAAGCTTCTTACCTTGAGCAACCTTCTTAGATACCCTAGCCATAGCCTCCTCCAAAACTTTCGAAACCAGAGACTCTACAACAACACTTGTAATCGCTGAACACATTCAGTTACTCCCTAAGGTATACCTAGTTTTTAACACGTTAAATACTTTTCTCCATACCGATCCCTACACAGTGAAAACTAGGAACTCGCCAAGAATACTCTTCTGGATAAACCAACAGCAAACCTAGACATGAGATACCGGGTAGCAGTATTGGAGCTGGTAAAGAGGTTTGCGAGGAGATAGAAGTTAGTAGTGATAATGGTTTTACACGATCTCACACAAGTATATAGATACTCAACAAAAGCAGTTCTATTAAACCAGGGAAAAATAGTTGCATTAGGAGAGGCAGAAGAGGTAATAAGGGAAGACACGATAGAGAGTGTCTACGGAGTAAAGGTGAAGATACTGAGAGACATAAATGTTGTTATACCAATAACCTAGATCACTACATCAAGTAACCTCATCAACTACCTCTTCAGTTTCTCAACATTGTTTCAGAGATAGTGAGAGATATAAGATGTTGTATCAATGTCTAATCTAGGTAAAGCTTGTTGAGGTTCATGATATGAGTAGAGAGGTTTTGAGGGGTAGGATCAGGCTTGGTAGATGGATCTTAAAGAAATTGATAGGTGAGGTTAGTGGGTGTAAGAGTAAGGATAGGGTTAGATCCAGAAAAGCGATAACTCAATAGAGCTAGTAGTTTTGGCAAATGGTGATGCTGAAAGCGCTAAGCCTTGCCTTGTAGTTGATGAGGAAACTGCTAGGAGGTTAGGTCTTTGATCTATTGATAGCTACCTCTACGAGCTTAAGAAGAGCACTATACCTAGAGGTCTACACATCCTGGGCAAGACATGGAGTAACAATGATATAGCTAACTATGCTCTGCTTGTTGTTAAGAGGAATGGAGAGGTAAAGTCATTAGTAAAGCTCATAGTTGAGGAGCAGGGCTTCAGATACGATGATATCGTCTCTAACCCTGGTAAGGCTTTCGATGGTGTTAGAGGTTCTGAGGTTCTGGAGAAGGCTGAGAGGCTTGCTAAGGAGATGATACTATCCATTATGAGAGGTGAGGATCCAAGGAGCATTGCTAGGAGGTTCTTTAAGAGGTTTAGGAATGAGGCTATTGAGACCCTTGAGTATGTTAAGGATTTGATTGGTAGGGAGGAGGAGTAATGAGGTTGAGGCAATAGTTAAAGCTCTTAACGGCTTGTATATAGAGCCCAGAGTTGCTGGAGACACTATAAGAACTCCAGAGGTATTCTCAACAGGATGCAATGGGTATGCCTTTGACCCTAGGCTAATATCTAGCAAAGTTGCTTACCTTAAGGGTTCTAGGATTGTCGAGGAGCTGATTAGGAGGTATAGAGAGAGGTATGGTAGGTACCCAGAAACACTAGGCTTCGTCTTGTGGGGTTCGAAACTGCTCAGACAAGGGGAGAGACAATAGGTATGATACTACAGCTCCTAGGTGTTAGGCTTGTTAGGGATAAAGGTCCTTGGAGTCCAAGGATAGAGGTTATACCTCTCAAAGAGCTTGGGAGACCAAGGATAGATGTTGCTATAACGATCTGTGGCTTCTTCAGGGATATGTTCCCGAACCTAATAGAGTTGCTTAGCCAAGCAGTAAAGCTTGTTGCTGAGCTTGATGAGCCTCTAGATATGAACTTTGTTAAGAAGCACTACCTAGAGCTTAGGAAGGTTTACGGAGATGAGCTAGCGTTTGCAAGGATCTTTGGACCTAAGCCAGGTACTTACGGAACTAGGTTAACAGAGGCTATAGAGTCGTCTAGCTGGTCTAAAGAGGAGGAGCTGGTTGATATGTACCTAGAGGATATGGGGTATGCATACATAGACAGGGTTCACGCTGTAGAGGCGAGGAACCTTCTAGTAGATGTTCTGAAGAGTGTTGATCTAGTTGCACAGATTAGGAGCACTACAGAGTACGATATTGGTGATCTTGATCACTACTACGAGTTCTTGGGTAGGTTGAGGAGAGCTGTAGAGGCTTTGACTGGTAAAAGGGTTGAGGCTCTATGGATGGATACTACAGGTGCTGTTGATAGGGTTAGAAGTGCTGAGGAATCTGTAGAGATATGGGCTAGGACAAGACTTCTCAACCCTAAGTGGATAAGCGCAATGCTTGAGCATGGGTATGATGGGGCTAGAGAGATTATGAAGAGATTTGAGTACCTATTGGGGCATGCAGCACTAACTAAAGCTGTAGCTGAGTGGATATGGACTGAAGCCGCAAAGACCTATATCTTGAATCAGGAGGTTAGAGAGAAGATGAGGAAAGCAAACCCATGGGCACTACACAGAGTCATAGAGATTCTGTATGAAGCTCACAAAAGAGGTTACTGGAAACCTCCTGAGAAGCTTCTCGAAGAAATTGAGCGTATAAGGCTCGAAGTTGAGCAAATGCTTGAATAATACTACTTTCAATTCCATTTTGGATTCTCGTATCGTGGAATAGCCTTGGAGTCTTCATCGCGTATTCGTAACTATGTTCAATTTCCCTGTAGTTGAATGGGGTATAAAGGCTTTAATTTATATAACCTGTATGAGCGATGTGATGCACAACATTAGTTGAATATTGCGTTACACTATTTAAATTCTAGCTCTATCGTAAGAGGTTTGAAGAATACAAAGTAATGCATATTAAAACGACTTTATGCTATCTAGTTGCTAACCATGAGCACTATGCCTAACGGTATTTGGAGGATCATTTACATGTCTCCACAACCCCTTCTTAAAGCTTATAACCTGTATCCCAAGTTCATCTATTGTAGCATCTGTTATGAGAGGCTCATTAAGATTTTCATCGATAACTAGATAGGCATAGGTATAGGAAAGTACATTACCTTGCTCATCTAGAAGCTCAACCTTTACCTTATCCCTTGATATGAGGTTGTGCGTTTTTCCAGATGCAAGTTCAACTTCAATGACATCAAAGCTGTTTAGCGGTATCCCAAGGTCTTCAACATCCTCAGGTCTTAAAGCAATTACAGGCTCATCGCTTTCTGCACCACCATTCACTAATACAACAACAGTTCTTGACTTTCCTCCCCACAACACTCTAACTCTTACCCGAACAACCACTAACAACACCTGAAACAATATACCTCTTAACAATTCTATATCTACCAAACTTCAGCTTCTTACCACTAACAACCCTAAGCCTCCCCTCTAGCACAAGCCTCAGTGTTCTCTCACCAATAACATAGTAAGATCTTCTCAAGAACAATATCACCCCATACTATGTAACAGTTACTTAAAAACTTAATAAGCACATAACAAATTTATCCAATGTCTATACACCTCCTCCAGACTATGAGGTCTTCCTCTAAGAGTACGGCTACCAATTTCACTATTTCGCATTGGATGATAATCTATAGGGGTCTACGAATAGCAAAGTGAAGGTTCTTATGGAGCTAGTAAAAGAGATTGGTAAAGAGCTCTTGAGGAGGCTTCTTGAAGAAATTAAACAAGCACTTAAACAGCTCTTGACCAGTTGACTAACTCCTTCACAAATTTGCTACTTTCAGTAAGCTTTACAAGCTTTGGATAAACTATAGCGACTTTGACTACTAATGCAAAGAGCCTTAACTTATGTGCGTATTCTATGAGCCTCTTATCGTTTCTTTCAATACCCTCTCTCTCAATTAGATCTGCAATCTCATTAAATGCCTCTACATCCTCCATAGTATACTCCTTAACATCCTTATCAAGAAGCTTAACAAGCTTCTCATAAACCTCCTTCGTATAGTACTTAGACTTTGCAGATGGTAACAAAGCTCTTAGAACTGCCTTAAGGCTTAGTATCTCAGCCTCGCCTAAAACATTCCTTTGGTGAAGAAATGT
>JAJHRF010000066.1 GCA_020832925.1 Desulfurococcaceae archaeon | reverse complement strand
GTTTAACAAATGAAGAGTTGAAGATAAAGCTTGGTAAGATTCAAGGTATAGCTAAGCCATTGGTTCTAAGAGTTCTAATCAAACATTGAACAACTACAGCTTTAACCTAGGGTATAGCAATGAGTATCTATATAGAAGATCTTTGGAGTTTAGTAGAATTTTTTAGAACCATAGAGAATACCAACACATTATCTGTTGATGAAAATTTTACTGTTAAAGATTTAGAGAAGTTGAAGAACAGGTTAAGGGAGAAACTAGAAGAACTTCTTCTACCTAGGATACCTATAGAATTCCGTGAAGCTTCAATTGATGAAGTATCTACTAGAGATGGTGTTGTAGTTGAGAAGATATCTTATAGACTTCCTTACAGAGTTAAAGTTAAAGGTTTCTTCCTCTATCCAGAGGATAGAGGGGGAGAGAAACTTCCTGCAGTACTAGCTCTACATGATCATGGGGGATTCAAGTACTATGGTGAAGAGAGGCTTGTGGAATTTCCTGATGAACCAGAGATTTTGAAGGAATACAGATCTAAAATGTATAGTAGTAGGAGTTGGGCTGTAAACTTAGCTAAAATGGGCTGTTTCATAGTTGATGACTAGGAGTTAGATTTATAAGCTCTGATTCTGTCTATTACTACGTATATCACAACCTACTCCTCAGAACCTGCCTAGGCGATGGGAGTTCTGCTCTAAGCCTAGGCGGGTTGAAAGTAGATGGGAGCCCCGTGCCGTTGGGCTCGACAACCACCCATGACCCCACACCGATCACCCGTGAAGTGTGGGCGAGGTGGAAGTCCCTAGATGCAACGAATAATTATAAACCGATGAGAATGAGCATCTAGGGACAAACGGTTCGCTGTTTTAGCTGTAGATACATTTCTATTCGGTAGTAGAAGGATAAGATCTGGGATAGAATCTAGGATTACTGATCTTAACGAAGTTGTGAAAAAGTATAACGAAGAAGCTTATAGAATAGAGAATATAGTTGCAAAAACCTTGTACTCAATAGGTCTTAGCGTAATAGGTGTAATTGTGTACGAAGATCTTGTATCGCTTAAATATTTACTGAGTAGAAAAGAGGTCGACCCCAGTAAAATAGGTTCTTGTGGTGCTTCGCTAGGAGGTTTAAGAAGTTTATATCTATCGGCTCTCGATGAAAGAGTTAGATGTAGTGTTGTAGTAGCTTCTATGTCTTCGATAGACGAAATTTTAAAGAAAGGAATAGAACATGCATGGACTCTCTACATCCCGAATATGGTTAAATACTTTGATTTCCCAGATCTAACTCTCTTACATGCACCACAACCACTAATGATTCAATACTGTATAAACGACAGAATATTCCCATATGAAGGTCAATTAAAAGCACATAGAAAGATACAAAATATCTATAGAAAATATGGATACGAAAACAATTACACAGG
Source organism: Desulfurococcaceae archaeon (assembly GCA_020832925.1). GTDB lineage: Archaea > Thermoproteota > Thermoprotei_A > Sulfolobales > Ignisphaeraceae > Ignisphaera. The sequence continues at coordinate 3,509 of JAJHRF010000066.1, read as the reverse complement.
AATATTCTACAATAAACCACACGTATTCGATGTAGAGATGCAGAAAGACGCATTCTCATGGCTAAACAGATGTCTTAAACTATAAACTCATATCTTCAGCCAATACAGAGGAAGTAGTTTACAAAAATACTGTGAACTTTATTTACAAAGATATATTATATAAAATTGATTATTGTTTAATGCGATGTTCTATATTATTCATACTATAAGTTATGTTAGTACCTTACCCTAGTTCTTAGTTCTGTAACCATATAGAACATTAAATAAATATTGCTCTAGTTCGTCCTTAAACTGAGATCTTATAGCATAGGTAATCATCATACCTTTGCCTAGTTCTATCTCTAAAACTGCTGTTTTCAGGAGACGTAATTATTATAATAGTAAAAGGATTTTAATCGATAGCTTTCCCAGGTTCAACAACTTTTATCCTAGGTGAAATCTTCTCTAATATTTTGAAATTATTCTACAATTTTATCCCATCGAGACAGCTTCCTATCTTCCTCGATATCAAAAACCGAAGAACTCTTTAGGAGATAAGGTTGTTATGGCTAATCTCAGCCATATTCTTCTAGAAAACAGGGTCTATATATTAATTCTGTAGTTTAATCGTGTTATCATGTATACACATAAATACTAATACCTAGCTCTATAGCTAATCAGTATAGGTGTTAATCGATGTACAGACTACTCTACCCTTTGAGAACATACCTTATCGTATCAGGTAGATTTGGAGAAGAAGTAAACGTTATGGCTGCTGATTGGGTTACAGTTGTTTCAGCAAAACCATTTATAGTTGCAGTTTCTATTGCGCCAACTCGTTATACATATCATTTAGTTAAAAAGTATAGAGAGTTTGTTATAAGTGTGCCGAGTATTGATATGGTTAACGATGTATGGATTGTAGGTTCTGAGAAAGGACCTGAGAAACTTAAGAAAACAAAGTTTGAGTTTGTTCATGCATTAAAAACTATGACACCGATAATAAAGAATGCTTTAGCTAATCTAGAATGCAAAGTTATTGGTGAACACCCCTATGGGGATCATGTTCTGTTTGTTGGAGAAGTTGTTGCCTATAGCTATAGAGAAGATGCGTTTAGAGGAGGTGAACCACAGCTAGGTATAGGGTTCTTAGCCCATATAGCTTATGATAAGTTTACAACTATATCTAAAGAGATTATAACTGTGAAAAGGTAACACATTAAAGATGTTCCCACTCTAGACTTTCTTTTTATTTTATTAGCTTAAGGTTAGAGTGATTATTTTGGAGAAAACAGCTTTCCTTGTATTCTTAGTAAATACACTATTTACAGCTGTAGGAGGACTTCTACATATCTCTCTACCACTATACGTTGCAGAAAACCTAGGAGTATCCCAAGGAGCTATAACATCAGGTTTTATTTTGAGTTTTTCAAGTTTAGTAAGCTTAGTTTCCCAAATTGCGTGGGGTTATCTAAGCGATGTTTTTAGAGATAGACTTAGAATAGCTTTAACAGGGTCTATACTCACACTTATTTTCTTCGCCATAGCATTAATATATCAACAGAACTTCGAAATAATTAAAGCTATATACATTCTATCTCCAGTAGGTGGAAGTGCCGTAGGTGTTGCTCTATATGCATATACAGCCGATATAGGGATCCACAGTCTTAGTAAAACTATGGGTTTTTTCTGGGCTGGTACATCTCTTGGATGGGCATTGACAGTAGCTATTACAGGGTTCCTACTTGAATACCTAGGGATAGCCGGAATTTATACGATTGCATTATCTCTTGCATTGATTGGAACAATTTTAATAGTAATGATTTCAGTAAAATCTAAATTAAATCTTAGCTATAATCGAGAAGCTAGATTTTCTCTAGAGATATTTGTGAAACTATTTAGAAATAAGTACTTTGTAGTTCTATTTATATATTCATTTCTATTTCTTGTAGGAGATATCGTTAAAAATATTTTCGTTGTACAATACATGTCTTATCAACTAGGACTTGGAGAAACTTTATCAACAGCTATACTAGCTTTAGCTAGTTTTAGCGAAGTTCCTATGTATCTAATTGCTATTAAATCGTTAAGAAGACTAGGTTCTTCACAGACATTGTACTTAAGCATGTTATCTATGTCAATATACCTATACCTATACGCTTTAGTTAGAAAAATCCCTGAAGTAGTTACACTAATGATTTTCTACAGCATCCCTTGGACAACTTATGCTTTATCAATATCTGTTCTAATACCGTTAACAGTCGACGAAGAAACTAGAGGAACAGCATTATCGTTAATAAACGCCAATTATACCTTAGTTGGAGCAACATTATCAATACCTCTGGGCTACATAACTTCTACCCTAGGATACCAAAAAATGTTCATAATCGTAGCTACAACAATAATATTGATTAGTATAATCCTTTCCCCAGTTATATACCCACTAAAGAATCGATACACATAACAAAGAGTAAAAAACTTAATAACCAAAGGATGAGGAGGTTTACAGGTTAAGTTGAACCCTGATAACTTTGCAGATGAGGGGATGAGAACACGACCCAATACAGAGAACCCCGAGGCAAGAAAAATATACTCACAACTAATTACAGCTATCCACAGATGATTACCTTGGGGAACCCATTCGGATCTCTACATAGCACTTGTGGTTGATAGCAATGGAAAAATCATTGCTTGGAATGATATTGCTTTAGGAAGAGATGGAGAAGATATTATATACGATAACGAAGAAGAGTTAATTCAGAAACTTTCGAAATACGTCAATAACAAAATTAGTATAAGGATATACCTTCTCAGCAAACCTTTACTATAAATAAGTTCAGCCAATAGAAGGGTAGAGATCTTAATAATTTTATAGAGGAACCAGAGATTCTTATCTAAGGTAGAAACATTGAGTAAATACTTAATCTCATTACCTATAGCAAGTATTGCTATACCTTTAATATGCATCGCTATCTCGATATCGTTATCACCTTGGTTCAACATTATAAATAACGCATTAAGCGATCTAGGTCATGCAACTGAAAGCAGTGTTGCACCAATATTTAACTTTGGTTTAAGCTTAGGAGGTAGCCTCACCATCATAATAGCAATCATCATTATAGCGAGGATGAGTAAAGCTATGACGGTATCTATGACGTTAACAGGTTATGGTTTGATATTGATAGCTGTTTTGATGAGGTTTACAATAGGTTCGGTAGACTTCATTTTTGGATATCAACAATCTTCTTCGTATTCATGTCTTTATCGATGATTATATACATCATTATCGCAAGAAACAATATCAAAAGGGTATCTGCTGTTATACTGTTAATAATAGGTTTTATTTCATGGATTCTACATCTATACTATAATATTCCTCCAGGTGCAGCTATACCAGAGCTGATATCGATATTTATCTTAATACCTTACTATATAGATATAGTCTTAAGAAGTTTAAAGAAATCTCCATAACTGGTATTATAAACTAAGTTAACTATGATACGCTTTAAAGAATTTCAAATGATATTGAA
>JAJHRF010000029.1 GCA_020832925.1 Desulfurococcaceae archaeon | reverse complement strand
GTATCTAGATCGCATGTAGAATAACCAACGTAGCACGCTAAATCATGACATGTTTCTCCAACTACATAGATATAGCCATCGGTATCGACATAGATAGCTTCAACACATTCAGGATGGTAAAGATCTAAAACTTTAGCCCAGATAACATCGCCTTCTGGGCTAAACTTTATTACCACTATATCGGGAGAAGATATATTGAATGGTGAGGGGGATAGCCTTCCAGCGATATAGATATACCCTTTGTTATCTACATAGATTAAAGGAACTATAGCGAGTTTACCGATATTATTGATGTCGAGGACTTTCGCCCATATAACATCACCTTCACTACTAAGCTTAGCAATAAGTATGTATGGATAGCTACGGTTTACAATAATCTCGCTAACTATGTAGATATAACCATTTCTATCGATAAACATTTCAGCGTTGTATTCCTCATAGATACTACCAATAAGTTTTACCCACGAAGTAGTGGAACCTATAACTTGTTGACTAGTTATAGATATAGAGAACAGTAGAAACACAAGAACTGTGAAAACTATACATATTCTGAGACTCTTAATCATGGTCATAGTACCTAAGATTAGGGTACAAGTATTTGAAGCTAAAAACTTTTAACTTAACATCAGAAACTGTATGCTAATATTTTCAAGATCAACACTTTAAAATATGATTTATCTAAAGCTTAAAGTTTAATAATCTACTAAAGGAGAACTAAAGATTAGTGCAGAACTATGTCTATATACAAACCGTGTATAGATAAGAAGAAAGCTGTAGAGGATATAGTGAAAGATCTTAGCCCTGGTATTCGTGAACTTGCTAAAGATGTTATAGAGATAAGGAGTAGGTATAATCTTAAGTTTAAGGGAAGCAGACAGCTATTCCGTAGCCGACGAGAATCCTCAATTTAAATTCACGAACGCTAAATAGTGAAAAAACAGTTATTGAATAGCATTACCGTGTTTCTAACAAACACCGAGTTCAGGTATTTTCAACAAAGCACTTTATCATATAATGATTTTAGATGGAATAGAAATAATACATACTGCTGTTTTTGGATAGAAGCTCTAGTTATTGCTGTGAAATCCTTCAGTATCCATGGAAATATTGCAACGCCGTTAGATGTCCCCACACTCCATTCAGTCCCTATTTCCCATCCAAGTAGGTAATAGTCCTATATATCGAATGTTGCGAACTTTGTAACAGCTTTTACGAAATCGATTGGATTACAAGCTACGTATTCACAGGTATGTTTCCATCCCTTAGGTTTGAACGCTGTACACCACCATCCCACCCATGAAACGCTATCCATTCTCCAGACCCTCTACTGAACATCAACAATAGTTCCGTTGAGAACTATCGGTATAGTGATTTCACTGACTTTACCTCTAGCTGGGTTTAGGTTTCAGTTGAAGAGCTGTATCACGATCTCTAGATCTCCATTAGCAGGTGCTTTACCAAGAGTTTTAGCTACGGATCCTCTGACAACCCGTGCATCAGTAGCTATGTTAAAGTTTATTGATGGATGTAGATCTTTTATACATATGTAGAAAGATATTGTGAAGGGGATAGTTTCTCTAACCTTCATTGGGAAGAGGGCACCGAAACCGTTGGTATAGAGTGTATGCCAAGGCTTTTACCGATAATAACCTCCGGGTATACACTAGTCCATTCCGGAGGTATTACATCTGTTAAATTTACATAGACCCCTATACTCTTCTTAGCTACATCTACAACCATCCTCTGCTCACCTTTAGCACTCCTCATATTCCAAGGATTGATCTCTACAACAATATCAGCCTATCTATCATTATTAAAATTAACTCTAGCTAAAGATTCGAAAAGGATACCTAAGCACTATCTGGTTTCGAGGAGTAACCATTGTAACCATGGTCTTGACCTGTATAACCGTTGTTGTATACATCGTGGTCACATATTCAGTCCTAGTTATAGTACGTAAAGACTTCGTGGTTACTATATAAAACGACGTTATTGTAGCAGTTATAGCTCTAGATTCTATTACAGTCTTTGTATGGGTTGTAGTAATTGTTTGAGTAGAAGGTATCGCAGAATTTACTGTATATAGGTAACCTTCAGCAAAACCTATTAGAAGCTAGCTAAAGCTATAACTACAGATGCAGTAGTTCTTAAACTCATTTTCTACACTCCTAATGATGAGTATATGATGAAGATATGGGTTGTTATCGTTGTTGGGTATCGTTTATTTAAAGAGTTTTTCTCGAACTAGAAAACGTTATAGGTTAAACAAGCTAATCTCTTTATCTAGTTTATCTAGGAATGTGCTGAACATATCTTTAGGTAACCTAGCTCCAGCAGCTTGAGGATGCCCTCCACCGTTTACTCCTAGTTCTCTACTTAACTTACGCAGTATCTTATTGAGGTCTATAGGTGGATCTGTTCTCAAACTCATCACGTAAAGACCTTCTCTCCTTTCTTCAATAGCTATACCTACCAATACGTTTCCGTAGATTTTAGCGTAGTTAGCTGCTCTACCTATACTCCCAGGGGGATTCAAGACATACGCTATTCTACCATGTTTAGAAACGTTCTGTTTAACCCATAACCTAAGCTTTTCATCTTCTATAGACTGTTTCAAGCTTTTCTCAACAAGTTCGTTCATAGTGCTCGGTAGCAGGTTTCTAGAGAGATGTTCAACAACTTTCCTCTTGAAGTTATGGTCTCTTCTAGAACCTTCAAGTCCTTGGATAAGTATCCCTGCTTCTAGGTAAACAGTTCTTTTATCCCATTTACTTAGCTCTTGTTTAACCCAAGGAGTTTCATCTAGGTAATCACCTATAGCTCCGTAGAGAGCTACTCTAGAATATTCCTGGTCTAGACCTAAGCTGTTGAAGTACTTAAAAGTGAGTTCAGATGCTGAACAACAATTGTTGTGTATCCATGTAATGTTCCTAGGGATATCTATACCCTCTGGCAGCGGATGATGATCTATATAAACAATACTACGTGATTCACCGAGATTCCTCAAGAACTTCAGAATCTCGTCTACATGAAGCTCATTCAAAGCTATATCAGCGATGAACACACCTTCGGCATCCCCTACAAACCCCTTCAAATCCCCTAGAAGACCAACCGGATGAGTAAACACAACCTCTACACTATAACCACGACTCTCTAGATATGCTTTTGCAAGAGCTCCAGATACAACACCATCACTATCTCCATGAATAAACAGAGTCCATTTCATAAAATACACCAACAACTACGTAACATCGAAACTCTGCATACCATAAACTACACCTACAACTAGAAATTATTATTAATGAATAGGGATTAAAATTTTCATCTTCATTTCTACAAAATCATGAAACCTAGATCCAGTAATCAAATTTTAGTGGATATCAATGTGAGTAAGGGTATGATTTAGGTTTACTATATGGGTATACGAGATGAAGAAAATATAAAAAATGTTTAATATAATTGAGATTACTGTATACTACTTGCCTTTACCTTGTCGACCTGGGGGTTGCTGTAGCGGTTCTTTTTCCAAAGATTTTAATGTATTCATGAAGATCTTGAGCTGGTTTTCTACAGCTGTTAACTTAGCTAATGCTTTTTGAGAATTAATCATAGCGTTTATGTAATCGCCTTTGCTAAAGCTATTCTTAGCTGATTCTAGGTCTTGTTCGGCTTCCTTAATCTGGTTCTCTATGAACGGCAGTATCTTCTTAATGTTTTCAATTACTACACATTTTGGTGGTGGTGGGTATACCTGTATACAGACAATGTTCTGTACAGCGTTCTCAACGTTTTGCAGTAGATCTTTAACTTCTATAAGTTTATCCTCAGCTTTCTTAATAGTATCTTCAGCTATATCTTTCAACTTATCTCTTACCTTTTCGATAAATTTATTCGTAAGTACAGCAACTTCTCTACATAGATATACGGCCTTTAACCTTATCTCGCTTATCTTATCGAGAATCTCTTTAACATCTTCAATAACCTCAACATTCTTTAGTTCTTCTCTAAGCTTTAGAAGCTGTGTTTCGAGTTCATCAACTTTAGCTACTATATCGCTAAAGTTCGCTGCTCTCTTCCTCAAATTCTCGAGTTCTTCAAGAAGCTCATCTATACTATGATTAGCTTTCTGAATCAACATTTTCAAAGTTATATTGAAAACTTCTCTCATTTTCTCAGGCTGTGGTTTAACTACTTCTCTAACTTCTTCAGCAACACCTAGAAGAACATCTCTAACAGTTTTCAGTTTCTCGATAGCTATTTCTATAGCTTCTATCGCTTGTTTAGATACGTTAGCATTTCTTAATCTCTCTAAAGTTCTATTCAATATCTTTACCGCTTCATCAATATGTTTAACAGCTACATCAAGACCTCTAGCATCGCCACCTCTAACTCTCTTTGTATAGTTATAGATATACATCTTAACTTTCTCAGCAAACTCCTTAACCTTCTTAGTCTCGACTTCTCTTAACCTCTTCTCGAGTTCTTTAAACATCTTGTTAACTTCGTGAGCTCTAGATGTGTTAGCAAGTATCTCCTCTATTTTCTCTTTAAGCTCTTCTTCAGATACATTGTATTTCCTTGCTAAAGCTTTAGCTCTATTCATTAAAGCTTCTCTAAGACCGTTGAGATACCTCTGAATCGCTATCCCTATCTTAAACTCTCTACCTTCCTTAATCTCGCTAACTACTCTAGCTAAAACCTTAGATGCGTTGTATATCCATTCCTTCAGCTCTTCAATACCGAGAATAGATAGATTTACATTTAGAAGCTTCCTGATCTCTTCCTTCAATTCCTTACTTATATTTAGATACAAAGATTTGTTAAGCATTTCTCTCAAAACATTGGCTTTAACAATAACAATAGCTGTAACGTTAACAGATTTCGTACTACCTGCAGAGGTGGTAGTTGTTACCGAAGTACTCTGCGTTAATACACTACTTGTTGTAGAGGTTGCTATTGAAAGTATTATCAATATCGTGAACACTACGGCTAATAGGGATTTGTTTAGATTCACCTTGGATTCACCTGTTAACTAATTTAGTTAGATAAGCTTTTTAGGATATCTCTATGGATATGTTTTCATATGTATTGAATAGACTATAAACACAGAATAAAGCATTGAGAATACCTTAACGCTAAACTCATTAACTAAAAGTAGTGTGAACCTTTCTAGCAATCTTCGATATCGAACTCTATAAGGATCGTACCTTCACTAACATCGTCTATATAGTATTTAAGAAGTTCTTTAATAAATTATTGGTTATAGCAGCTAATGTAAATGGTCTTGCAATAGCTTCTCTAACACCTATATTGACACCTGGTCTAAGGGCTGAATTTTTTCATAGTTTCCTCTTCGAGGTTCAGGATGGTTTTCTTCTCGTTGTTGTTAAGCGGTTTAACATATTCAATACCTTTAACACTCTTTATATAGTCGATAATTATCGATAATTTCTTATCTAGGTAAACATTCTTTGTAAACATCATCGTTACCTCGGCGAAGTTTTCTCGGAAGAATGTTTTTGATATATGGCGTAACATATTTTAAAGTTGCTATGTATGAGTATCTTAGGTATAGATATGGCTAGCTTCTGTATGCTCAAGAATCAGGGTTTTGAGTTTTGTGGTTGTGTTGTTTATGTGGGTAACCGTGTTGAAGCTCCGTGTAGAGCTGGTCTAATGTTTTCTGGTAACGAAATTTACAGACTTGTCTATGATGTTATGTTGTCTAGACCTGAAGACTATCTCTCGATATATCAAAGCGGATGTAATCACAACTGTCTTAAATGTCATAGCTGGTACTTTGCTCAATACGCTAACGGTATATGGTATTCCCCTAGAGATATTGTTGAAGCTGTTCTGAGGTATAGAGAAGGTGTGACTGTTTGGGAACCTAAGGAAAGAGCTACAATGTGGCATGCATCTGATCTATGTGCGCATTGCGGATTGTGCGTAGTAGCGGGGATTAGGGGTAGGTGGTGCCCTGGGAAGCTGAAGAAAGAACAGGTAGTTCTATCACCTCAGGGATGGGGACCCGCTAGAAATATCGTTTCGTTTACTGGAGGAGATCTCTATTGCCAACCTGTTTTCTATATCAAGACCTTCAAGCTTTTGAAGAAGGAGGTACCCGATATGTGGATACATATAGAGACCAATGGTTACGGTTTAACACCTAAGAATCTAGAGCTTCTATACGAAGCAGGTCTAGACTCTATTTGGCTCGATCTGAAGGCTTTCCGAGAAGACATCTATAGATATCTATGCGGAACTACAAACAAGTGGATTCTAGATTTACCAGCCCTTATACATGATATGGATATAGTTCTAGAGATTGTGATACTCTACATCCCGACCATTGTTGAAGTAGAAGAGATAGAGCTGATGGGTACTCTAGTAGCTGGTGTAGATAGAGATATACCTGTAACTCTTCTCGCTTTCTTCCCTGAACATATGCTATCTATGTTGAGAAGTCCTACAGTTGAAGAGATGTTGAAAGCGTACAGAGTTCTGAAGGAGAGATGTAGATTGAATAAAGTTAAGATTGGGAATATAGGTGTATTCACAGAATCTGAAGATGATATAGATAAACTTGTAGCTGAAGTTGGTCGTGAAGCTCTTGCTCTATAGCTCTAGCTCAATATCTTATGAACGATGCTTTTCCTCTAAAGCTTATCAATATTCTTAGCCTATTCCTACCGAACCTCGTCCTTAAATCGATTTTCTGCAGATCTACTTCTACTAAACCCGGTACAAGATATACGTTATCTACAGAGAAAGCGTTCGCAGTGTTTAAGAGCTTCTCAACAAACATAGTCATCACCTTACAGATATCATAGGGTTTACAACTTTATTCTCAAAACATCTACAAAACCTTTGACTGTAACCCTGATCTCAGGTATAACAGGTAGTGTGGGTAGAGATATGTAGAGTATATGTGTAAAACCATTATTGAGACCTCTCCTCGAAGAATTTATCTAAACATTTAGCTTCTCTATAGATATCCTCTAACCTCTTCGAACTCATAAGCTCTGCTTCCTCGAGATGAACTATGCATACAGGTTTATCTTTATCAACAGCAACTATACCTCCTCTAATCATCTCCAGAACTTTGAATACTTTAAACATATTCTTCGAATCCCTACCTACAACCACAATGTTATGGGCATCGTATCCAGTAGTTTGAGCAATAACGTTGAAAGGTATTTTATATCTTTAACAAACCCTCTCCCAATGTGTTTCCCTCTATACCTATCGATAACAGCTACATAAGCAATATCTTCGTTAAGCTGTGGAATCTCTTCAACAACTTTTAACATTTCTACGGATTTCTTTGTTAAAGGAGTATTCTTAACAATTTCAGCAGTAACTACCATAGCTTCTCTAGCTTCTTGAGGAAGCTTTACAACGAGATCTAGAGGATTATCTATCTGTGTTGGGTTGAAAAGGGCTAGGTATAAGAATTTTAATAGGTTTTATATAGAGATTGCTATCTGTATAAACACTGTATAAGCGAGTATTAAATGAGTATAAGAAACGGTAGCGATTTGAAGCAAAATTTATATGCTTACGAATTAAGTGATAGTTTTGCGTATAGTGATGGGGTGGTTTAGTGAGTAGAAATCTGGAGTTACTGTTTAAGCCAAGGTCTGTTGCTGTAATAGGGGCGTCTAGAGATCCGAATAAAGTTGGGCACGCAATTCTAAAGAATATTATTGAAAGTGGTTATAAAGGAAGGGTGTACCCAGTAAATCCGAAAGCTGATAGTGTACTAGGTTTAACTGCGTATAAATCTGTTCTCGATATACCTGATGAAGTAGATCTAGCTGTTATCGTGATACCTGCTCAAAATGTTCTAGATGTTATGGAGGAATGCGGTAGAAAAGGTGTTAAATTTGCTGTCGTAATTTCAGCTGGCTTTAAAGAGATCGGGGGTGAAGGTATTGAGAGGGAGAAGAAGCTTGTTGAGATAGCTAGGAAGTATGGGATAAGAGTTGTAGGTCCTAACTGCCTCGGTATAATAGATATGCATACACCGATAAACGCTACCTTTGGTCCACAACCTCAGAGGAAAGGAGGTATAGCGTTTATTTCGCAAAGTGGTGCTCTGCTAACATCGATTCTGGATTGGTCTAGTAAGGTTGGGATAGGGTTCTCAAACATAGTTAGTCTTGGAAATAAAGCTGATCTAAATGAGACAGACTTTGTTGAATATCTAGGGGAGAACCCTGAGACAAAAGTTATACTACTATACTTAGAATCTATATCTGATGGACGTAGGTTTATCCAAGTAACTTCAGCTGTTTCTAGGAAGAAACCTATAGTATTGCTTAAAGGAGGTGTTACAGAAGCTGGAGCTAGAGCAGCTCTAAGCCATACAGGTGCTATGGCCGGCGGTGCTACAGCGTTAAAAGCGGCTATGAAGAAAGCAGGGGTTATACTCGTCTCATCGCTTTCAGAATTATTCGATATAGCGATAGCTTTTGCTAACCAGCCTATTCCTCAAGGTGGTAGAGTTGGTATAGTTACTAATGCTGGTGGAGGAGGTGTAGTTACATCAGATCTAGCTATACTTAGAGGTCTGAAGCTAGCATCTCTATCCCCGAGCACGATAGATGTATTGAGAAAAAGCTTACCGCCGATGGCAGCTATCTACAACCCTGTTGATGTTCTTGGAGATGCTAGAGCTGATAGGTATAGAGTAGCTATAGAGACTCTCCTTAGAGATCCTAATGTAGATGCATTGATAACTATACTCACACCTCAAGCTGTTACAGAACCTGAAGAAACAGCTAAAGTAATAATTGAGATGAGCAGACTCTACATTGAGAAACCGATACTATCTGTTTTCATAGGTGGGGAGAAAGTTGAGAAAGCAGTTAAACTTCTTATAGATAACGGTATACCTGTTTACGATATGCCTGAGAAAGCTGTAGCCGCATTAAGTGGTATGGTTATGTATAGAGAGTTAAGAGAATACTTAGCGAAGATAGCAGAGTCTATAGAGGTATACGATGTGGATAAGAGTACAGCGTTATCTATCATCAGGAAAGCTCTTCAAGAAAATAGGAGAGTTTTGCTAGAATCTGAAGCTAAAGACCTTGTCAAAAGCTACGGTATACCTGTAGCACCAACAAAACTTGCTAGAAATGAAGAAGAAGCTGTAGAGATAGCCAACTCCATGGGGTACCCGGTAGTCTTGAAGATCGCATCACCCGATATAACTCACAAATCTGATGTAGGTGGTGTAGTTATGAATATTAGATCTGATGAAGAGGTTAGAGAAGCTTTTAGAACTATAATAATTAATGTAAGAAGATATGCACCTAATGCATCGATATACGGTGTAGTTGTTCAGAAGATGGTTCCCAAAGGGAGAGAGGTTATCATAGGGACAACGAAAGACCCTGTTTTCGGACACATAATAATGTTTGGTCTAGGAGGGGTATACACAGAGTTATTCAAAGATGTATCGTTTAGACTAGCTCCTCTATCACTATACGAAGCTAAGGAGATGGTTATGGAAACCAAAGCTTATACACTACTCAAAGGTTTTAGAGGAGAACCTCCAGCAGATATACCATCGGTTATAAACACCCTCATAAGAGTAAGCAAACTTGTTACAGATGTTCCGCAGATAGTAGAAATGGATATTAATCCTCTGTTTGTTTACGAAGAAGGTGTAGGAGCACTTGCAGTAGATGTAAAAATTGTTGTTGAGTAGGTGAAACCTATGGCTAAATCCGTACTTATATTCGGTGAAAAAGGTAAAACAGTTCTAATATACGGATTACTGAAGAAGTTGATACTCGAAGGTTTTAAAGCAGGGTACTACAAACCTATATCTAAAGCTAGGTATAGATTACCATCTATGAAATTCGTTGATCCAGATGTAGTAGCTATTAAAGATGCTCTAGGTCTTCAAGAACCGGTAGAGATTCTAAGCCCTGTAGTTATTACACGTAATATAGTTGAGTTGAAGAACGAGTTAGATAAAGTTAAGAAAACAATCGTCGATAACTACAATAGTATAGCTGAAGGAAAAGATTTCGTAATTATCGAGGGTTACCCAACACCAGAGATACTATCATCTATAGGTTTATCTGTAGCTGATCTAGCTAAGCTATTGAATAGCAAACCAGTGCTAATGATAAACGCTAAAGATAAAGACGTTGTCGATGAAATCTTAGATAAAATACAGCTGTACAAATGCTTCTTCGAATTCCATAACTACAAACTAGACGGTGTTATCATAAACAACACCCCTATATACTTCATGGAAAGAGTTAACGATGTTCTAGTACCAGCGATAAAAGATATGGGTTTAAACGTATACGGGGTAGTACCTGAGAAACCGAGGTTATTAGCACCAACAGTTAGAGATATAGTTGAAGTACTTAACGCAGAAGTTCTAGAGAATAAGGAGAGGCTAAGCAATATAGTTGAAGATATTGTTGTAGGAGCTATGGCGCCATCAGCAGCTCTAAGATGGTTTAGAAGAGCTGTTAACGCAGCTATAGTGACGGGTGGAGATAGAACAGATCTTATACTAGCAGCACTTGAAACAAAACCAAGTGTTGTAATATTGACAGGCAATCTATACCCAGATATAAGCGTATTAGTGAAAGCTAAAGAAGTAGGTGTACCAATACTACTAACATCTTACGATACATATACAACAGTTGAAAAACTTAGAGAAGTACAATCAGTAGTTACAGCAGATTCATTAAAAATTAAAGAAAGTTACATAATTGAAACAATCGATAGAGAACTAGATTGGCGAAAACTTCTAAACATAGCTTAAACTATAACACCTAAGCTATAAACAACTCATTATAAGAATGATGTATAAGGTAAGGGGAACTCTTTTTAGTAAACATTAACTAAGTCAAAATTGTTGATATAGTTAAAGATTTTTTGTACACAGCAGCACCGAGTACTGTAGGTGAAGATAATGAGTAGAGTTGTAACATATAAAGATGTTAAAGACCCTAGGTATTTTACTGATGCTTGTAAAATCCATAATAAAGCATTTCCATTTGATAATGTTGAGTGCAACATATTCAATATGTTTATTCTCGATGATGTTAATCTTGATGAAGAATTAATAATATTTGCTCTAGATAGCTTGGGGAAAGTTAGAGGTTTCCTCGTTGGTGTAGAGATTGTTAAGGAGCCTAAAGAAGCTATTGATAGGTTTAAAGATGTTATATGGGTTAAAGATCTAGCTATAGACTCCGATCTTCCTCTAGATGATTGGAGGAAGATAATCGATACACTTTTAAGAGAATTCGAAGGTATTGCTAGGTATCGTGGTAAGAAAGGTATTGTTCTGTATGCATACCCACCTTACTACTTTATGCCTGGTATAAATATTATGTATGAAGATTATCTAGAGTTCTTCGAGATTCGTGGATACTATAAGAAGGAGGAGACTGTTAATTATGAAGTAAATCTATCGCAATTTTTCTACTCTAGAAGAGTAGCTAAACTTGAGAATAAACTTGTATCTGAAGGTATTGTGTTTAGGAAAGGTAGAGAAGAAGAAGCTGAAACTATTAGTCAATGGGTTGGAAAAACATTCGAATCACCATTCTGGAGAATAGAATCTCTATACGCATTCAAAAACAAACCCCCAACTATATGGATAGCAGAACAAGGAAACGAATTGATAGGATTCTCTGTATACCTTAGAATGGGTAGAAACGAATTCGGACCTATAGGTGTAGATCCGAAGAAAAGAAGACATGGAGTAGGAACAGTACTCCTCTTCAAAGCATTAAACGATCTAAAACAACTAGGATTCAGATACGCAGTAATACCCTGGACATCACATCTATTCTTCTACACACAAGTACCAGGAATAGAGAGAATCAAACACTACTACATAATGGTTAAAAATCTTTAATTAAACTCAAATAACCAAGGAAAATCAGTTTTAGCACAGCATACCTCTCCTAACTTCCCATTTTTAATCAATACTATGATTTTATTTAGTAGACAAAATGCTATTAAGTACCCATTTTCTATGCAGAACCATGCTCAATCATGAAATTAGCTAAAAATTTTCACTAAAAGAAATAGGTCATCCTATTTAAATGAATACAGGAGTTCTTAAAGTACAATCAATGGATTCAATATTATAGTATACTAGAAGTAATATACATAAGGTTCTCTTCTGTATCAATTTAATCAATTTAAATATGTAAATTTCAATATATAAACACAATTTTAATTAATTAGAACGAAGAATTTTGGTCTTAAGGTATTTTGGATATATTTAAAAAATATATTAATTTAATTAATTCGAATTTTGGTTCATTTATTTTGCTGGTTTGAATATGTATTCGTAGAGAGCTGCTCCTATTATACCTCCTATTATAGGTCCTATTAGATAGATCCAGACTTTAGATAGTGGAAGTAGATCTCCAGCTATAGCAGCACTAATTGCGGGTCCTAAAGATCTTGCGAAATTCATGCTAGCACCTGTTAAAGGTCCTCCCATCCATATGTCTGCAGCTACTATCATACCTATAGTGAAGCCAGCCCAACCTGGTGGCGCTCTTTTATCAACAGCAACACCCATAATTACGAATAGTAGCCACATAGTTAAGAGGATCTCAATAACTACAGCAGCTCCATCACCTACACCAGCACCTGGCAGGGTTGAACCGAAGCGTACAGCTTTACCTGCTTCTGGGTACATACCGTAGAGACAGAGTCCAGCTATTATAGAACCTATAATTTGTGCTGCAATATAGAGTCCAACGAGTTTGGCTGGGAATCTACGTGTTACTGCAAGAGCTATAGTTACTGAGGGGTTTATATGAGTTCCTGAGATATGTCCTAAGGTATATATCATTATCATAACTATAAAGCCGAAAGCTGCACCTATACCAAATAATGCAGCAGATCCTCCACCAAGTATCGATATAAGTGTTATAACAGATGCTGGTCCGAATAGTGTTAAAGCCCATGTACCAAACAGTTCTGCAACAAACATCTGTAGTGGTGTAGGTTGTGTTTTTTGGCTAGACATATACCTACCCTAGTAAGTATACCTCTCTTAGCTGGTATATAAACTTTTCTAATTTAGAGAAGATATATTGAATAGTATGAAGTATGTTAAAAAAAGGATTAAAAATATTTATTGTTTTTAATGTATTAAACTACTTTAGATAGCTTCTACCCCAGCTGTTAATGGTATTTCTTTAGCTATACCTCTTCTATACCAGCACCACTTACATCTACCGCTCAGGAATGTCTGGCTAACACCACAAGCTTTACATATTGGTGGTGGTGCTATCGGTTTATCTGGGTGCAGAGCTACAATATAAGTGTTGATTGTTGCTGTAACAGGTTCGCTTGTTAGTAAGCATGGGAAGTCAGCTAACCTCATAAGGGCTGAGAATCTTACTGTTATTGCACATCCCGGATATGTGTATCTCTGTGAATTCATTAACACAACATTTCTCTTTATCGGCGATAAATCGATCTTAAGACCTTTCAGCACATATCCTCCTCTCCCATATGGTTCAGGTTTAATAACATCAGCACCTCTCATAATAAGATCAATGAAATCTACATTGTGTAGTTCTGCTGCAACACTTCTAGTTGGGTACTTAAGTACGAAGTTGTTGAATCTTTTGATAAGTAGATCTACAACCATATCGGCTGTAAATCCATCTAGTTCAAGTATGAATGTTGTTGCTCCAGCTAGACTTCTACCAGCAGCTAATAGAACATCATATTCACTTTTTATAAGACCTTCTTTAACACCTCTAGTTAGCGTAGCCTCTAGTACATCTGTTACAGCCTCCATTACAGCCATAACGACATCATCTTTAGCCATGTTATACATGCTCTGAGATATGTGGTGACCTACATCACCAACTCCATACGCTGGTACAACAGTTAAATTAGCAGGATGTACACCTGCACCATAAGCAGCTTTTACGTATGGATATATCCTATCCCTAAACTTCTTCATGTACGTAGCAGGATCGAAGCTTCTATGACCTACAGCCTTCATCAACTCTTCCTGCATCTTCGTAGGTTCTAACCACATTTTCTTCAATGCATCTATCTCTTCTTTCACAGCTTCTTCAAGAGTTTTACCAGCTTCAACAGCTGCTATGAATTTTGATCCAAAACCATAGCTTGTATTCATACCCCAGCTTTTAGCAGCTAGAATTGTTTCTTTATGTTCTTTAGGAATATCTAGTTTTTCTAGAATAGCTGCATGAATTCCGGGCATTCCACCAACAGCATAAGCGAAGTCGACTACACATGTAGGTCCGTAGAAACCTCCATACTTCCTAATAAGCTCTTTACCTATGAAAGCCTTGTTATCTTCTAAAGCTTTTACAAATTTTTCAACAGATTCTCTAAACTTAGGATCAAGCTCATAGAGAATTTCAAGAACCACAGGTGTCTGGTAATGCTCTACATAAGGATCGTCTTCAGGAACAATAGTTTTATCAACAGCAATCTCATTTAGAATATCGTAATGTGCAACAACACTAGCAACAAATAGATCAATAACCTCTTTCTTCATAGGTCCAACAGCAGCCATTTTCTTCGTAGCTTCTACATATGGAGCAGCATCAGGTATAACGAATTTACCTCCACGTCTCTCCCTAATAACATTGATATCAGCTTTTTGAGCAGCAATAGCATCTTCAGCTATCTTAGCAATAACTTCAGGAGGAAGACTTGAAGCACCCATATTCGAACACCGAGATAAGAACTGGTTAAGAGAATATTAAAGACTTTCGCCAACTCGTATAATTGATTAACAGGTTTTTAAACTAATTATTTATGTAAATATATTCTATCATATATTCTATAGAAAACTGCCAACGATGGTTAAAAAATATATTAATTATTTATGTATATAGATCATGACTACAAATGTTTGTTATATAGAGAATTAATTTTGATTATGTCTAATCTAACACATTATTAATATAATCAACTTTGAACTTAATATTTCAATAATTTCTTAATCCTACACAGGACATTTTTATTCATAGGCCTAGTTTAAAAAGATTAATGAAACAACTACGAATTATTAAACAGTAGTTCAGTATTTGGATTTAACTTCAATTCTAATTTTAAGTATAACACTATAATCTTGAGTACGAAATTCCTGGGAGCAATTAAGTATAATTACCTTAATAATAAAATACATCTGAATGACTTACTTATATTGTAAATTACCAAGTAAATTGTTAATATGTAAACTACTACTACTAACGTTATGTATAGTAGAGTTTAGATTTACTGATCTCCTCTCTCCCTAAATGAATAAGGATTCCATTGGAGTACACATCTATTCTAAGCTACAACTATAACTTAACAATCTCTATGTATATTTTTAATATTTATTCTCTACGATGTTATCCTTGTTTTCACACAAATACGCTTTCTAAAGATAGATAAAATCCTCCATCAATATGCAGGAAATATTCTCTACTAATGGATATAATGTTTAGTAGGTTGTCACGATTAGTATAGAACATCAACATTATTTCCGTAAAAGCATCTCTAACTCAGAGTCTACAACATAGTTCCTAATACCCATAGATACAGCCCTCTACATAATAGTAGGTAGATTCCGGTAATAATTATAAAGATGAGAAGTTATGGAACTTAAGTTGATATAACTAGAACTCTGATTTTTACGAAGCTTTTCTTAAAGTTCTTTACATTCTTTTCTTTGTTAAACATATTCTCTAGGTTTTCTAAAATATCTCTACAATATCTAATCAACGTTTTCACCGTGTCGTTGACTATGTTTATAAGAGGTTTCAGTAAATAAGGTGGGTTAGGGTTGTTTAAGTCCTTTTAAGGCTATCAGGTATGCTGATGCTATGTGTCTCTCTAGTCTATGTTTTCCCTCAAGAAGATTTATAGGATTCTGTAATTTATAAACCTAGTCGGTGACCCCAGGTTTCCGAGAACCGTTCCAGAAGAGCGATGAGGGGGCCTGGGGAGACCGTGAGGAGCCCGAGGGTGGCACTAAACAACTTTAAAACACCATAAATAACCGCTCTCGGGTGAACGGTTTCAGCAATTAACTTTTTAGCGGATGGCTTGTCTATATCTATGCCTACCTCAGCTAAAACAAGTTTCCCTTTACCTATTATAACGTTATCTATAGTGAATGTTGATAGATATGCTATAACACCTTCAGCATAGTTTATACCTATCTTCAACTTCTTAACTTTTCCCTCAAGTTTTAGATCAACATTTTTCTTTATCTTCTTCTCAATAATTTTGTTAACCATAGCGTATCCATAGCTATCAGAACCTTTTTATTGGTGGTAAAGCTCTGTAATATGTTATCGAGTTTCGATGTGTAGTATATATCGCTAAAGAATGCATTACTTAAAGCTATACGTGGAGTAGTTCTCGATATAAAATCGTTTTCGTTATGTATATCAAGTTTTTATCGAGATACAACACTATTTTATATCTATCTCTATCACAGACAGTATTCTCTAGAGGAAAGTACCTCAAGTACTTCGTATAGATCTAGAAGATCATAAACTTTAACAGCAGTTCTAAGAGATGGATTCTCAAATTTTTCAGAATATCTATATTTATGTAGGAAACGTTTAAACTCAATACTGTGGGGAAGAAATGAGAAAGTGGTGTAAACTATGAATGGTAGAGATACCCTTATCAATGTGTTGTTAAAATTTTAATCAGATCAAGGTTTTCACCTCTAAGTTCATCGATAATGTTGATAATAAATATTGTTAGAAGTCCTAGATCTATTAACAAGAGCTTCTTCTTAATCTTAGTGGAGATGTGGTTAGGGTTATCGATAAGGTTTTTATTGAAAATTCATCTAAATCATGCCTTGGAATTATTTTCATTAAACCTGGTTCTCTGTAGCAAATATTAATGTTGCTCGGTATCTAGGTATTGGAGTTTCTAGTATATGATTTTCTTCGAGATATAGTATAGAACAATCCTGGAGATAGTTATTGTGATGAGTATAGCGATAAGTATAGCTACTGTGTATACCCCTGTTACAGCTATGCTAGATACAGTAATATCTCTATATATCATGTATACTAGAGGTGCTTCGCTACCCCATCCTTGTGTAGTTCCTAGACCTCCTATGGTTATTGATGAGCTTACCTCTGTTGCTATGGTTATCGAGGCTATTGCTAATCCGTTTAAAGATGTAGATATTGTTAGAGGTGATACTATAGATGTTAAGATCTTGGTGTTTGAAGCTCCTAAGTTTTGAGCAACTTCTTCATAATCTAGAGGTATAGATGATATAGTGTTCTTCAACACTATGTATACGTAGGGTAATCTTCTAAACGTGTACAACGTGATTATGTATATCCATGGAGTGTTGAACGGGTTTAGAGGTAGGTTTCTGAACATCTCTATGTATGTGTAAGCAATAGCTATACCTGGGATTGGTAGAGGTGTTAAAGCTAGTGCTTCTACTAATCTGTAGAAAGTTCTTCTTCTAGATATCCAGTAAGCTATAGGTAGAGAGATTATTATTGCTAGGAATAGCGAGGTTAAGGTATAGATAACAGTATTTATAGTTGATTTAATGCGTGTAGCATCTAGGAGGTATACTATCGAAGGCGATATCTCCAACGTTAAAGGGTTGACGATGATGTATGTAAGGCTTGTGAATGTCGGTATAAGAGAGGATATCAATATCATTGTTACCAAGATTACTACAGCAATCCCTACACCTTTTACATCGTATCTATAGATATTGATAGGTTTAACAAGAGCTACACCAAAGTTTCTGTAAACAGTTGTTAAATACTTGGCTATAGCGATGAATATAGATATCGTTATCAAGAGGAGGATCAGTGTATAGCCTATAGCTTTTAACGAGAAACCTCTGTAAACCTCGGAGATAAAGTATGTGTATGCTTTGTAAGAGAGAAGACCTCTTACATCTGGATACCCTTCGAATATTAAAGGTGCTTCAAGATCTTCAAGAGATAGTATGTAGATTAGCGATAGCGATGTAAGGATAGAAGGTTTTAGAAGAGGTATTACTATCTTCAGTATTGTTGATTTAGCAGAGCTACCTAAGCTATAAGAAGTTTCAACGAATTCCCTAGGCAACATAAGTAGATACGATAAGTTTAGCGCATAGGTAAGAGGGAAGAAGCTTATTATCTGATAGATAGCTACAGCAGCTAACCCTTCTACACGTATCGTTAACCTGAATATCTTTAGGAAACGGTTTAGAAACCCTATATCAGGATCGAGAATAATTTGAAGAGCTACAGGTTTTACAAATGGTATAGGGAGGTAGGCTAGTAGAGGAAGTAATGCGAATATCTTTGGGAATCTATAGATATACATAGACAAGCTGTATACAAGTCCTAGAGCTGTAGCTATAATCGAGACTATTAGAGGTAGGAGGAGAGAGTTTGGGAGAGATCCGAGATCAAGCCATCTAATAACTATAACAGTTAGTTCACCACGTTTCTGAATCTCTATAGGGATCCTAGTTAATGCTGTAGATGTAGCGAGATCTTCTAGAGCTTTTTTAAAACATGTTGAAGGGTTGTAGTTAGCTATAGTGATAGCTATAGGTATTACTACGAAGAAGAGTACGAGTGTTATAGAAAAAATTGTGTAGATCTTTAGAAAATCCATCTAGATACCATCTCATCTACTAAGCTCAGCAAGAATATTTGTTAACCTTGATATAGCTGCTTCTTTAACTCTCTGATAAAGATCATCTCTACCAACTCTACCCTCTCTAATAGCTACCGAAATCTGTTTAGCATACTCATAGGTAAACATAGTGTTGCTACCTGTTAACGGGTCTCTTATTGTTAGAGGTGAACCTAGTTCTCTAACCCATTTAGAGAACTCCTCTGGTTTTACTACAGCTATCTTCTTCATCACCTCGACCAGGAGTTTATTTACATCGGGATCAGCTATAGATGCTTCGAAATACGTAACAACAGCTTCCCTCACCTCGATCTCGAAACCTGTGTTGTAATTCATAGAGTTCTCCAACGCTTCTCTAGTTCTTGCAGCCATAGCTTCTAACCCTGGAACATTTCTAACAGGTAGATAACCGAATTTCTCAACAACAATTCTCTGACCTTCAGAACCTAGAAGCCATAGTATAAATGCTTGTGCTTCAACTGGGTGTTTAGAACCTTTAGCAATTGCTACAGGTGATACATAAGGTATAGTTTCACCTCTAGGTGTGATAAAAACTGCTTTTCCACTACTAACTTTTTCTGCTTGAAGTCCATAACCTATGTAAGCAGGAGCAACACCGACAACACCCATAGCAGCATCATCTCTAGCTTTCTCAGAACTTGTAACAAAACTAGATAAACTCCCTATAGCTGTAAGTATTCTCCAACCATCTTCCCATCCATACCTCTGCAGAATACCTATAACAGTTGTTCTAGCTGTACCGCTCTTCGATGGAAGTGGGAAAGAGATTAGATACCTACCCTCAGCTAAAACCTTAGCATAGCTAGCATTTACAATATCTAGCCAACTCCTAGGTATATCTAATCCGTATCGCTGTAAAAACTCCTTATTAACAATAAACCCGTAGACACCGAGACCAATACCAACCCAGCAAACAGAACCATCTTTCGAATACCCAACAAAATTCTGGGGAACCTCTTTAACAACATCTAGAAGCTCCTTAAGATCCATAGCTCTAAAAACACCTTCTTCACAAAGACTATTAAAAATAGCTGCCTCCCCCACAAGGAATAGATCTACCTCACCTCTTAAACCAAGATCTCTCCACAAACTAAAATCCAATTTCTTAATCTCAACATCGACAATATTATATTTCTTAGCGATATCACTACCAAGAAAAGCAAATCTAATAACCTCAGCTTCTTCAGCAGATAACCTAGAGGCGATAACAAGCTTAACAACCTCCTTAAACATCGACACATAAATTACATAGCTAACAACACTTGCTACAATTAAGATACTTACTATAATTAATACCAATAATTTCATCCTCATACTTATTACCAAAAATCATCAAAATACTAGATAACAATATTAAGTCTTATTGAATGTTCAACAAAACTGTAGTACAATGCCTAGTAAACTTGTTCAACATGGATATAAGTAGTGAATAGCGTAGATTATGTAAAGATTAAAAAGGTTTTCTGTAACGGATTAATTTGATGAGAGTGATAATTATGTCAAGAATCGAAATTCATATAGAGAAGCACCTAGTCAATATTTAATAGGAGTTCATGCTGTAAATACTTTTTGATGTAGAAATCCTAAAAACTCTAAGTAATCTAGGTAAAAATAAAATAATTATTTCTTTATTTAGATTTTTTCTATCCCAATAGCCTTAGCTATATCATATATTAGTGGTGGTTTCCACCAAGTTATTTGAAGAACCCTTACTATTCCTATAATCCATAGGATTACTATCGCTAAGCTTATTAAAATCGATATAACCCATCCTACTATAGGTATCAACGCTAAGATAGAGTTCACAACCCCAACTATTATAGCTACTATGAAGAATGATAGCGATAGGTATGCCCAATACTTTGCATATCTATATGTAGGTTTAAGCACTAGTACAAGAATAGCACCAATTATTGAGAGAAGCCATGCTAACAAAGCCCATATCTTCTCATCATCACTAACACCACTAATCTGCTGAGTCAATATACCTCACCTCTCAGTATCTTTATGCTGAATACCTAGTATATATGTGTATTGTATTCCTAAGTTATTTTATTTTATTAGAATACAGCTTATCGTCAAAATGTTATGTTCAGAGGTTACGGTTACTGTTGTTACTGAAACTATCGAGAGAACTGTTGTATCAACTATTGTTGTACCGATAACATTATTATCAACTTTAGTAACAACAGTATCAACAACAGTTAGAGAAACAGATTGGACAATAACAACAGTATTAGCAATAATACTACTCATAGTAGGCTTCGTAATAGGATGGTTCATAAAAAGAAAATAAAATAAATAAAAATATTTTTAATTCAATTTCATAAAATCTCATTCATTTTTATATATGGATTTCTATAATAATTAGATTGTCATGTAAATAAAAGTTTTTAAAGTATGCGGTTACTTAGTGGAAGTGGGGATAGTTGTTATGGACTCAAAGGTGAAGGAGTTATTAAGTAGGATGAGTGTTGAGGAGAAGGTTGCTCAGTTGATGTCTATTCCTATAGAAAAGTTGTTAGATGGGAAGATGTTCTCTGAGGAGAAGGCTATGCAGTTTTTAAGGTATGGTATTGGTGAGATTACTCGTGTTGGGGGTTCTAGGATAGGTTTATTGCCTAAGGAAGCTGCTAGGGTTGCTAACCAGGTTCAAAGGTTTTTGGTTGAGAAGACTAGGCTTGGTATACCTGCGATTATTCATGAGGAATGTTTAGCTGGTTTAATGGCTTCTACAGCAACTGTTTTTCCACAAGCTATAGCTCTTGCATCTACGTGGAATCCTGATCTTGTTTATAGAGTTGCCTCGGCTATTAGACAGCAAGTACTTTCTATAGGTTCTAGACATTGTTTATCACCTGTTCTAGATCTTTGTAGAGATCCTAGATGGGGTAGGTGTGAAGAGACCTACGGTGAAGATCCCTATCTAGTTGCTTCGATAGGTCTTGCTTATGTACATGGGCTCCAAGGCGATGATCTGAGGAACGGTGTTGTTGCTACTACTAAGCATTTTGCTGGCCACGGTTTTCCTGAGGGTGGTAGGAATATTGCTCAGGTGCACCTAGGGTTGAGAGAGTTTCTAGAGCAACACCTCTATACATTCGAGGTAGCTATAAGAATTGGTAGAGCACAAGCTGTTATGCCTGCTTACCATGAGGTAGACGGGATTCCTTGCCATGCTAATAAATGGCTTTTAACAGATATCCTAAAGAATCAATGGGATTTCAAAGGTGTAGTGGTATCAGATTACAACGCTGTTCTACAGCTTCATATTGTGCATAGAATTGCTAAGAACTGTGTAGAAGCTTTTAAGATAGCTCTAGAAGCAGGGGTAGATATAGTTTTCCCAGATATAATATGTTTCGAAGATATTGTAAAAGCTGTTAAAGAAGGGGTGATATCGGAGTCTCTGATTGATAGAGCTGTCGAAAGAGTTCTAAAACTTAAAGAAGCTCTAGGACTTTTCGATAACCCTTACGTAGATGAATCAAGAATTCCTGATATACTTGACAATGAAGAGCATAGGAAACTAGCGTTGGAAGCCGCTAGAGAAGCTATTGTGTTGCTTAAGAATGATGGGGTACTACCTCTACCGAAGAATCTTAAGGCTATAGCTGTTATAGGTCCTAACGCTAATGAGCCTAGGAATATGCTTGGTGATTATCATTACGATGCTCATCTAGCTAAAGATACTGTATCTGTTAAAGTTATTACAGTTCTCGAAGGTATTAAGAACAAAGTGTCTAAAGATACAAAGGTTCTCTACGCTAAAGGTTGTGATATAGATTCTCAGGATAGGAGTGGTTTTGAGGAAGCTATTAAGATTTCTAGAGAAGCTGATGTCGTTATAGCTGTTATGGGTGAGAAAAGCGGTTTAGATCCAACATGGTTCGGTCTTAAGAAAGAAATTGTACAGCATACATCTGGTGAAGGTGTTGATAGAGCGAATCTAGGTCTTCCTGGGGTACAGGAAGAGCTTATAAAAGAACTTCACAAAATTGGTAAACCTATAATCCTCATACTTATAAACGGTAGACCTCTATCAATAACAAACATCCTACCATATGTTAACGCTGTTATCGAAGCTTGGTTCCCAGGTGAGGAAGGGGGTAACGCTATCGCAGATATAATCTTCGGAGATGTTAACCCAAGCGGAAGACTACCTGTATCAATACCGAAAACAGTTGGTCAAGTACCTATATACTACTCTAGAAAACCATCATCATTTAGAGA
>JAJHRF010000065.1 GCA_020832925.1 Desulfurococcaceae archaeon | reverse complement strand
GGCTTCTACAGCTTCTCTTACTAATTTCATTGGCGGAGCAAAACCTCCCTCATCCCCTACATTAACAGCCAAGGCGCCGTACTTGTTCTTCAGCACAGATTTCAATTCCTTGTAAATCTCTACAGCCACTCTAAGCGCTTCAGAGAAACTATCGAAACCTATTGGGACTATCATAAATTCTTGTACTGCTAACTCGTTTCCTGCGTGAACACCTCCGTTTATAATATTGAGCATCGGTATCGGAAGCACTCTTGCTCTTACCCCACCTAAGTATTGGAATAACGGTATCCCTGCTGTAGAAGCTGCTGCTTTTGCTACAGCTAGGCTTGTGGCTATCATAGCATTACCCCCCAGCCTCTCTTTACTTGGAGTGCCGTCTAACTCTATCAATACTCTATCTATCTCGATCTGTTTCCTCGAATCCATACCCTGTATTGCTGGAGCTATGAAGTTCACAACATTGCTAACAGCTTTCATAACACTTCTCCCTTTGAATCTCCTAGGATCCCCATCTCTCACCTCCACAGCTTCAAACCTCCCTCTAGATGCTCCTGCTGGCGCTATAGCCCTCCCAACACCTCCACCGACAGTTTCAACAACGACCTCTATTGTGGGATCTCCTCTCGAATCTATAACTTGCAGAGCGTCCACATTCCTTATTATATATGGGTTTGTCATTATGTACACCACACTACGTTAACAAAAACTTAAGTATTTAAATCCTAAGCACAGCATTAACACAGAGGTGTAGAATTATGCCTAAACATGAAGGGAGAATACGTAGTAATGTATGCCCTAAGTGTGGTACCCCTGTAGAACCTGGTAAGACATGGCAACTTGTATCACCTTTGCCAGATAGTCAAGGAAGAGTAACGATAACTATCATGGGAAGTTTCGAATGCCCGAACTGTGGATATAAATGGAGAGGTGTCGTATCCAAGATGAAAGTAGGAGAAGATGTGGAGATAGAAGGTCTAGAGAAAAAAGAGCCTAAACGTAAACAAATACCAAGTAAACCTAAACAAGGAGTTGTTATAGAGCTAGATCTAGAGGATATATCTAGCGAAGAGGGTTAGCATGAAATTTAGGCAAGTTGTTGAAATAGCTGAAGCTATTTTCATCTTAATTCTCATAGCATTCCTACTCTATGTCAACGTAGCTTACCATATCTTTGGTCAGATCACATTAGCTGTTGTAAAAGGTTCAAGCATGTTACCGCTACTCCATGATAACGATGTTGTGATAATAGTGCCTAGCAAAAATATTGTTCTAGGGGATGTAGTAGTGTTTAAAAATGATAGAGGTGAGTATGTTATTCATAGAGTTATAGCTGTAGTAGAGTGCGAAGACGGTGCTAAGATCTATATAACCAAAGGTGATAACAATGTGTTTGTTGATAGTGTTAGTTTTGGAATAGCGTTAAGAACGAGTAGAGAATGTTCTGTAAAAGATCTAAAGGTTCTCAATGGTTTCGAAATGTATGTTCAACAAGCAATTCAAGATGGGAAAGCTAGAGGAATCCCAAGCGATAGAATTATCGGCAAGGCGTTTACGATATTTGGAGCAATAATTAAGATAACGGGGATACCTAGTTTAAAATCTTAAAGTTGTAGCTTAACAGTATCACCGAATTTCAGTAGATATTTACAGACATCTTTTACGTAAAGACCTGTCGACTTTAACTTAAGTAGTCTCTCTAAGTATTTTCTCCAACTGAGGTTGAATTTCTGCCACTCTGTATAGGTCTCTCTAATCCTTTTTAATGCTTCATAATGGAATAGACAGAGCCCGTCCTTGTAAAGTGCTCTTCTACATATGGCGCATCTTTTATCAATGCTTAACTTAATATTATCATCAGGTTCTACATATTGGCAGAATTCCTGTACGATATTATTTAAGTTAGATTTCAGTTCCCTTACATATCTGGATACAACATCTTTTGCTTTCTGCTCTATATCTCTACAACTAGTTTTCCTCATGACTATGTCTTTCAGCATTCGTTCAAATTCTCTTGTTAAGTCAACTCTCACTAAATCTTTTACATACTTTCTTAAGATGTACACTATAGCTATAGCTAAGTCTGAAACATTTATACTTCTACCGCTAGTGTAGATATATCCTCTCTTAAATAATGTTTCGATGATCTCCGCTCTCGTAGCTTCCGTACCTATCTCAACCTCCTCCATCCACTTTAAAAGAGTTAATCGTGTAGGTAATTGTGGAGGCTTTGTATACCTAATAACGAGCCCTATCTTCTCTATAGGAACTACCTTACCTTTTGCGAACATGTCTACGGGTATATACTTCTCCTCTACTGCCATATATGGATAATATTTACTCCATCCTTTCTCAAGTATTCTCGAACCTTTTAAAGCATAACGTTTTCCATGAATATTAAATACTACGTTAACAAATTGAACTTTCATAGGTTTTGCGAAAGTAGCTATATATCTTCTAACTATCAAATCATAGAGTTTCAAGTGTATTGCTGATAATTTCTTTGTAGTACTTTCTCCTGTCGGGTGTATCGCTGGATGAGCAGGATCATCTTTTTCTCC
This sequence comes from Desulfurococcaceae archaeon, assembly GCA_020832925.1. Classification (GTDB taxonomy): domain Archaea; phylum Thermoproteota; class Thermoprotei_A; order Sulfolobales; family Ignisphaeraceae; genus Ignisphaera. Next base: position 2,442 of record JAJHRF010000065.1, on the reverse strand, counting down.
ATTATTCGGTTTTAGGATCCCTCTAGTTTCCTTTAGAAGTTCTTCTATAAATGGTTTATATGCAGGATTTTCGGCAAGTTTTTCAAGTATCTGTTTGTTGTTGAGCTCTGGGGGGAGTTTCTGGCTGTTGGTTCTGGGATAACTTATCAAAGCTTCTAGATATAGATCCTCAGCTAATTTCTGTGTTCTGTATGGCGATAATTTTAGTATTCTATAAGCTTCTGCTTGTAAATCGGGTAGGTTAAAGGGATGAGGAGGATTATATTCAACGACATTCACAGAAACTGATTCAACTACGGCTCTAGGGATTTCCCTAACTTTCTCAATATAGGACTTGGCATCTGAAGCTGAATTAAAAGGTGGGTCTAGAAGTTCTAAATGATAAACTTTCTCTCCAATCTTCACATATATCGATGGGTAGGCGAGAGGTCTGGGTACGGAAAGTCTACGCTCTATAAGTGTATCAACAGCGTATGCTAATGTAGGTGTTTGAACTCTTCCTGCACTAAGTATCCTTCGAATATTAAAAGACTTTGCGTAGATATCCATTAAAGCTCTAGATATATTTATACCCCAGAGCCAGTCGAGTACATGTCTACAGATACCGGCCTCAATCATCTCGTAATCAAGTCTAGAAAGATTTTCAAAAGCTTTAACTATCTCTTGACGTACAAGACTCGAGAACTTCGCTCTTAAAGCCTTGCGTTCATCTCCATGGTGTTTCAGTATCATATAACATATGACTGAGCCCTCTATATCGTAATCACATGCACTTATATAGAGTTTAGCATACTTAGATAGAAGTGCCAGAACATCTAGGAATTGTTTAACATGTTTGGATCTCTTTTCAATAATATACCTGGGTACCCACTTATAGTTGAAAACCGGGTACCCTTTCTCATCTGTAGCAAGGCTGTACATATGGCCAACAGCTGAAGCCACTATGTAGAACTCGTTTCCTTTACGCAGTACCCATATAGGTACTCCATTTATGTAACGTTTTACAGGTTTGCCTAAAGCTAAAGCTATTTTCTCAGCTGCTCGAGGCTTCTCAGCTATTACTAACACATAGTTTTTAGGTAAACCTTCTGGAAAATCTAAACGCATGCCATGCTCCAACTAGAAATAGTGTCTATATACAGAGTTTTCAAAATCTCTACCTTTTCATAGAGTTAATGTTTAGCTACTTTTCTCCGAAGATATCCTTAATCATCTTCTCTATCTCTTCTCTACGCTTCTTCTCAGCTTCAACCAATACTTTAACTGGTATCAACTGGTACTCGCCATTAGAAAGCTCACGTTTTATTATCATTGGTATAACCCCCATCTCAAACTCTTTCTCCGCAACAATGACAGGGTCTTTAAGTTCAAGTTTAGAAACATCGATTAAAGGAGGGGCCCCTAAAGCTAGCTGTAAAGCTCTTGCTGCTATAATTCTTGCACGTTCATACTTTGTTATTCTTTTCGGACCTATAACTATGTCATCTACAGATTTAACTAATCGTGGATACTTTTGCTGTTCTTGCACAGATTTCCCACCAAAGTTTTAAAGATATGTAGCGTTTAGCATTGATTTAGAAAAAAGTGTTATTAAATAAAACTTTTTTGCTTTAAAATATACATTCCCCGACTAATCTTACTGAAATCGATTATTTTGAACTATGTATTTCTGTAACTTAGCTAAAAATGCTAGAGGTTAGTCAAATGAAGGTTTTGATATCCCTTCTTCTTCCTCTTTCTTTTTCTCCTCTTCCTTCTTCTTCTCTTCCTTCTTCGGCGCAGCTGCTATTACATCGTCTATCTTTAGTATCGTTGTGGCTGTCTCAGTAGCACTCTTTAGTATTTGTTTCTTGACGATTACTGGTTCCAATACATTCAACTCTACCATGTTTTCATATACTCTACTGTTGATCACGTCTACACCTGCTGCTGACTTCCCTTCAGCATGTAGCTTCCTCAACTCCATAATTGTTGCCAGGGTATCCATACCAGCTGTCTGAGCCAAGATAGCGGGTATCTCTTCAATAGCTTCTGCAAATGCTAGAACTGCTAACTGTTCTTTACCCGCTATTGTTTCAGCCCATCTCCTTAACCTCATAGCAACCTCCATCTCCACAGCACCACCACCTGGAACTATCTTTGGATCTCTTAATACATTCCTCACAGTATTCAGACCATCATTAATACTTCTCTCTGTTTCATCTAACAGCATATCGCTAGATCCTCTCAGCAATATTGTAACAGCTTTCGGATTCTTACATCTCTCTACAAATACCATCTTGTCATTACCAACTCTCCTCTCTTCAACTAGACCACATTCTCCTAAGTCTTTCTCCGATAGGTCTCTGATACTTGTCACAATCCTACCTCCAGTAGCTTTCTCAAGTTTCTCCATATCGCTTCTCTTAACTCTTCTAACAGCCATTATACCTTTCTTAGCTA
>JAJHRF010000064.1 GCA_020832925.1 Desulfurococcaceae archaeon | reverse complement strand
TTATAACTTCTTTAGCACCTGCTAATTTACGAGGCCACATAGCGGAACCTCCGCCAACAAGTATAACTATCTCGGGTTCTGGACTTGTCTTCACTTTATCTATGGAATCTTCAAGTATTTTCACCATTTTCTCATAGATTTTTTCAACTAGTTTAGGATCTAGCTTACGTTTAGCTAGCTCAGGGTTACATCTCGGATCATCTATAGTCATAACACCTTTAGCTAAAGCTACATCTGTTGCTGTAAGAGTATTCCCACCCCACGCGATGCCTTCCTCGATAAGTCTATATCCAACACTCTCCGGCCCTACGACGATGTCATCCCCGTAGATCTTAACTACACTACCTCCCCCGAGACCTATGCTTACGATATCTGGAGCTCTGATATTGGTCCTTACACCTGCTATCTCTACCTCTAGAGCTTCTCTTGGGTAACCTTTCCTTAAAACACCTATATTGGTTGTTGTCCCACCCGTATCAGCAACAATAGCGTTAGGTATTTTTGTAAGAACGTAAGCACCTCTAATGCTATTAGATATAGGTGCTACTACTGTAAATATCGGGTACTTAGCTATATACTCTTTCGAGGCTACAGTACCATCGTTTTGAGCAAAGAACATTTTAGCGTGACTTAGGTTTAGATCTTGAAGAGCTTTCTCAAGAGCATTTATAGCTCTCTGCATAACATTTAGGACGGCGGCGTTAAGTATAGTTGCGTTCTCTCTTTCGAGTAGACCTACAGAACCTATTTCATGTGATAAAACTACAGGTGTCTCTGGAAGTATCTCCCTAGCCTTCTCCTGCACGAATACCTCATGCTCAGGATTAACAATTGAGAATACAGATGTAACAGCTATAGCATCTACACCTAGATTTTTAAATAGATTAAGAGCTTTAATAACACCCTCTTCATCTAGTTCAACTATGGGTTCACCTGTATATTCATGCCCACCTCTAAGAATTACATGACCAGCTATAACACTCTTCCTCAGATCTTCAGGCCAATCTATACCTGGGTCAACAGATCTTGTAGCAGGAGCACCTATCCTAATTACACCAACTTTTCCAAGACCTTTACGCTGAATAATAGCGTTCAACACATGTGTTGTTCCAAAAGATACAGCGGCAATATCGTCTCTATTAATCTTCGTTTTCTCAAGTACGAGTTTCATAGCGTTAATAATACCTGTAGTAACATCGGGTGTTGTAATAGTTTTAGCCCCGCTAATGAAATTTCCATTATCGTCAACAATTACAGCGTCTGTATGGGTACTCCCAACATCTACACCGAGTATGTACCTAACCATAGCTTACATCCTCTTCATACGCACTTCTATAGGTATATAATCGACATCGTACCCAAAGTACTTAGGCCCTACAACCTTAAGTCCTTCCTCAGTTCTCCACTTCTCATCACATGGAATACCTATAACGACTACTCTAAGTCCATATCTAAGTCTTTCAGTTGTTATTGGTTTAGCTGATTCTATATCGAGTATAGAGATTATATCTGGTGTTGTAGCAACGACTTCCCCATCCTTTATAGCAACAAGGTTCTCATTTTGGAATTTCACAATCATCCTAGAGTTCTTAAACTCATCGAATCCTTCTATAGTTACTTCACCTCTAGCAAAACCCCCTATATTGAATCTCGCAACATCAACTATCTTCCCTTTGAATAGTGTAAAACCTTTGGTAATATCTAAGATAGCGTCAAAAACATTAACACCTCTTCTCTTAGCTTCCCTAATAGTTTTACCAAGTTCTAATGCGAGTAGAGGTGTTCTTTTAACTACACCTCTCCTATAATCTCTACCCATCATCGCGTATATAGCTATATATGCAGAACCCCCGAACTTTATAGTGATAGCTCTAGCTATTTTCTCAGCCCAGAAATTATCGATAGTATCGAGAATAACAGTATTCCCTCTTTCATCAGATAAAACCATAGGTGTAGCTTTAACACCAATCAGATGAAATGTAACCATTTGAAGCTCTGGAAAAGCTCTCCCCATACCATCGCCATTAAGCAAAGGTTTACCTGTATAAGCAGCAGCTACTATAGGAATCATAGAGTTAACACCTCCAGCTTCTATCGGTGTAATATAGTTTGCTTCTCTACCATAGTACTTCTCAATACTACGTAAAACCCATAAAACTTCATCACCTCCAGGAATCTTCTCAATCAATACTGTTGGTGTCCCCATCATAGCTACAGGTACTACAAAATCATTATCATCAACAACATCAGGTTCAACAAGCTCGACTTTCTTACCTCTCTCAATTGCTTGTATAGCCATTAACATACCTATGTAAGGATCCCCACCCCCACCAGAACCAAGTATAGCTGCACCTACAGCCATGTCTTTTACATCTTGAGTTGTCAAGATCATATCTATAACCTAGTAATTTGAAAATACTTAGTGTTGTGTTTAAAAATTTTAATCATAATATAGCTATTTATACAATTTAATCCATGATTACATATTAATTATTTTGATAAAAATTTATAATACTTAGCATACTTTAAATCTGTATATAGATGATGGTGTGATTGTGATGTCGCAAGGTAGGGATATATACGGAGATTATGCTACATTACCTATACCTGAATCAGAGCTTAGATCCACGCTGAATATATTCATGGTGTATATGGGGGTTCTAGCTGTTATAGCTGCAATATTTGCAGGATCTGGTTTAGCTCAGATGTACGATCTCAAAACAGCAATAAGTGTATCGATTATTGGGAATATGCTGTTAGCAATATTTGGAGGATTAATTGCGTACATTGGTGGAGCGACTAAAGCTAACACGTATATGTTGTTGAGATATCCATTAGGTAGAATTGGGGCTATTATTGGTAGTCTTATAGTATCTGCACTACCTCTAATTATTTGGTTTGCTGTAGAGACATGGCTATTCGCGATAACAGTGAACGTTATCTACCCTGGCCATCCATTGACATCGATAGTTGCTTCCTCTATATGGGGAGGATTGCTCATGATGACTACAGCGTATATAGGTTATAAAGCTCTTAGCATATTAAGCTATATTACAGTTCCTTTCTGGTACACATTAATTATGATAGGGTTAGCAGCGGCTATTGATCTAAATGGAGGATTCGATATCTTATGGAGAATAAGGCCTCAAACTATTGCACCGCTTGGTATTGGGATAACATATGTATTTGGATTATATGCTGCTGGTTGTGTTATAACGTCAGATGTCTCTAGGTATGGTATTAAAAAATGGTCAGGTAGTATCGCATGGGGAGTTCACGTAGTATTATTTATGACATTCTTACTATTTGCAGGAGCCGCTATGACTTTATTAACAGGTGCTCCAAATGTTATTGTAGCTATTGCTCAGATAGGTCTTGGTGTAGGAGCTCTACTTCTAGCTATACTTGGTCAATGGACTACAAACGATAACAATCTATGGAGCGCTGCTTTAGCATGGGTAAATATTACCGGTAAATTAACGAAAAGAGTATGGGTTTTGATAACAGGTGTTATTGGTACAGCTATAGCAGCTCTCTGGGGAGGTTTATGGGGTATGAGTCTAGATCCCTTCATAATGTTTGGTATACTGCTTGGAAACTTTATACCACCTGTTGGAGCAGTTCTGATAGCTGATTACTACATAGTTAGTAAACACCTTATCAAAAGAGAGTACAAATTTATACCGGGTTCTAAGGTAAGCTTGGTGAATATCCCTGGGGTTGTATCGATATTTATAGGAGGTTTCGCAGGTTGGGTTGCTACAACATATGGATATAGATTGCCTACAGGTATCGGTGTAGCAGATTCGATAATATTATCGTTTATACTGTACTTAATTCTAACAACTATCATGTATAAGCTCAAGATAAAATTCGAAATAGGTGAATGGATTATAAGTGAGGTAGGTATATAGGTGAAGTCTATGGCTAATACCTTGAATATTAAGAAATTTGCACTATCATCGTTATACTTAATGTTGGTATTCGGTATACTGACAATTCTACTAGGTTATATATCTGGTAGTTATAGAGGATTCTATCTCTCATTAACACTAGGGTTAATAATCTTAATAACATCAGTAGTATATATTCCACTAATACACAGACGTAGAGATGACGATATAAAAGGTGTTGCTATTCCAGCACTCCAAGCGTTATGGGTTACAACATCAATGGCTCTAGGATACATGGTTACAGCTTATGCACCGTACTTCAACATACCGATAACTATATCAACAATATTATTTGTATTAGGGTTCATAATGTTGATATATGGTACTTATACAATGCTAAAGATAAGCAAAGTAAGTAGAGTACCACTTGCAGTATAAATAGGGAAAGCATATCTTAACATAATTCTTTTTTAACATAAATATTCATGAAATCTATTCTAATTACCTTGATATAGAAAATTTTATCTTTCTATAAATAGGAAGATAAAATAGCTAATAGCTACAAACTATCATGGGAAAAGTCTTTGTGGTGCTACAAGAGAATACAAATGTTTACAGAGTACAAAGCCATTTTTCATGGAATTAAAACAGTTTATGTGGATCCAGCAAAAACATCTAGAAGGTCTCCAAATGACAAAAAGCTAAAATTCATAAACTATAGATTCGTTGAGCTTGGAGATGTTGTAACATCTAGAGATGTTATAGCTTCTTGGAACATAGCTTTAAGAGGTTTAGAGAAGTTAAAGCTGATGAGGGGCTTCCGGGTTATGTTGAGCCCTGATAGCTCTGCAGATGAGGGTATGGAACCCGACCCAATACAGAGAACCCCGAGACAAGAAAAATATATTCACAAATATTTGCAACTATTCACAAATAATTGCCTCGGAGAAACCCTCCTAGAGAAGAAGAACTTGTAGAATCGTATGAAGTATTCTCTCGAATTATTGGTAGAGAAAAGGTAGAGCTTCTAAATATCCCTGAACCACCACCAGATAGTGTTTACGGAGATCCTGAGACATGGCTTCTAAACACCACCTCTATCCACCCTC
>JAJHRF010000028.1 GCA_020832925.1 Desulfurococcaceae archaeon | reverse complement strand
CGTTTGCCCCTAGATGTTTATCCTCATTAATTTATCTCATTCGTTGCATCTAGGGGGCTTTTTCCTCACCTACTTTTTCCATTAATAGCATAGCTACCTCGGGGATGGGTTCACTAGGCATCGGGGTAAACAACATGCATTCCTCGGGAGTTGCTTTAGTTTATCGGGGTACCGCTCTTCACCAACATTAGCAATAATAGAAATAGAATTAGATCATAAATCTAGCTCCTAAACATCAACTGCAAAACAACCCATAAAAATAGTTAAAAACTTTAAAATGTATGGTTATCTCCTGTGAGGAGATACTTCCGCACTGTTTTATCAATATTGATTGCTATAATTGTTGATGTATTTCATAGAATTCTTTGGAAGTTCATCGCGCTAAGAGGTTATCTGATCCATGGAGTTTTTGTACCGTTCTACTTTGTATCGTCTAAACTTGTCCTGGATACAGTAAAAGCTGTTGTGAAAGTGCTCAATGTAAAGAATGTCTGCGAAATAGGTTCGGGATCAGGGTACATATTAATAGAGTTGATTAAACATCATCGTGATGTTTACGGAGTTGCTATTGATGTAGCTGAGAAAGCTGTAAATGTTATGAAAATCAATGCAAAGATCCATTCAGTATTCGATTTGATTGACATAGTTCAATGCTATTCAGGAGAATGTTTAAGAACTTCATTGTTTGATCTATGTTATTCAAACCCACCCTACCTCCCATGCCCAGAGTCTATATCTGAAAATTTGTGTAGCGGTATTAACGAGAGAATTTTTAAAGAGATTTTCTTAAACCTTCTGAGAGTATCGAAGAAATCAGCCTTGATATCAGCATCGACTTTAACACTTTACATGAATTTGATAAGCAAGTATAGCATAGCTAAACTTCTTTCAAAAAAGTTTACAGGTCTAGATACCGTAGAGGTTTACATTATTGTGAAGAAGTATTGAGTTTATCACTATATACTGGTCAACATTCCCAAATCTTTTTGTTTCAACATGATATAGTTCAACGTTACTTGATGATCAACAAGAATTTTTATTTCCTAGAGAGCTGTTTTCTACAGCATAGCTATACCTTGATTAAGATGTGAAACCTTATGTTTAAAAACATATTAGCGAAATTTAGATCGAAGAAAGGTACTGAGATCCAGATTGATAGAGAGATCATATACTGTATATATAGAATACTTGTGAATTTGAGATACGATCTTGTTGATAGCTTCTACAGAATTAAAGATAGAAGGCTTAGAGAAGTTTACGACTCATTTGCGTTTATGATGCTTAAGTACGATAAGGTTCTACAGTTTTTAAGAAGGACTTTAAATGAGGATCTATACGCTAAATACCCAAGGTTGACACCTAAAGAAATTGAAGATCTGATACAGAAACTACCTTTAGAAGTTGCTTCAACAATGAGGAGTTTAGTTCAGGTAACTAAGCTATTAAAAGAGTTCTCATTATCAGCACCACCATCGTACATAATCTCAACAATTAAGAATTTAAATGATGTCGTAGACGATCTCGCTAAATATCTTGATAAAGTAATAGAATAGCTTAAGATATCTAAAACTTCAACATTTTAATCATACCTATCATACTCTACTCACTAACATTGCTATAAATGCTTAACTATGTAAAGAGATGCATAAGATAGGTATGGCATTATATATTGTAGATATACCCCCCTTCTCCTGTAATCAAGATCCATTTTCAGTAAATCTGCCAGCTTCCCACTATGGGGCGTGATCTTATCTTTAACCAGCTCTAGGAATACCTTCGACAATACTTCATTAATATTGCCATATTCTTTATAGAGTTTTTCGGCTAATCTAACTACATCAATTAGTTTCTGAACATTTATAAATGATTCAAATAACGGGTCATATTTGGATAATTCATCGAAGATGTTATAAAGTGTAAGTCCCTCTACTTTAATTCTATGCTCAGATACACCCGCTTTCTCTAGCAAAGTAGCTAAACGTCCACCAATATTTCGAGCTACTTTAGTGAATTCAATAGATTCTTCTATATCTTGAGCTTGCAGAATATTGATAAATCTTCTCAAAACTTTACGGAAGTCCTTCTCGATCTCTGTTTCCAAGATATCTACATATGATAACGTTGGTGTTACTAAACACATCTCCAAAGACATTCCATACTTCAACTCCTTAAAACAGTTATTTAAAGATTTAGCAAAAAACCTGCCTATCTCTAATTTTCCAATACCTCTTTCACCTCTCTTAAATTCAGCGATAACTCTATAGATATCGCTATAAAGCTCAATAATATTCGTAACAGATGAAAGGATGCATATTTCGAAATCATCTGAAGGACTTAGCCTATGAGGAGCAGCGATCTTCGGATAACTACTACATGTATAAAATAACGCTTTTACTACATCAGTTAACATATAATCACCTTAGATTTGTTAAACTTTACCAAGATTAAAGTTTTACTAACTGAAACACAATCAGAGCTTCATAATATACACTTAATATCGTTGTACATCTTTTTCATTAATTTTTTATCTCAGCTGTATTCTCTGTCTATAGGAGTAAAGGTGAGAATATTTATGGATTCGCAAACATTGGGGAATATAACTAAGCTTTTCCCTGATTCGAAGATTTTGATATTAAAACGTAGACTGCATAACACTGACATCAGTATTGATGTTGAGAGGAATGAGATTTTGAAACTTAAAGTTATACCTTTTGAAGCAATTTCGGCTTTCTCTAAGTTGGTTCAAGGTGATTTAAAAAGTTTTGTAGAATCCCACATAGAGTCGCATATCTGTACAAACTTGACAAGCTTATGTAGAGACTACCCATACAGAATCAAGTACTTTATAAACGTAGAGAACGGTGTGTCTATATACTCAGAATGTATAAGTGTAGATATATTGATGACAATAATTTTTGGTGATCTAATCGCGTATTTCGATTTCTATGAAGGGAAACGAGATGATATTCTATTTAAACTCTCTATTATTCCTCAAGCATTCCTATCCGGTAAAGTACAAAATGTTTTAACGTCTATTGTAGGGTTTTCAAAACTAAACATTGAATTTAGGAAAGGATATGCATTGATCAAGAATTTAGATTCGTTAAGTAGTAATATTAATGAATTGATCATTGTAATCCCTTGTTTAGATAGCAAATCGTTTAAAATAGTTGAAAGTCTTGCGAAAACAGTATTACGGAACCATGTTGCCAGGATGTTTATCTTAGTTTCAACTCCTTCGATATACGATGCGAGAATGTGTAAGCTTAGCTATAGAGAGTTCTTTACGAATTACGTAAGGTTATTAGAATTGAGCGAGAGCACTGACAGGCTGTATGTATGTGATTCAGAAGCAACAAATGTTGAGATAATAGTGAATAGATCGACGTATTTAGTATCGTACGAACCGAGAATTGATGATAATAGTGAATTTATTGAGATTAAGGATTATTCTTATATTGATGGTTTTACATTGAAGTATTTAAGGGATTGCTTATGTTCATCACATATAGTTAAGAATCGAAAATACTTAATGTAGATACCTTCGCAATTTTTCAGCGTTAACAGACATTAAAACCTTTAATGGTTCCCCCGATTATATATCTACCTTAACCTTTGCATAGCATGCTAAGTATACTTGATGAAGACTTCCTTCCTACACGCGTACGCTAATATAGTTCTAGCTATATCTATTTTCCTTTCGTTTCTGTTATCATCTAGAAGTGTTATGTTTACATACCTCGACCTTATATCTATAGTCAACGGTTTTAAATTCATGTACTCTAGATATTCAGAGATATCATTGTAATCGATATTGTATTTCTTTTTATCATTTCCACAAGGTCCGAAGCTGCACATGGAGCAGTAATCATTATGTGAATCAACGTTGGCTTTGCACGCGGTTCTGAAAACCTTTAATCCGTAGTCTTGAGCTATTTTCTCTACCTTCAGCACTATATCGTTTATTTTTATAGATATCTGTTCCCGATCTTTGGGAAGTCTTGGAGCTCTATCGAGAATAGGCTTTGTATCCACTCCTTTACTTCTAAGTCTTTGAATTATAGATTTCGTTATCCTTAGAGATCCTACTACAATACCTTTAGCGTTATACTCTGCCCCTAGCTTGATTATGTTATCCAGCTCTTTGTCTGTTACACTAGGGATAATAGGTCTGATGAATAGGTATGGATATAACCCATATTTCGAGGCTATCGCTATTCCTCTAAATCTTTCTAAAGGTTTTGGAGCTAAAGGCTCTAACTTATCGGCTTTCTCGATGGTAGTAATACTTACCAACACACTAAGATTAGGTTCAGCTTTCTTCAATCTACCTGCTATTTCGTCGTCTATAGCTATCTTCGTAGATACCTGCGATGGTAAGTAGAGCCATCTATATACATCAACTATGTACTCTAAAGCTTTCTCTCGAGTCTCTGGTAAGAAAGGCTCTGTTACAGAACCGTAAGCAGCAAATGTTCTGTAGGGAACTATGTAGGGGTTCTTAGCTAAGGAGTAGACTAGTTCTAGAGACGTAAGTGCGTATGGAGAGATTTTCGCTGGAAACCCCATGTCGTATATATAGCAATATGCGCATATAAAGCTGCACCCAACCCCTGTATGTATTGTTATACCACAAGGTCTAGGCCTTCTCTTAGCATGAGGATCCTTGATCGCTTTATCAATGGAATCTCTGGTCAGAACGTTCCTCAGTTTTTCCATAACCTTGTTTTTGTACTCTATAAGCTCTAGTATTCTTCCCATCAATACTTCACTAACTACAAACATATTATATAGACTGCTTTTATATTATCACGAAATAGCATTGTGTAAGAATCTCGTTATAAATCTTAGCAATATCTAGAGGATAATCATCCTACGAAACCTGGAGACATACTTCAATAGTCTTTAAGATCTACTTATACTAGGAAACACACTACTTATCTGGAGGTCTTGCGTAGTTATGCCTATTTATGTAGTAGAGCTTAAGCAAGGGAAAGTAGTCTATAGAAAAGCATCATTTGAAGATCTGAAGGAAGTTGTCTACACTTTAACTCAATTAATACCAATAGGTTCTGTCGTAACTTACGGAGACTTAGCCAAGATATTAAGGATAAGCCCTCGAGTTATTGGCAAAATACTTAGCGAGAATACTAAACCAATCGTAGTACCTTGTCATAGAATTGTCTCGTCTAAAGGTCTTGGAGGGTACACGTTGATAGGCAAAAAAGATCCTGGTTTTAAAAAGAAGCTTCTACAGCTTGAATCTCGTGAGAAAATACGTAAGTTTAATCTATGCGAATTCCTAGGTCTAGACAGAAGCTAGAACCATGTCTATGGTGAGAAACCTTGGTTAAAATAATATTTATCGGTGTTGGTGGCTGGATTTCAGAGCCTTACCTAAGTACAACGTCTATCCTAGTAAAATCCTATGAAAATACATTGCTTATTGAAGCAGGTGAAGGTATCTATAAAGCTTTAAAAACATGTGGTTACGATATCTCAGATATCAATGCTATAGTTTTAACCCATAGACACGGTGATCACATCCTTGGACTTCCAACATTAGCTCTTATGGCATTGAATAGAGGTCTTAGCGGTCTTAATATTATAACACATGAAGATGTTGTTAACGCTTTAGCTGATCTTTTTAAGGTTATAGGCATCGATTTCGCTTTCAATACCCTAAAATTCAAAATAATTAAACCTAGTGATAACCTGAGAATAGGCTCTTTCACTTTATACTTTGCTAAAGCTATTCATACAGTTCCTAGCATATCAGTAAAGATCTATGTTGAGGATAAATGTATTGCATATAGTGGTGATACCAAGTATAACCCGGATATGGTTGAGTTTGTAAAAGAATGCGACATCCTAATACACGAAGTCTCTGATTACAGTAGTAATGCAGGAGTTTATGGACATACAAGCTATGTCGAGGCTCTAGATATAGCCTCTAAAGCTAACATAAAGATCTTCATACCTATTCACTTCTATCACCAACCCTTACCTATAGACCTCTCGTACCTCGATAAAAAACTAAGCATATTCGTACCTATTCCCTGCTCAGCTCTCGAACTGTAGAACCACAGTCTTATTAATCTCGGTCTCTGTTAATGGATTAGGTATTGTAAATGGGTAAGATAGATAAGCTATTGATAGCAAACCGTGGAGAAATAGCTATAAGAATCATTAAGACATGTAAAAAGTTAGGGATAAAAACTGTAGCTATATACACGAGAGCTGACGAAACTTCACCTCATATCAAGATAGCTGATGAAGCTTACTATCTAGGGTCTGATCCTTATGCATATCTAGATGTAGAGAAGATCATCTCGATAGCTTTAAGATGCGGTGCTACTGCTGTTCACCCAGGTTACGGCTTCTTATCAGAGAACGCTAGATTTGCTAAAGCTGTTGAAGATAACGGATTGATATGGATAGGCCCACCTGCGAAAGTAATTGAGTTACTAGAATCTAAATCGGCTGTCAGAAGTATTGCCAATAGTTTAGGTATACCTGTAGTACCGGGATCTCTAGAGCCTGTTAACCTTGCTCAAGCTAAGAAAATTGCTGAAGAGATTGGCTACCCCGTACTTCTAAAAGCTGATAGAGGTGGTGGAGGTAGAGGTATAAGAATTATAAAGAGTCCTGAAGAACTTGAAGCATTATTTGATATAGCTGTGGAAGAGATGAAGTCTGCATTCAAATCTGATAAGGTCTACATAGAGAAGTACATACCGAAGGCAAGACATATAGAGCTCCAGGTTTTAGCTGATACCCATGGAAATGTAGTAGTCTTAGGTGAACGTGAATGTAGTATCCAGAGAAGGTATCAGAAGGTTATAGAGGAAGCTCCTTCACCTATCGTTACACAAGAAGAAAGAGCTAGACTGTATCAATACGCTACAAAGTTCGTAAAACACGTAGGTTATGTTAATGCAGGAACTATGGAATTTATTAGAAGTCCTGAAAGTCAATACTACCTCATAGAGGTTAATAAGAGAATACAAGTTGAACACCCGGTTACAGAGATGATCACGAATATAGATATAGTTGAGCAACAAATAAGGATAGCTGAAGGTAAAGAACTTCAAATCAAGAATAGCATACTCAATTTTGATAAACACGCTATCGAGGCTAGAATCTATGCTGAAGACCCGGAAACATCGTTACCATCGCCAGGTATAGTCACATACGTAGAGTTTCCTAATGCTGAAGGGGTTAGGGTAGATCATTATCTTGAATTAGGCGTATATATCCCCCCATTCTACGATCCCATGATAGCTAAAGTTATTGCTGTTGGAAAAACAAGAACTGAAGCCTTGAACAAATTAGTTCAAGCTCTTAAAGAGTTTAAAGTAGAAGGTGTAAAAACATCAATTCCTGTGCTACTAAAGATCTTGACGTCTAGACAGTTCGTTGAAGGAGATATCCATGTAGAAATCTACAACGAACTTGTAAAATAAATCATTGCTTTATAGAATAGAAAGTTACAACTATTTCAACCCCCGTATAGAAGGTCCAAGGTTTTACTGCGTCTATATGGATTAAAGTCAAATTCGTTTGCTGCTTCCTTCAACCAAGTCTTGACCCAGAGCGACAAATTCCTGTTACTGCCCCCATCTGTATTAACAGATCTGCTACCCCCTAGCCTCAGTTTTAACTTAGAGGTGCTATACTTTGATTTCAAATACATCTTTATAGCAACAATAGCTGCAGCTATATCATCTAGTACATCTGCACCTAGTGATCGAACATTTCTAACTATAATACTAATCCCTCGACCGAGATTTAACACTATTTTCTCTTCATCTTTAACACCATCTTTGGTGTTACTTATTTTGATAACATTTGTATCCATAGTAATCACTGATCAGGAGATATTCAAAGTCCCGCTTTTATTTGATATCCCTACACCAGTTCTCGGGGTACATAAGACTTTCGCTCGTTATATAGAGTTTACTAGATTTCGATTTAAAAATCAGCTAAGTAATTTTAGTGATACTGAAGTATATTTAGATGATATGCTTACGGTATCGATATGACAAACCCGAAGACATTCATAATATTTATTGGTCCTGCAGGTTCCGGGAAATCTACACTAGTCTATGCATATTCAAGATGGTTAGAAGAGGTTGTAGGTATTAAAACTTACAAAGTTAATCTAGATCCTGCCGCTGAATACATACCTTACGAACCTGATTTAGATATAAGATACCTTGTCAATGCTGATAAAATTGCTAGAGAATTTGGGCTTGGCCCAAACGGTGCTTTGGTAAAAGCCATGGACAAGATAGCGGAGAATATTGGAGATATCGTCAATATGTTCTCGAATTCTGACTCAGAGCTAGTCTTAATAGATACCCCTGGACAGATGGAGGTATTCTTGTTCCGAGATATAGCGTTTAAGCTTGTCGAGCAACTGCGGAAAGTTTCTAAGAATATCGTATCCATATTTGTGCTAGACGCTGATGTTATAAAACGTTATGAAGATTATGCCTTCCTATCTATAATATCTGTAGCTGTTCAGATTAGACTAGGTGTAGATGTAATACCTGTGATTAACAAAATAGACTTAACACCTATAGATAACATCGTAGGCGATGTTATAAGCGATGTCGATATCGTGACCAAGAATTTGAAAGGTCTGGGAGTCTACGGTGAGATGCTGAAGGAAATTCTAAACATCATAGCCCTCTATTCAAAAGCTACACGTGTACCTAAGGTTTCAGCAAAGAATTTCATAGGTTTAGAAGAACTTCATAGAATTGTCCATGAAATAACGTGTGCTTGCGGAGATTTGACATAGAGAAGCATCTCAATACCTAATACATTAATCTCAGCTATATCCCAGAGTATAGCATATCACATAACCTAGTAACGACGTCGTAGCATATATAAGGTACATAACCTTAATCAATTCTTTCTCGCTAAACGATTTACCACCTATTAAAAGAGTTAACTTTACAAATGTTATTGGGTAGAGTTTTCTAGATGGATGTATACATCCGTGTTTATCAACAGTAGTGGGTCTATCTACTTGTTCTTTCTGTAGAAATCCTTTGATAGACGTTATATAGTAGAAACCATTTAAAAACATGGGTATCGAAGCCGTAATAGCGTAGAACTCAACTCTAAGCACTACTATGGTTAGTAAAAGTATAGAGCCTATGAGGTATGCCCCTGTATTTCCATTGAATAGCTTAGCTGGGTACATATTGAATAGCAAATATATTAATAAAGTTACCATGAATAGAGTCGCCAGTACCACCTCTTCTACTGTGAAAACTGTTGAGATTTTCAGTAGAAATGCGAAGAATATCACCATTAACGCATACATAGGTAGTAACCCGTTGTGTGTATCAATCATATTAGCACCGTTTAGATATACTGTTGATGCAACTAGGAGTAGTAGTGGATATAAGGTACGTAAACTAATACTACCGATGAATGGTATCCATGGTTTTGGCTTATAGCATCCCATCAACACCAACGGTATTGCGGGTATAAACCCGAGAATTATTTTCCATCTAGATTTTAGATCATAAATATCGTCGAGAAACCCTATCATCAAGCCGCATATCATTACAGTAACACTAGATATGACTAACTTTACGTCTAAAAAATCGAGAAAAGCTAGTATTATCAAACCTAGTAAAGTTCCAAGAAATAGTGGAAAACCTCCTATGCATGGAACGTAGTATTCGTAAGGTTTATGAGCATCTTTACAAAGAATCCCTAATTTCTTCTCAATTCTTATCAGAAATATAGATGATAAGAACGTAAATACAGCTGATAACGCTAATACCACTAATACTACCTCTAGATAACCTTCCATAGAGTGAACCTCACAAACCTATACCTAGCACATCAATACCTAATTGCTCAGAAATAAATTCGTTACTGTGTAATACACAGATTAATGTAATAGCTTATCTGCATCCCTAGGGTGTGCAGATATCGTATGTAAAGATCTATCTAATGGATCTCTACTAGATCAAGTATCTCCCAACCTCTGTATGGTCAGAAAAAATAGCGTTTTATGCAAACTTAAAGAGTATTTAAGCTATTTAATAGAGTTGATAGATAAAGCTTCTAATAGCTGCTCAATACCTTTCATAGCATTTGGGCTCAGGTTGTTAATGGAGTTAACAGCTCTATGTATTTACATCGATCTACATCATGTGTATAAAGATCTAGATCTAGACAGGAAGGTAAGCCTTCTACGTAGTTTCGATTTTAGCGAAATGATTACACGAAGTACGTTTTTCCGAAGACTGGTTATAGAAAAACTCGGTACAGATGAAGGTAGAGAATTCATTAATCATATGAAGAGTGTTTATGGAACTTTATCGCAGTTCCTACACACCCCTATAACACCTTGTGTAGTATCTCTAACACCTTTCAATCCCTGCAGATGCGTGGAAGAACTGAAATACTTGGAAACAGTGAGATTTGATGTTCACAATATAATTAAGAAACTCATCTATATATGGAGTAGATCTATGAAATAATGAGAGCTACTACACGAATTGGTATTTCTCTTCTCTACGCAGTACTAAGCCTGCTTCTGTTAATTCGTACAACTTTACGTGGACGAGCTTGTTCTTTGTAATCTCGATTTCGGCAAAGGATGGGGTCATGGATCCCCCACCACCACCCCAAACACCTGTTACAGAACCGGGGTTTACATGAAGTATACCTGCGATATCGAATACTGCAAACGGGGAATGTGTATGACCTGACAATAGTATTTTCACATCCATCGATTTAGCTATACTCGATAAGGCTGCTATGTTCCCCCGCGGCCTTACTTGATCCCCATGAATAACCCCTATCCTTATCCCATAAACTTCGAAAACCTCTTTCTCAGGTAGGTCAAGGTAATCCATATTCCCTTGAACAACGTAGTGACTAGAACTAAGGCTTTCTACAAATCTTAGAACTTCTTCTCCAACTAAATCTCCAGTATGTACGACAATATCATAGATTTTACTACGTATATAGTCAATTATTTCCCTATCTATTTCAAGAGCTCTTTCAGGAATATGAGAATCCCCTATAACCAGTATCACTTTCTTCATAGGTTCATCCACATAATTTCTTTGGTTAATCATGATTAACAGAATCATCTAGGTATTATATGCTTTACAGATGTTGCCACGGAGAACCTTCACCAATCCCTATATAGAGTAGTGTAAACGCTTTACCAAGGAATGTATCTTCTTAACTACATCTACTACGTATTTAGAAGGTTTTGTGCTCAACTTAACTCCATCGACATCGGGTTCTTCAAACCCTTTGATAAATGCTGGCAACCCTTCATCTAAACCTGCGCTGTATCCACCCTCAAGAACAGCTACAACACCTAAGCCTAATCTTAAAGAGAGGATCCTTAATATAGATCCTAAGTACTTATAGAATCTTGAAGTAACATTCATATCGCTGATCTCCTCCTTTTCATGAGTATCGAAACCTGCTGATACTATTACACACCGAGGCTTTATTACGTAAAGTAAGGGTATTACAAGCTCTTCAAATACGTAGATATACTCGGGATCCCCACTGAAAGGTTTGAGCGGTATATTTATCTTTGTACCGTATGCATCTCCTCCACCTAGATCCTCTATATACCCTGTCCCTGGATAGATGCCCTCTTCATGTATATCTATGTGTATAACATCGGGGTTAGTCCAGAAGATTTCCTGAGTACCGTTTCCATGATGTACATCTATATCCAGTATCGTTACAGGTTTTAATCCTTTGTCCAATGCATAGAGAGCGCCGGCTGCAACATTATTGAATATACAGAACCCCTGCGTTGAAGCACCCATAGCTTTCCCGTTTAAGCCTGCATGATGCCCTGGAGGTCTTACTAATGCAAACACTAGAAATTCTTTTATATTGAGAGAAAGCTCTACAGCGTAAACAGAACATCCTAATGCGTGTGTAGCTACGTCAAAACTATGCTGATTAATGTAGGTATCGCTATCGATAAAACCTTCGTTTTTCGCTATACATAGCTTCTTAATGTATTCAACATAGTGTTTCTCGTGAACACGATCTCTATAGAGGTAGTAACGCTGGTCTATAGTATCAACAATTTCTACTCTATCGTAAAGATTTTCTCTCTTAATAGCATTCAAAGCTATATCAAGTCTCAGAGAATTCTCGGGATGGTATACACCCCGAGGTGGATCGTGTTTATAGAATATCTTGCTGAATAAGATTAAGCTTCTCTTCATGGTCTCCTATCAAGAGCTATAGCTATATAATCATCAAAGCTAGTCTTCTAAATAGGTCACCTACGTTTTCACATTTATCAGCAGCATTTTCTATAGAGTCCATAATCTCTTTTGCTAGTATACATAGTGAAGGTTTAGCGTTATCGCAGAAGGTTAGTATATTCTTAAACAGTTCGTGCCTTATATCATCAACTTCTTCTTCTATAGCCTCTATCTTGTCTGCTAACTCAAGCGCTTTTCTAGGATCCTTCGTAACAACCTCAGCTGATAATTTTATTATGTTTACAGCCTCAAGTACTTTCGAAGCCATTGAGAGAAGTTTCAACCCTATATCTTCTGGAAGCTTATTGGGTATGTAAAGTATAACTCTTCTACTCCAAGCTTTAGCATAATCCGCTACATCATCTGTAGTAAGTATGAGCCTTACGATCTCCTCGCGATCGATCGGATGGAAAGCCCCTTTCGTAAGCTGCGATAACGTTTCCCTCTTCATATCATCAGCAGCTCTCTCAGCTACAAATACCTTTTTCCACTCATCTTGAACCAAGCTGATATCGCCTTTCACTAAAGCTTCGATAAGATCTTTCGCATACATAACTACTTCGTATACCCGTTCAACATGTTTTCTATACATATCCAGTATTTCCTTTCTACGAATATCAGATAGCCAACTCCATACACTCATAAACTTCTCCAGAAGGACAACCTCTAGAGAATATTTAACTGTTTTGTCTACATATATTAGACATCTTGCTAAAGATTGTTCATGATTTAACATACCTAGTTAATCTAGTAAGGTACTCTATACTTTATTACCTCCCCCTTACATACCCAAGATCTTCAACAAAACTCTCGAAAAGATAATAGTGATATGAAGGAATGTTATTTACATATACATAGCTCATGCATATTATCACATATCGAGAACCCTTTGTTTTAGGTTTAACTTAATATGTGGATAACTTACATAGAGCCAGCAACTAATCATAACCTCTATGAACAGCTGATATGTAGTGAGATAGATTTAAGAGGTGAAGTCTTAGTTTTATTGAAGCACTCAGAGATAATTCGTAGAAAGAGATTGAGGGTGTGATTTTGAAGGCGGCTATACTTAAGAAGATATCTGTTGTTCGAGTTGAGGATGTGGAAGAGGGTCCTTTAAGTATTGAAGACGTCCACGAGCCTCGTATCGAGCCTGGCCAGGTCTTGGTTAAGGTGAGCGTGTGTGGTGTATGTTATACAGATATAGATATCATAGAGGGTAGGGTTCAATGTAATTTACCTGTGATACTAGGGCATCAGATAGTCGGTGAGATCGTAGATATAGGTAAAGATGTAGATAATGTGAACATCGGTGATAGGGTTGGTATAGCATGGATTGCGCATACATGTGGCAAATGTTTTTACTGCAGATCCAATCAAGAGAATCTATGTGAGAATTTTAAAGCTACAGGATGCCATGTTAATGGAGGGTACGCTGAATACACCGTAGCTTTCAAAAACTATGTGTACCCATTACCGAAGAATGTAGATAATGAGCGTGTAGCACCATTGCTATGCGCCGGTGCTGTAGGATATAGAGCTCTCAAATTAACAAATATTGTCGATGGTCTTAGGCTTGGACTATTTGGTTTCGGATCTTCAGCACACATAATTATCCAGATAGCTAGGAAACTCTACCCGTCATCTGATATATACGTCTTTACAAGGAGTCCTCAACACCAAGAATTGGCAAGAAGATTAGGTGCTGATTGGGTTGGTCATCCCTACGAGGACCCCCCGAAGAAAATTGATAGAGCTATAGATTTTACACCAGTAGGCGAAATAAT
Source organism: Desulfurococcaceae archaeon (assembly GCA_020832925.1). Classification (GTDB taxonomy): domain Archaea; phylum Thermoproteota; class Thermoprotei_A; order Sulfolobales; family Ignisphaeraceae; genus Ignisphaera. The sequence continues at coordinate 9,697 of JAJHRF010000028.1, read as the reverse complement.
TCCAAGAGCTCTTGAGGTTCTAAACCGTGGAGGAAGACTTGTTATAAATGTTATAAGGAAGCAAACACCTATAGAACTTGATTACGTTAAACATCTGTGGATGGAGAAGGAAGTGAAATCTGTTGCAAATGTGTCTAGGAAAGATGTTATGGAATTCTTAAAGCTTGTCGAGAAGTTAGGAGTAGATGTAGAGGTTCAGAGATATAATTTCGATGAGGTGAATAAGGCTTTGAGAGATTTGAAAGCAGCTAGGGTTGTAGGTTCTCCGGTTCTGAGAATAAGTTAGGATTGATCACGGTTTTTTATGTACTCCGTAATTCTCTTAATTGGTGGTGTGTATCTGTACTCTTTGTACTGCTTTCTCTGAGACTCGCTTACTTGAGCTTTTCCACTTCTATCTTTAGATATCGATTCTATAATTTTCTCTAACTGTTCTATATACGTATCCCTAACGGGTTCGTAAACATGTTTATAGAATTTATTTGGATCCCTGAGAATATCCAGACTAAAATTGCTAACATATCTTAAAGTTAGATACCAAACCAATTCAAAAGGTAATACCATATCGATTTTCCGAGCAATAGTTTTCTCGAAATCCTCTGGTTTCTGTACTTGGTCACCAAAAATAAAGTATTTTCCTCGAACTTCGACTTCATCTTCAACAACCTTCAAACTCTTAGAGATGTTACTGCTACCAATTTCCTTAACCTTATGTACAGAAATTGCGCTATGATATGGTAAGGAACGGTATTGAGGTCTATTATATTTAATCCATGCATAGAATATCGCTCTATTCAAGCCAAAACTTTTCGCTTGTTCAATATCTCGCGTTAATAGGTAGTACCTTGCTGTTTGTAGAAGTGCCATAACCTCAAACCTTCCTACAATCTTCGGTACCGAAATATTATCTCCCTTAACTGTTATAGGTTTGCTATCTATACCCTTCTTCGCGATATCCGACAACAAGAAAGTTTTTGAAGATTTATCCTCATCTTTTGCATTGAAAGGTGAGCCAATTATACATAGATCACTATGTAATTCTGTCTCCAGCACCTTATCTGCTTCGTCAACATCTATGTATATAGTGTACTTGTTCTCATAATGAGTTCTGCTACAAGGTATCAATACCTTATCTAGACCTGTCGAAAACCTTATCCTTCTGCCGAAGAACCTAGATATCTTTAACAACTCGTTTTCGAGAATCTTTAGCACATAATTACTAACAATGTTTGCCGCTTCTAGAGGTGATGGATATCGCTTAAATAGTTCTTCAGGAATCGTATCCTCGTTTATGAGTACTTCAGCTCCTGTCCAGTGAAAAACAATGTATGTAGAGTTAAACTTTAGATTTTTCAATGCTTTAGCTAAATATATTGCAGTACTTAAGATTATATACTCGTTAACACCTTTCTCAACTTCTATAGCTATCATAGGTGTTGCCTTACCCCCCTTCGTTAACGATGCATAAACAAAATAATCCCTCCTAATCCTGAGGGCTTCATCTACTGAAACCTTTCTTAACTTGTCATTGAGGTAAGCATACAATTCTCTTCCTTCAAGGAATATTTTTAGAGTCTCCATAAACTATCCTCTTATCTATAATATGTGTAGATGAAGTAAAAATAAGAATTGGGGTTTGTAATGCGGTGATTATAGCTGTATATAATCGATAAAGTGTCTACACACTATATCTGGATTTTTAATCCCATCCCCTGTTCTATAGCTTGTGTATAAACGTAGTGAGCTACTATAACATCTTGAATAGCTAGACCAGTTGAATCAAATATTGTTATTTCTTGAGCCGACTCCCGACCTTTTTTAATCCCTGCAACTATTTCCCCAAGTTCAGCATATACATCGTTTAGCGTTATGAGCCCTTGGGATAACGGTACGTTTATTTCACCGCTATGAGATGCTTGCTCTATATCATCTACAACAATTTTAGCTCTTTTAAGAATCTCAGGATCTAGCTCTTGTTTTCCCGGAGCATCTGCTCCCATAGCGTTTATGTGTAGACCTTCACGTACCCATTCATTCTTAACCACAGGTGCTCTTGCAGGTGTTAATGTTGCTAAAACATCCACAGGCTCAACAGCATTTCTCGGATTATCAACTACATGGATTTTGATATCGATCTTCTCCTCGAATTCTTTAGCAAGTGCTTCTGCTTTAGACCTAACTATATCGTATACAAAGACCTTCTTCACATTCATAACATATGGAAGTGCTAGTAGATGGAATCTCGCTAAGTATCCTGCACCTATTATTCCCAGAACCTCTGCATTAGATCTAGCTAAGTACTTAGTCGCAACAGCAGCAGCCGCTGCTGTCCTCATACCCGTTATCATTGTGCCATTCATTATACATAGAGGTCTCCCTGTTTTAGGTTCGAAGAGTAGGATAACCGCCATAACTGTAGGTAAACCATATAGAGATGGATTCAATGGATGGGAGTTCACTAATTTGACACCTGCAATATCGAGGAGCTCGAAATAAGCCGGCATAGCTCTTAAATCTCCTTGATACTTATTGAAGAACAGGTATACCTTAGGAGGCATTTGAACTCTTTTTAAACCTTTCTCTCTAAAAGCTATTTCCACAAGCTCGATAACTTTACCCATCTTAAGAACTGCTCGAATTTCATCCTCGTTTAAAACCAGCAACTCCATTTCAAAAACCCCTGTTAAATCCTTAACTATCTAAATATAAGTTTTTATAGCAATTAGGAGCAGTAATAACATATCAAGACTCTGTTTAATAAAAATTCTGGTTACATCATGCCGATTCTAGGCATACTTTCGAATCTTTATACTTTCTTATAAACGCTTTTACAATATCAATATCAAGTAGGTTTGCTACACTTATTGTCCAAGCTAGAACATCTGCTAGTTCTTCCTCTATACTCTCCTTATCACCGCTTAGCAATGCTTCAGCTAATTCACCAACTTCTTCGACAAGCCATGTAAATGTAGCATATAAGCCTCTTGCTGAATCTCTTTCATAATACTCTTTCCTTATAAATTCTTGAATACATCTCAAATCCATCTTCTCTCCCATACATAAAACCCGTGGTATAAGCTACACCGTTGGATTAAAATTCTATTAGAGTTTCGTAATAACACTTATTAACCTAAAAACAGCTTAATCATGTAAACAAAGGGTGTCTAGATATGAAAGAGAAGGTACTAATTATCCTAAGTTTAGCTGCAATGGCGCTGCTTATATTTGCCTTGGTTTCAACTATAATCCCGATTATATGGACAAGGACACCGTTATGGTGGTACTTACTGATTGTAGATTTCCTTGTGTATATAGTATCGCTCAGCGTGTTGTTGATGGCTGGCGCCACTATAGGGAGTGTACTTAAGAAAAAAGTTCCCACAAGTCTTGATAGTCTTAGAGCTTCAATGATAAGCACGGCTACAGGTATATTGAGTGGTGCAGTGTTGGTGTTCTGCTTTATAGCGTATATACTTGGTTTTGAGTTTGCTTCTACGTTATTCTCACTAGCACTAACTTTTGCATTGATTCCATCAATTATTTCTTGGCTTTTTGCTCCTGCGATAATAAATATTGTATACAGGTGTAGACATGATCCTGAGCTTCAGATAATTGTAGATAGAGTTGCAGCGAGAGCAGGTATGAAACCACCGAAAGCCATGTTGGCAAATATGAGTATACCTAATGCTTTTGCGTACTCCTCCCCATTGATGGGCAGATATGTTGCTGTTACAACAGGACTTCTAAGGATTACGAATAGAGATGAGCTAGAGGCTGTTATAGGTCACGAACTAGGACATCATAAACATAGGGATAACGTTGTTATGATGATCTTTGGGCTTGTACCGAATATCATATACTTTACAGGGAGAATATTGTTGTTCGTCGGTATGACAAGCCGGTATACTGATGGTGGAGAAAGAAGGAGATCAGAATCTTCAACTCTAATCCTGTTAATATTGGGTGTAATATTAATCGTTGTAAGCATTGTACTGCAGTTGCTGGTACTATCCTTATCTAGGTTAAGAGAATACTTTGCCGATGCTCATGGAGCTAAAGTTACATCTCCATACACAATGATAAACGCGTTAAAAACTTTAGATAGGTTCTACAGATCTACAGGAGCCAGGGTTGTTATATCGAACTCTAGATTAAAACCATTATTCATCTATGCATTTTCAGATGCATTCATAGGATTAGAAGAGTTATTAGCTACACACCCACCTATACACAAGAGAATAGCTTTTCTCGAGAGTCTAGTAGGTAAGGAGATAGCGGTATAACGGCACTAATAACAAGCTATGATATTCAAAGCTCTGAGAACAAGCTTGGGAGAGACTTTGAAATCTCGATATAGAGATGGTAAGATTTTCAATAGAAAGCATAGACCATACAGTTATCGATATAACAACTATGTAAGAGGTATTGTTTCAGAATTGAGGATAGATAAAGGTATAGCCATAATCTATACTCATGAAAAAAGTGCACTACAACGAAGATAGAGCACGAACCTGAGCTATTAACTGACTTAGAAACCTCCTTAAAAACCTTGGCTGTATCGATATATAGTTATGTGATATTTTATAATATATACATAGTCTATTCCTAGAGCAGTTCAAAAATACTGTCTTAATCAACATCTCTAGAACTTCTAGAGAAAATCTGTGGTGATGATACTTGAAGGTGATCTCAAAAGTAATCGAGCCACGTACTTTTAGTACTATGGAACTACACCCTATAATAAAAATCGATGAGAAAAATAATAGATGAAAGTAGTGTAAGGAATAGTATTCTATGACTATCAGTTGAAGGTTCTGCTCTAGCTCTTCTGATACTAAACAAAAATAAGAAGGAACTTTTTATAGAATATATAATAAAGTCATCCCATTTAGGAGCTGTTTCACAGCTGATGTTTAAGAGTTAGGTTTATAATTTTTGATTTTGTTTATTATTGTTGGTGTTAGTTATTGCAGGGTTTTCATAGAAGTTATTGAGACCTAAAGAAGTTTGTAAAAAGCTTGGTATTAGCTATCCCACTTTATTTAGATGGATTAGGGAGCGCAGGATAAGGGTTATCAGAACTATCGGTAATAAGTACGGAGTTCCTGAGAATGAGGTTAGAAGGATTCTGAAGGACTTCCAATAAACATGAAGGTTAGAGCTGTTATCTATGCACGTGCCAGCTTATCAGACCAGAGGAACGACTTAGAGAGACAGATACAGTACTTGATGTAGTTCTGCTCTTCTAAGGGTTATAGAGCTGTTGATGTGCTAAGCGATGTTGCAAGCAGCTGGAGACATGGTAACACTTATATGTATCTTATGTCAACTCTTATTTCAACAAACCTAGTTTTACCTATAATTGATTGTAATCTCTGTTAGGTTCTAGGGAGGAGATATATTTGCTTGGGACAAGGTCTGCGCTAAACATTACGTAAATTGTTTGTTGAGATTCACGAATACTAGAGATTTTGTAGAAGATTTCTAGATAGGAGACTGCGAGCTAATTCTTCAGCTATTCTTCTAGATTTACATCGAATAATAATTATATCCCCTATAACCTCCGTTAATAAATTAGATTTAGCGTATCTCTCAACAATTTCGTGAACTATTTTATTGTTAACAGCTACTAATACGTAGTATCCCTGCGGATCTTTTCTCGAGGTAATCTCTTTAATGATATCCTTGGTCTTAGTCATATTGACGGCACTCTAACCTTATTCATATGTTCAGCATATCTAGACTCTATATCATTTCTATTAAACCATTTTGTATAAGCATTCGCAACTTTAAGCGACGCCGCTATAACCCCTTTTACAGTTGCCTGAAGAACATCCTCACCTTTCGCCATATAGTAAGAGGTTATAGCTAGAAGTATATCTCCTGCACCTACATCATCTAAAGGAGTTATGCTTAGTGGTGGTATATAGAAGATCTCACCCTTGTGAATAGCGTAAGTTCCTCTTTGATCAAGACTAACTAGGTAGAGAGTATTGCATGTAGTACTCATATTCATCACCTTCCTCAATATAAACATCTCATCATCTGAAAAGCAGAACTCGCTTATATTACCGTGAACTACGTCTACTAAAACCAAGCTCTTTTCTAGATCCTCACTCCATACACAAAGTATCATACTGTTTTTCACTGCTCTTACAAAACCTTGTATATCTATTGATAGAACTCCTTTGAAATGCTGCCTAACTATACTTATAGCATCTATATCTAGCTCTCTCATTATCGGTACTAATAAAATTATTTCCGGGTTTAGGGATTCAATATAATCTTTTACCAAGTTAATAGGAATCGTAGGGGAAGCTCCTTTGAATTCTCTAGCCTTTCCTTTAACTATGATGAATAAAGGCATAGATTCAGACTCAATGTCTATAACCTCAATACCGTAGCTACTCATAGTATCTGTTACGAGACTTCGATAACTCTTATCAACATTTGATAGCACATAAACTTTGACGCCGAATCCCTCTGCTAAAGCTCTCCCACCATAGAAACCTGTACCTCCAACTCTATACACACTCCCTTCGATAATATCTATTGTTAGATTGCCCACTAGCAAAGCCTTCATGAGCCTTACCAACGTGTTCTATACATTATTAAAGCGCTCTAAGAAATATCGATTTTATAATCTCTGCACTAATATCAAATGGAGCTAATCTCAGGCTATATTTGAGTACGTTGATAACAGTGTTAGCCACCATGTCAGAGTCTTTCTCGTTAAATCCATAAGTACTTAAACTTTCATTAAAACCTACAAGTTTTTGAAATACATCAACAGCTTTACAAGCTTTTTCAGCGTCATCTTTTACAGGCCTTATTGATGGGTATAAGTACTTCAGAATTCTATACGAAAGTTCAGGAACTGAATTATGTATATATATAGCAGCGGAGGGTCCTAGCATCGCTAGACCTGCTCCATGTGGAAGATCTGTGTTTATCCCACTAAGAACATTTTCAATTGCGTGAATTATGTGTGCTCTACTGCTATCTATAGCCATACCTGCTAACATTGATGCGTACATAAGCCAGTAACGAGCTTCAAGGTTAGAAAGGTCTTTTACTGCTATCGGTAACCATTTAGCAATAAGTTTAGCTGCTTCTTCAGCCAACATCAATACAAAAGGTGATGTATCTCTCCCTGTAGCTGATTCATAAGAGTGATAGAATGCATCAATAGCTGTATATAGTACTTGGTTTGAGGGTAGTGTAAGTGTATATCGAGGATCTTCAAACGATGCTATAGGGTAGAAATGCTCAGAAGCTATTCCGAATTTCGTTCTAGGTTCATCTAATGTTACAACAGCATATCTATTTACCTCAGAGCCTGTTCCATGAGTTAAGTTTATAGCGATCAGCGGTATGGATCCGCAAACTTGCTTACCTCCAAATACATAATCCTTGATATTTCCACCACACAGAGCTAATGCTGATGCTATTTTTGCTGTATCTATAACACTACCTCCTCCAATAGCTATAACGTAATTCGGGTTGTATTTCCTAATACTTTCAACTGCTTGTTCTATTATAAAGTAGTAAGGATTAGGTTTCACATCGCTGAAGATTTCATAGGATATCCCTAGCTTTTGAAGAATTTCTTCAACATCCTTAAGAGCTCCACTAATTTTCGCAGCGCTCTTGCTTGTGACAATAAATACCTTACTGTTTCTCTGAACTATGTTCTCTAAATTCTTCACCACTTCAAACCCGAAGTATACTACAGTTTTCCCATATCTAATTGTAAACCTATTCATGATCTTACCTTTCATTCTTTAAATAAATGGTGCAACACACATATAAATTATTTTGAGATATTCAGTACCAAGAAACCAGGTTGAAATAGAATGTATCTGAAGAACCATCGAAAGTTATATGAAGAATTAAATAGCATACTTGAGAAACTTCTTTTTGGTATAGATACATATTACAGCAAGGATTTAGTACTGAATTCCGAAGGTATGAAGCTCCTATCTAGAGCTATCAGAATAATCAATACTTTGTACCCACAATTAAGATTTTTGATAAACGAGGTAAGAGCAGATCCTACATACAACGTCATTATAAAACTTGTATCAAGGATTAAAGAGCTTATTGAGCCATCTTGAAATCTCTATTAAATTAGTTCGATTTTAATCAAACTAGTTCTCAAGCTGGCTTTGTGGAATCATGTAGTAGTTTGATGTTTTTAGAGCGCTGATATCTATTATTATTTCTTCCGTGTCTATTGCTCTAGCTATTATCCTCGATATAATGTCCAAGATTTTTGATAAGTAATACCCAAAATCTCTACTTAGACTAATTTTATGCCTAATATCTTCATCCATGAGTTTCAATTTCTCAATATGCTTTATCAGCTCCATAGCCTTATGTTTATCCATTTCTATCAATGAATCGGCCATTAACTCAAATAAATCAATAGCGTTTTTATATAGAGTTATGAGTTCCTCTGGTATAGTCTCAATACTTTTAGCTATTTTAGCCATATTTACAGCATGATCTGCAACTCTTTCTAAGCTCTTTATAAACATAGCTCTATGAATAACCTCTATATAGTTCAGCCCTCTTTTACCCATTTCATAGGGGTCTCGAAGTATTTGTGAAAGCTGTCGTAGTGCAAGTAGATATAGTTTATCCGCGAGATTATCTCTAGAGATCACCGCATCAAGTATAGATCTATCGACTTCGTGTAAGAAATACCTTACTATATCTCTATGCATAGATATAGCTATACGCTTCAACCTCTTAACAACGCTTTCAATATCACGAAGATTAGGATCAACTACTATCTGAAGAGTGATGGAACCGGCATCCTCGTCTATTACTTCAAGCCCTATCAACCTTTCTCTACCAATATTTATACCTTTATCAACTATAGCTCTCGGCACTCCTTCATAAACAATTTTTATCATAGAAACTCCCGCTATATAGTACGCTATAATCTCTCTAGCAACATCATGCTCACTATACATATCATTTACTCTTAACTCCGCCACAAATTCTTTATTACTGATAGTGCTTGAAGCTTTGTATATTCTTAAAGACATATCAGGTAGTACTTCTAATAATAGCTCGTTCTTGCCTTCTAACCCAACCTCCCTTGCCCAAGAACTAGGCAAAGTTATTACAAACGTGTTTTTACCTATTTTCTGTACACGACGTCTATAACTACGCATCGTCATACCCTATAGTTCGAAAGCTCTTAACTTATATAAAATCTTAGAAGTAGTTATAAATATTTCGCACAAGGTATCTATTGCTAATTGTAACCTCTTTAAGTTTTAGGTTATTACTACTGATTAACTCATAGTCTAACATGCAAACATGTTTATCTAATGATATAATGTTTTTGCTATTTTCAACTTGGTTTCTGAAGATCTTAACGTGATGTTTATAAGTTTTGTTTTCTATATATTTGTCTAGGTGTTGTATATGGCTGCATGTACACAAACTGTAAAAGTCAAAACACCTGAAGGTGTTGAGAAAGATTTAGTACCTAAAAAAGTTTGGAGTTTAGCTCCTAGAGGTAGGAAAGGAGTTAAGATAGGGTTATTCCAAGACCCAGCAACAGGAAAATACTTTAGAGCAAAAGTACCAGACGACTACCCAGAATGCGGATAAAAACAAAAAACAAAACAATTTTTTAATTCAAAATTTCGTTAATATACCCCATTAATTTACATCGTTA
>JAJHRF010000075.1 GCA_020832925.1 Desulfurococcaceae archaeon | reverse complement strand
GGTATGTATATATCTTTGTCGGAGGGAGTTTGCTAAAGCTGTTGTTAATTTGGATGAGAAGAAAGCTTTGGGGTTGGCTAGGAAAAGGCTTGAGGTTGGTGAGGATCATCTTAAGGTTTTAGATGATTTAACTAATATTATTGGTAAGTAGTATGAGAAAGAATTCTTTATCACAGACCTGGTTATAGCTGACGAAATTTTTAAAGAAGTTGTACTTAGATTAAGAAATCGTAGTCTCTTTACATGGTATTCCTTGAAGGTGATCATCTACCGCATATAGATACGATACTGGAGTTGTCGAAGGGTTGGGGTGTAGCTTGGTTTGAAAGACCTAGAGATTTTATTAAGGTTTGGGAGAAATTGAAAGGACATACAACAGTTATGGGTGGGGTACCGCCAGCATTAATAGTTGGAGGAAAACCAGAGAAAATAGATGAATATATAAAGAATCTTTTAAACAAGATAAAACCTGAAGGAGGATACATACTATCACTAGGTGTAAATGAATTACCTAGAGAAACACCTCCAGAAAACGTAAGAACATACATTAACACAGCTCTTAAATACGGGGTACACTAAACTAAAATTCAATTCAAATTCAAATATTTAAACAATTATCTGAGTCACATCATATTAGTTTACAATTTATAATATTATAGATATTATAAAATAATAGAATATATTTATTGTAGCGGAAGATATACTATACATTTTTCTTAAATATGATTATAATCTTAATTTTAGTTCATAGTGATATTAATACTAATTTTTTATTCTATGTATATATATCTGTGGTTTAAATTATTTTCTAGGGCTCGGTATTGAGTTTAGAAATCATTCCGGTTGTTGATGTTATGAATGGTGTTGTTGTTCATGCTGTTGCTGGGAAAAGAAATGAATACAAACCTCTAAGTTATAGTGTTGTAGCTTGTTCATCTAAACCTGAGGATGTTTTTGAAGCTTTCAAAAAATTATGTTGTAGATATGTTTATATAGCAGATCTTGATGCTATTATGGAAAAAGGAGATAATAGGTATGTTATAGATATTGCTTTGTCTAAGGGATTCAAAGTCTTAGCTGATGTTGGTAGGAGAGGGTTGCTGGAGAGAGATAGGGATAATGTATCGTATGTTATTGGTACTGAGTATCTTGTCTATCCCGATGAAATTCCTATTGTAAGAGGTAGGATTGTTAGTCTCGATATAAAGAAAGGGAGAGTACTGTTTAAGAATAGAGAACTAGATGTAGATGTAGTTGCTAAAGATGTATGTTCACAAGGTGTTAAAATAGTTATTGTGTTGAATCTTGATAGAGTTGGAACAAATCTTGGAATAGATTTTGAGGTTTTAAATAAAGTTAGAAAAGTATGTAGTATCGAATTAGCTGTTGGTGGAGGTTTGAAAGATGTTAACGAGTTATTGATTTTAAAGAGCTTAGGTGTAAAATACGTTTTAGTTGCTTCAGCTATACATAAGGGTTTGATTAATAAGTGTGTATATTGATTAAACGTCAAGCTTTATATGGTAGATCTTATGGTTGTTGTTATAGGTTTTGATATTGGTGGAGCGAATATTAAGGCTGTTAAAATCTCTGTTAATGGTAAGAATATTGTGTTGGAGAACCTTGTCAGAGAATACATGCCTATATGGATTAGAGGGGTTAAGGGTTTAAAAGAGAAGCTCGAGGAGATCAAGAACAGGTTTAAAGTTGAACTTGGTAAGTATTTCGTAGGAGTATGTATGACAGCTGAGTTAAGCGATATCTTCTATACGAAGAGCGAAGGTGTTGCAAAGATTATTGAAGTTGTTGAAGAGGTATTTAAGGATGCTGTAGATAGGTTCTATGTTAATTACGATCTCCAGCTTGTTAAAGCGGAAGAAGCTAAAACAAAACCTATCACTGTTGCAGCAGCTAATTGGGCTGCAAGTGCATGGTTTTTAGAAAGAATCCTACCAAGCCACGGTCTAGCCAACGCGATCTTCATAGATATCGGTAGCACTACTACCACTATCATACCTATAGTTAAAGGTAGAGTAGCTGTTAGGGGTAAGACGGATCCTGAGAAACTACTCTACGGAGAACTTGTTTATGTAGGTACTCTTAGGACAGATGTAGCTTCTTTAATAGATAGAGCTCCTTACAAAGGGTTCTACGTAGGTATATGTAGAGAAAAATTCTCTCTTGTAGGGGATGTTCATCTCGTTCTAAGGTATATAAAGCCCGAGGACTACACTACTGAGACAGCCGATGGTCGGGGGAAAGATGTTGAGAATGCTGTTGCTAGGTTATCTCGTGTAGTATGTGCTGATAAAGATATGGTTAGCATAGCGGAGGTTAGAGAGATAGCTAGGTATATATATGAAGTAGAGATTTTCAAGGTTTTCCAAGCGTTGATACAGATAAGATCGTGGCTAGTATCTCAAAATGTGGATCTGGATAACTTTGTAGCTGTAGTAGCTGGTATAGGGAAACATATAGCATCTGAAGCTGCTAGAAGAGCAGGTTTCGTAAAGATTATAGATATAGATGAACTAGTTGGATATCAGTTAGCTGGGGTTATACCTGCATACGGTACAGCTCTAATGGTTTTAGATAAACTAGGTGTAGTAGATGTTAATAGTACTCAAGGTTTCAGGTCATCTCTATAGGTATAGAGATAAAGTAGTAGAGTTGATGCAGATTCTGGAGGATTTGGTTGAGAAAGAGTTCTTGGTTGTAGTAGTTCCTGGGGGAAGCATATTTGCAGATACTGTCAAAGAATTCCAAGTAGAGACAGGTATAGATGATGATCTAGCTCACTGGATGGCTATAAAAGCTATGGAGATATACGGTCTATACCTAGCTAAATACTCGAGAAAAGCTGTTGAAACTTACACTTTAAGAGATATTGAGAACGCATTGAAGGAAAAACTCATCCCCATAGCCATGCCATACAGAATTCTTAAAGAACATGACGAGCTACCTCATAGCTGGGATATATCTAGCGATTCAATAGCTACCTATATCGCTTCCCTAGTAAGAGCAGATATAGTTGTATTTGGGAAACTGATTAAAGGGCTTCTCAACGAGAATAGAGTACTTATTCATAAGGTAAAAGTAGATGAAGGTCTTAAGTATATTAGAAACGAATTCGATAAATATGTAATTCATCTCCTAAAGAAGTTTAGAATACCTCTAGCCATATTCGATGTAACTAACCCAAGCCTACTCTATAAGATAGTTAAACAAGAATACGGAAATTACACACTTCTATTACCATAAGGAATACTGAATCAGTTTATCAATATTAATACAAGTTTTTTAATAGTTCTTGAGCAAAGCTTAAACTAAACTTGATGAAAAGTGTTATTGTTGAAGATCATTAGCAGAAAAGCTTTAGAGAAATTAGCTGGAGTTGGGGATGAATTTACATTTGAAAAAGCTTTAGCAAAGACTGTATACATGTTAAACTTTGAAGAAGATTCTCACACTTTAGTTGATGAAAGGTTTCTGAGGCACAGAAATGATTGATTTATAGTTACAGAGAAGCTGAAGTCGGTAATCAAGGGTGCCAAGCTTAGGGATAAGGTTATAAACAAGAAATTAGCTTATATATTTACAGATGAGAAAGGATTGTCTATACCTCTGAAAATAGATACTATTGAGAAGCTGTATATAGCTATTAAGTACAACTTTGTCCCAAAAGAAGTTGTTGAAATTCATTTAGCGAAAGGTATATCTCTAAATGCTTCTGAGGTTTATAATAAGAAGCGTCTGGTCCACATCTAAGAACCTAGGAGTTGCCTAAGCCTCTCCCTAAACCTTTGAGGGTTCTTTTAGAAAGAGCTCTACAAGCTTCTCCTCGAAATCAAGTCTGTTTATGTCTAGCGGTATGGGTCTTAGAAACAGGTACCTTGTAGCAAAATAAATAGGATTGACATCGTTGCTGTACTTATTCTTGGGTACAGCCATGAGCTTGTCAGGGTTTCCCCGGGGCAATCATCTGTGAGTAGATGTAGT
>JAJHRF010000027.1 GCA_020832925.1 Desulfurococcaceae archaeon | reverse complement strand
CATCTCTTTTCGTTTACTAGTTTCGCTTTTCCATTAACTAATGCTAATGCACCTGTTAAACAAGCTTTTACACATCTACCACAACCAATACATCTACTTGGATCTACTGAGACTATAAGCCTATACCTCTTCATCGTTCAAGCCTTTATGAACAATTCTTTCAAGTTCTATCATAGATTCATCAACTTGACCAGGTCTCCATTCCTCAACTTCTTTTGTAAATACCCTTACAATCCTATGGATAAATCTATGTTTAAGATTATTCTCTGAAGCTATTTGCTTAACCATCATATGAAGAGCTTGACAACATGGAACTTCCATAGTAATAACATCTACATCTTTCACATTATCTGTACCTAGTATAAGCTTCAACTTATTTATCATAGCATCTGGATCTTCAAGTAATGGACATCCTATTAAGATAGGAACCCCTTCATCATATAGCTTAGCTATCTCTGGTCTCATTAAAATAGCGCAATCTGCTACAATAACTATCCTATTTTTTGCTAGGAAAGGTGCTTGAGGATGTACTAACAGTATTTTTAAAGGCCATTGAACAAGCTTCATTTTTACCACAAGGGTTTACTATTGACAATATTTAAATAAAGTTTATCCCGAAAATTTTCGGATAGGTTTTCAAGGAATACTGTAATCATTCACAGCACTATCTCTCATAATATCAAGTATTTCGAAACAACGACACTGATATTTTGTGTAAGATTCTTAACATTATCTTTATTAAAACATCGTATTTTCACGTAAGAAATATTTATAATTTTACGAAGTATAACAGTGTTATAGGTGAATAAAGTGAGTAGTAGAATACCATTACCTTATAGTCCTAAGGTACTCGAGATATTTCGTAATCCTAAGAACCTTGGTCCACTTGAAGATGCTACTGTTGTTGAAAGTGCAGGTAGCCCAGCTTGTGGAGATATGATTAGACTTTATCTAAAGATTGTAAATGTTGATGGTCAAGATATTATAGAGAAAGCTACTTTTGAAAGTTATGGATGTGCAGCTAATATTGCAGCTGCAAGTATATTAACTGAGATGATAAAAGGTAAAAGACTTGAAGATGCGTGGAAGATTTCATGGAAAATTTTATCAGATGAGCTTGGGGGACTTCCACCAATAAAATATCACTGTAGTATTTTAGCTGTAGGAGCTTTGAAGAGAGGTATAAGAGCTTATTATAAGAAAATTGGGAGACATCCAGATTGGTTACCAAAAGAATTGACAATCGAAGAGAAGCAAGTGTTTGAAGAAGAAGAGATGATGGAGAGGTATTATAAATCTATGAAAGCTTTAGGTGGGATTAGATGAAGGTTAAAGAATTAGATCTAAGGTATATCCCTGCTAGTTGTACTTCTCATCCAATTATAAAACTTAGTAATTTACTACCTTCGATAGCATCTGAAGGTTTTGATGAGATTAGGATAATTTTTAGAGAAGAAGATATACCTGAAAATGCAATGAAATTATTTCTATCTAAATACAATTACTTTGTAGAGGAAGTTAAGAGGATTAGTGAAGGAATTATTCTTATGATAGCTAGGAAAAGGGATTAGCTATGTCTAGGAAAGTTAAAGAATTACTAGAATCTCATGGGATACCACAGAAGGAGGTTTATTTTGATTTAGAGAATAGCGGTTTTGTTCCAGACGAAGTTGTAGAAGCTATGATCCCCTACTTTAATAAGAAAGGATTTGGACATCCTTCGATAACTCATAGAGTTGGTTGGGAAGCATTAGAAGTTGTTTATGAAGCTAAAGAACTTGTGGCAAAAACTCTTGGTATTCGTAACCCAGAAAATATTGTGTTTACACATAGCGGTACAGAAGCGAATAACTTAGCAATACTTGGTTTTCTACTTAAGAATAGAGATAAAGGTAGAGGCAAAAAAGTGGTTGTATCAGCTATAGAGCATTTAAGTATAATTTTTCCAGCGAGATTTGCATCTGAACTTTTTGGTTTTAAAGTAGTTCTTGTTCCTGTAGATAGAGAGGGTTTTGTAGATCCAGAAATACTGAAATACTATGTAGATAAAGATACTATACTAGTTAGTATCCAGATGGTTAACCATGAGATAGGTACTATCCAGAGAATAAAAGATATTATCGATATTGTGAAATCTACCAACCCAGATGCGGTATTCCATACAGATGCAGCTGATGCTTACTCATGGATCCCAATCGATGTAGAGAAACTCGATATCGATATGTTAACAATAAGCGGGCATAAAATTCACGGACCTAGAGGAGTAGGAGCTTTATATGTTCGAGAAGATGTAGAATTAGAATCGCCACTGAAAGGACAATTAAGTGTTGAGAAGCTTTGGCCAGGTGTTGAGAATGTACCGCTTATAGCAGGGTTCAAAAAAGCTGTTGAAATAATGTTTAGTAATTTTGATTATAGAGTTAACTATGTGAAGAACCTTAGAGATAAACTTATGAAAGGTATTTTGGATAGAGTACCAGAGGTACTTGTAAATGGACCGATGGGAGATATGAGGGTTGCTAATAATGTTAATCTGAGTTTCCTTCGAGTTGAAGGAGAAGCTCTTACAGTAGAATTAAGTCTTCACGGAATTTATGTTTCAAGTGGAAGTGCTTGTAGTAGTAGAGTTTTAGAACCTAGCCATGTCTTATTAGCTATTGGTAGAAAACATGAAGAAGCACATGGGAGTATACTATTTAAATTATCTCACTACCATAGAGAAGAAGATATAGACTATACTCTAGATACTGTACCGAAGGCTGTTGAAAGACTTAGAAAAATAAGTGCATGGAGATAACAATGAATTGTCTAGACTTTAGAGGTGAGGAATGCCCAGGACCTTTAGTGAAAACTATAAGAGTTTTGTCAAAGTTAAGGAAAGGTGAAAAACTTGTGGTTTTAACAACTTCAAAAGATTGTGTAGAGATGTTGAAACAAACAATAGAGGTTTTCGGAATAGCTAAAATCGAGGTATATAATGTAGATAACTACTACAAAACAAGATATATTTAGAGAAAACAGTAGATAATTTAGAGGTGTAGAATAATGATAACTAAATCTTTTTGTGAAGTATTTATAAAGAATTATTCAACTACTGTGAGAATCGCTATAGCTTTAGACCTTATGAAAAGATACAGTTTATCCCAATTCCAAGCAGCAAAATTAACTAAGTTACCACAGCCATTAATTAACTACGTTTTACAGGGAAGAAGGAAAATTAGAGGTCTTGAAAAAATATTGAATAACCCCGAAATATACAAAGTAATAAAAGAATTCTCAGATGGATTAATGCTGGGAAAAACGATAGATATGTGTGAAATATGTATGAAAATAAGACCACATATAAAAACAAACATCATGAAATAATCACTAAACCTAGTAATAGTAGTTCATAGTAGAAGAAAAGGTATTTTAAATAGATAGAAGAGGTCTATGTAATGACTAAAAACTCTTTTATTCAGAAGATAGGATCTTCAATAAATGAAAGAAATACATTATTAGTGTTGCTCTCAGGTGGTATAGATTCACCTGTAACAACATGGTTCTTGGTGAGGAAAGGATTAGAAGTTCATATGTTGTTGTTTAATTTAGGTGGAGATAGACATGTTTATGGAGCCCTAACTGTAGCAAAGGTTTTAGTAGATAAGCGGATTACATGGTATAGACCAAAATTCTATGTAATAGATTTAAGGCTTTTGATACCGAGAATAGCATTAAATGTAAGAGAAGATCACATGGTTATCGTGTTGAGAAGAGCTATGATGAGAATTGCTAGCAGATTTGCGGAAAGAATTGGTGTAAAAGCTCTTGCAACAGGTGAAAGTCTAAAGTAGCTTCACAAACATTGTGCAACCTCTATATAATTGATAAAGCCTCTACAATTCCTGTACTTAGACCCTTAATAGGTTTTGATAAGAAGGAAATAATTAACTATGCAAAACTTATAGGAACCTATGAGTACTCTAAAAAGCTGATGAATTCTGTCCTATGGAAGCAACAAAAATTACATCAAGAGTAAGTATTGGATACATTGAAAGTGTGATATTCCTAGAGAGGAGGACCTATAGGTGCTATGCTATACGAGCATGATTTAGGCGGAAGTTATATAAAAGAAATGAGGAGGTCTCTAGAAGTCTTCAATAAACATATTGAAGCTAAAGATAAATTCAAAAATACATTGAGCTATATATCGTTGCTTAGAGACCATATATACAAAGAAGATAACATATTATTTAAAATGGCTTTAATGGTATTAACTAGGAACGATGATGAAGAACTTTTAAGAAAATTTAAAGAAATAGAGAATAGAGAATAAACTAGGAGTAGGGGTTCACAAACAATTGATTAAGAGCTTAGATAATATTGAGAATATCTTAAGATAGAATTCATACTAATAATTTTTATAATCAAAAACCAAGTTATACTTGTCAATAATGATAAATAGTGTATGAATATGATCATGAGGATAAATGCTCGAATCCATCCTATCGAATACGGTATAAATATCCTTGGATTACCAGCTACATATGGTCGTATTAATTAAGAGAATATTGGGTATGCTAGTACTGTTGTTAGTAATGCTATCCATGCTTTGATACATCCTTCACCAGTACGCCATAAAATTCCTGATGCATAACCACTAGCTAGAATTGATCCAAATGTAAATAATAGCCCTCCTACAGTATTTATTATGTGAACTGAGGCTACACCCAATCCTCCTTAACCATGTCCATGAACTTTAAGGCAGATACCTCTGTAAAGCTCCTGGGATGCGAAGAGAATTAAAAACCCCTTACAATATATGCTTTTACTAAAGATACAGTGTATGTATATGAACAATTTTGATTGATATAATTTCTTCAAATCCTAAAACTTATATATCCAACACAATCTACTTTGTAATCTTTGGGTCTATTATGAAGACTCTTGAAGAAAGGATAACTAGAGCTATTTGGAGATATACTGCTAAAGATTGGTTAGAAATGTCTAGGGTAGATGTTGTTATTGTTGGTGCTGGTCCTGCTGGTATGACTGCTGCTAAGTACTTGGCTGATAAAGGGTTTAAGGTTGTTGTTTTTGAGAGAAGGCTTAGTTTTGGTGGTGGTATTGGTGGAGGTGGTATGCTTCTACATAAGATAGTTGTTGATAAGAACGCTATACCTATATTAAAGGATTTTAACATTAGGTATTCTCACGATGATGAAGAGGATCTCTATATTGTTGATGCTTCAGAACTTATGGCAAAACTAGCTGTAGGTGCTATAGATTCTGGGGCTAAGATTATCACCGGAATCCATATTGAAGATGTTATATATAGAGATAATCCGCTTAGAATAGAAGGTGTAGTTATACAGTGGAGTGCAGTAATAATGTCCGGGCTTCACGTAGATCCACTCTTCGTATTAAGTAGAGCAGTAGTCGATGCTACAGGTCACGATGCAGAAGTACTACAGATTATAGCTAGGAAACTACCTGAATCAAAAATTATGTTAGCAGGAGAGAAATCTGCATATTCAGAATTATCAGAAAACGTTGTTGTTGAATACACTGGAAAAGTCTTACCAGGACTTTACGTAGCAGGAATGTCTGTAGCAGCACTCTACGGACTTCCAAGAATGGGCCCTATATTCAGCTCAATGCTGTTATCAGGTAGAAAAGTAGCTGATATAATAGCTAAAGATCTAGCAACAACATCTCATGATCAGCACTAACACTAACCACTACGTATATTTATTAAAGAAGTTCCTTATTCTAATGAATAATTTTCAGTAGATTGGAGAATTTTTTTGTCTTAAGTATTAAAAATCTAGACGATGTTACAATGTTTATATCTATGAAAAACGATAACTTTTTATCTCCTAGGTTTAGAATATATCTTCAACAAAATGATTACGCCAAGTATCTGGTATGGTATTTGAGTAGCAAATCTAAGTAACTCCATTTTTGTAGCATATCCAAACATTGTAGCTAGTATAGCTCCTACAATGTTCTTATCATGTAGGACGTTATTTCTGTCTATTGGTAACTTATATACATATTCTCTCCAAATACCAAGCTCATAATTGTTCTTCTCTAAATACTCTATGAATTCATGTACACCGTAACCCAATATACTGCCAGCTATTAAAACTAAAAGAATAGATGTTATAACGAAAAATAGTCGTAAACTTAGTTTTAAGGTACCACGATAAAATAGATAGCCAATAGCTAAAGCAATTATTAAACCAAGTAGGACTCCTATGAAGGTGCTTACAATATCACGAAGTGCGTAAGGTTGTATTAACAAAACTGTTTCAAGACCTTCTCTAAATACGAACACAAATGCAGTAAATACAACTCCTATAACACCTCCAGCAATAGCTTTAGTAACACCTTTATATATTACCTCTTTACCTTTAGTAGTCATCCAGTAAACAACACTAGTAATAACTGGAACAGCAATGAATGACGCAATTGCTTCAGCTAAATCCAAATCTATTGATATATACAGCAAGTATAGAGTGATCCCAGTAGCAATACTGATTACAGTACCTAACAAGCCTCCTATGTAACCGGGTTTTACTAAGGATACTTGATTTGTTCTCTTTAAATATGATATTAGTATAATCATTAGTAATATTGCTTCAAAAGCTTCGCGAAAGGTTATCAAAAGACTTGGAGATATTATTGCTAGCGATATACTTTGAGGATCTATTTTATCGAACACCAAATGTTTCTATAACAATGTTATTGTTATAAGCATTAAGTTGCTAAATAAAGGATGTTAAAATGAGTTTTACGTCATGTAGTGAAAATTTATATAACGCTATATTATTTAATGTAGTGAATTGTGTGGATCTAGTATGAGTAGATTTAGGCTTAGGTTTGAGAAGATTAAGGATAAATATGATTGTATTGTTGTTGGTGCTGGACCAGCTGGTTTAACAGCTGCACTTTACCTAGCTAGGTTTAATATTGATACTGTTATTGTTAGTAAAGATATTGGTGGTAAAATGGCTGTAGCACCTCTAGTTGATGATTATCCTGGGATATCTGAGGTTCCAGGGGTTAAGCTTGTTGAACTCTTTACTAATCATGTTAAGAAATATGGTGTTCCTATGATTATTGGCGAAGCTGTTGTAGATGTTGTGAAGGAAGGAGATATGTGGTGTATAGAAACAGAAGGGGGTAGGAAGCTTTGTGCATACGCTGTTATTCTAGCTATTGGTGTTGAAAAGAGGAAGCTTGGTGTACCAGGTGAAGATAAATTCATCGGTAGAGGTGTATCTTATTGTGCTGTTTGCGATGGTATGTTCTTTAAAGATAAAGTTGTAGCTGTTGTTGGTGGAGGAGACTCAGCTTTCTCAAGTGCTCTCTACCTTTCTACAATAGCCAGAAAAGTATATCTAATTCATAGAAGAGAAATATTTAAAGCTATGCCTTATTATATAGAGAAAGCAAAGAAAAACCCGAAAATAGAGATAATTACAAATACTGTAATCACAGAAATTCTCGGCGATAAGAAGGTATCCAAAATAAAAGTAAAGAATACTATAACAAAAGAAGAAAAGATTCTAGACGTGGATGGGGTTTTCATAGAGATAGGTTCTGAACCACCAAAACAATTCCTTAAATCAATAGGTTTAGAACTCGATGAAAATGGCTATATAGCGGTAAACCCAGATATGAGTACGAATCTACCAGGGATATTTGCTTGCGGAGATATTGCGGGAGGTAGATATAAATACAGATTTGAACAAATAATAACAGCTGCAGCAGAAGGTGCTATAGCTGCTAAATCTGTATATGAATATATCATAAAGGTAAAACAAAGCGAGAACAATTCATTAAAATAATTAAAAAGATTTCAATGTAAAACATAACATCTACTGAAAATTATTCATTGGAATAATGATCTACTGATTTAAATCTCCTATGTTTTCATTCCTTTATCTTTTGCGCTATTTTAATTGTTAATTCTCTAACTCTTTTTATATCATTATCAGTTGGAGTTACATTGATATTGATTGTATCCATTATTTCTACTCCTAGTTCTTTTAAGATATTGGCTAGCTGTTTATCAGCATTCGTTCCCCATGCATAAAGTATTATAAGTCCTACGTGTTTTACAGGTGGTTTTAGTAATTTCGCTATGTACATAGCTAGCATTGTTGATGGATGGTAAACCCTATTACTGTAGGTATAGCAATTATTAATGCTTTTGAATCTGCAAGATCCTTAGCTATATCACCTATATCTGCGTAAGCTAAGTTATAGACTACTGTATATATTCCTTGTTTAATCAATTCACTCTCTATTAATTTAACTACTTTCTCTGTATATCCCCACATACTTGTATAGATTATTGTTACTTTCTCTTTTGTTATTCCTTGTGCCCACTCAAAGTATTTAGACAAAATCTTCTTCGGATTCCTATATATAGATCCATGTGACGGTGCTATAATTCTTACATCAAGGTTCGATATCTTCTCAAGTGCTTTTAAAGCGCTAAATCTAAAAGGCATCATTATCTCTGCCCAATACCTCTGAGCATGAATCAAAATATCCTCTACTTCATCATCAAACATCCCTTCCGCTAAATGTGCACCAAAGAAATCACATGTAAATAAGATACCATCTTCCTCTAGATATGTAAACATTGTTTCAGGTCAATGAAGCATTGGTGCTTCTATAAACCTCAAAGTCTTGGAACCAAGAGATATTTTATCACCATCTTTAACTACAAATATCCTCTCAATAGGTACGCCATAGAATATTTCAGCCATTTTTAAACCTATTGAAGTTGTGATAAGCTTTGCTTTTGATGCAATACTAAGGATATAGGGTATAGCTCCAGCGTGATCTGGTTCAGCGTGATTCATAATAACATAGTCTATATCTCTAGGCTCCACAACATCTCTTATCTTATCCTCTAAAGCTTTTTCAAACCCTGGGTTAACAGTATCTATAAGAGCTATTTTTCTGAACCTATAACTAGATAAGCATTGTATGATGTTCCTTTTGGAAGTGGTATTAGAGAATCGAAAAGTCTTCTACTCCAATCCTTTACACCAACCCAATAAATATTATCGATAATTTTAAATGCTTTTATTCCAGGCATCTGTACCACCTTTTAAACAACTACTTAGACCATTATTTATATGTTTTTATGATTTGGTGTTGAATATCGTTGGACATACATTACATCTTCCTGGATCTATACCATCGAGTTCTCTATGAAATGCACATCCATATCTTTTCACCATGAAGTACGCTGCAAGTTTATGGAGATCGCTGTATATTTGTATGGGATCCAGTTTTTTCTCAGCTATTTCTCTAGCTAAGTATTTTATTTTTAGATCTAGATCCTTAAACTGTTTAATATCTATAGTGGTACCTCTTTCACCTCTATTATACCTAGATATTAAAGGTTGGGATACGGAAAGCATCTCTGCAACATCTCTTTCTGTAAAACCTAGTAACTGAAGTTCCTCTGCAAGCCTTTTCTTAATCGCTGGTAATACATATCTATACAAAATCTCGTAGACGCTTCTCATTAAAGCACCATTATCTTCTTCTTTATCTCCTCAGGTTTGTTAATTATCTCAGTCATATCTTCAACAATCTCTATAGTACCTAAATACTCTCCGTTAACCCCTTTCACAGGTACTACAAGTACTCTAAGTATTGAATCTCCAAGTTTTGTCCAAAACTCTCTATAAGATGCTTTACCTTGTTTTAACTCGTCAACTGTTTGTCTAACTAATTTCTCTAATCTTGGTGGATGGCAAAACTCAATTCTTCTACCAAGAATAGTCTTCGTTCTTACAAAACCTCTACCTAATCTACTCTCGCTAAAGAATCTTACTCTATCATTTTTATCAGCGTATGTAACTTCTAGAGGTAGAGATCGGAATATTGCATCTATTTCCCCAGCTGTCAAGAATCCTGTTGAAAGCTCTATATCGTTATCTCTCTTAATAACATAGTTATCAGGTTCAACACCTCTAGCTAAAGCCATTGATCTAAATTCTTGTGGTAATGCCTCAATCTGCTGTGGTGTAATCCTCCCATCTATTTCATATGGTAACACAGGTTTTGCACTAGGTTTCCACTCAACTTCTCCAATATCTATCAACCAACCCATCTCATTAGCTATTTCAGCTATAGCAACCCACTCACCTTCACTAAATAGTGCGTAGACTGCTGGATACAGAATCTTATTCTCTCTAAACACAAGCTCGCCAGCTTCTTTAGCTATTTCTAAAGCTTTTTCAGATACTAGTTTAGCTGAAGACTCATCAACAACATTAATTCTAGATAATAACTCTAATAACTGTCTAATTTTCATTATTACCTGATCTTCTCTACCCCATAAAACTCTTGGAACAGCAACTATACCTCTTCTCTCAAGGTATGGAAATACAAGCATTTGTATCTTTCTATAGTGAAGCCTAATTTTCCTAAGCTCAACCAGCATCCTTTTCACAGCTTCGAGATAACTCTTCCTAGTATTCTCATCAGTTGCATTAACTAGTGCAGATGCATACAACGATAGAGCTTCAGCTTGTTTTAAAATCCACTCATTTTCTCTCATAAAAAGATCTACAGGGTGACCTTTAGGAACCTCCCTAAGCTCACGTGACTTCAAGAATTCTCTAAAGAGTTCTACATGTAGATCACAAAGTTTCAAGATATCTTCTATACTAATACCTTCTCTCACAAGTTGTTGCTCAATCAAAGGTATTTCTATTGGTGATATCTGGGATAATATATCGCTATACTTCTTCTTCAATTCTTCAACACTTACATCTCTATGTATAGATTTCAATAGTTCTTTAACTAAATCTATTTTTCTACTCATATCCGAATATGACACGAGTTATCACCGAGTAACTAGTAGAACGCCACCTAAATATAAGAATATCTGTAGTGAAAATCTATGGAGTATATCGATAAAATGTTCACGAACTTCTCTACAAAAACCTTTAGTATTTTTGAAGTGTAAAGAATATTGTTTATGTTATTAAGTAAACCAGTTTGCTTTTTATTTTGAACAATAAGATACAACTAACAGGTATTCTTACTGGAATAACATTGTTATAAGCGTTAGAATTATAAACTCAGCTGAAGATGATTACGTAGTTAAGGGTTGATCTATGGAGATTAAAGAGATATCTATTGATTATTCAGTACTTGGAAGCGATTTGAAAAAGAAATTTGATAAACTTATAGAATGGTTTAAAATAGTTGGTGGTTCTATTGTAGTTTCTTTCTCTGGAGGTGTTGATAGTTCTGTTGTTTTAGCTACAGCTGTTTATGCAATTGGTAGAGAAAATGTTGTTGCTGTTACAGCTATATCTCCTACTTATCTAGAGGAAGATCTTTATTGGGCAAAAGAAATTGCAAAAATTCTCAATGTTAAACACATTCTTATTGAAAGTGATGAACTAGAAGATCCGAACTTTATTTCCAACCCATTCAATAGATGTTACTACTGTAAGAAATCTCTTTCAAAATCGTTATTAGAAATTGCAAAGAAGTTGAACGCAAAAGTAATAGTTGATGGTACAAATGCATCAGATCTCAATACACATAGACCAGGATATTTAGCGTTTAGAGAAAAAGGTATCAGAAGTCCTTTAGCAGAAGTCGGTATAACGAAAGATGAAACTAGGTTATTAGCAAAAGCTCTTGGTCTTCCAAACTGGGATAAACCACCAATGGCTTGTTTAGCATCTAGAATACCTTATGGAGAGATCATAACTGTTGAGAAATTGAAGAGAATAGCTGAAGCAGAGAAAATAGTAAAGAAATTAACAGGGGTATCTTTAGTTAGAGTTCGGGATCATGGCTATATAGCTAGGATAGAAGTTTATCCAAACGAGAGAAGAAAGTTTTTCAATGAAAAAGTAATGGATAGTGTAGCGCTAGAGCTACAAAAACTTGGATATAGATATGTTACACTAGATCTACTTGGATATAGAAGTGGAAGTTTAGATGAACTACTTCCTAAAAAGATTATACCTACATAGGTTAACCAATAGATACTCAAAGTATTTCTAACTTCTTTTCCTAAAACTAGCAACCCGACAAGAAGTTTCTGAAGAGAGTCTAGAAGTTGTATCTACTTCCTATGGAATATTTTAGAGATTATCTAAAATCGTGTAGTTTATTCTTTGTCGATATACCTCGATATCTGTTCTACATATTTAAAGCCGTGGTCAGGGAATATCAGGATATAATCTCCTTCACCGAGCTTTCCTTCTTTCATCATCTTCTTAAATGCTGTATACACAGCT
This sequence comes from Desulfurococcaceae archaeon, assembly GCA_020832925.1. Taxonomy (GTDB): domain Archaea; phylum Thermoproteota; class Thermoprotei_A; order Sulfolobales; family Ignisphaeraceae; genus Ignisphaera. Next base: position 11,786 of record JAJHRF010000027.1, on the reverse strand, counting down.
CCACTACTTAATCCAACAAATATACCTTCGTTTCTAACAATCTCTAGAACACCTTCTATAGCTTCTTCTGGTGTAACCTCTACTACATCGTCTATCTCTACGTAGTGAATCCATTTCATCCCTGTTTCAACTCTTCTTATACCTTGTATAGATGTGTTAAGCGCTGGTACAACACCATAGATTTTAACTTCTTTGAATCTGTTCTTGAAGTAGAAAGATATAGCTGACATATGCCCCGATGTCCCTAGACCACCGAATATAGCTTTAGGTTTTATCCCTGCTTCTCTAATCTGTAGCTCAAGCTCTTTAGCTGTATACCTTAGATGAACTTCGAAATTAGCATCGTTATAAAATTGATTTAGATGCGCAGCACCCTCCTTCCTAGCCATCTCCTCGACATCGTTGATAAGTTCAACTGTTAAAGTCTTCGGAGATCTCACAACTTCAGCTCCGAAAATCTTTAACAGAATTTCACCTGTTTTAGAAACTGTCGATGGTATAAATGCTCTCAACTTAGAACCATGGATAGCACACATAGCTGCTATAGCTAAACCTGTATTAGTTGATGTCGCTTCAACAAGTAGTTTAACCTTATCCCTACCTAACTTCTCAACAGCTTTTCTATACATATACCAACCAATTCTATCTTTTACACTCATACTCCACGGATTAAACCCTTCAAGCTTAGCCCAGACAACTCTACCATCGCGAGATAGATTCCCTAACTTTACTAAAGGTGTTGGCCAGTTCTTATAGAGAAGTTCTTCTGTATCCATGAAAACTCTGTATCTACTAGGTTTAATATCTTCGAAAAAACCCATATCTTCTAATGATATAAATATCTTCTCTGAAACTCTATAGGATACTGGTACAAATCTAACACCAATCTTCTTTAATACTGTGCAAAGCTTACCATTCTCAACAATACGCATACTCTCTTTATCAACAGCTATAGTTGTATCTACACCTCCTTTCTTAAGGATATTGCTAGCTATAGCTAGGAATTCTTCAAAATCTATATCATCACCACATACAATTCTATCCACATCTACTAAATACGTAGATTACTCACCAATAACATACTTAATGAAGAAGTAATATAAACCTTTAGATACAATGTATTCATCTATAACATTGTTATACTTTTATAGAAAGAAGATTTAAAAGGTTTTCAATAATAATGGTTATCAAACACTGGTGTAAAACCATGGGTAGGATTTCCACAGATGCTATTCATGGTCATGAGCATAAGGATTCGCTAGGCTCTCATATACCGCCAATTTATCTAAGTGTTATCTATGAATATATAGATTATGAAATTGGTGAAGCTGTATTTATTGATAGAGGGAATTATCTTCGTTATGGTAGAGAAGAGAATCCAACTACAAGAGCTTTAGAAAGAGTTGTTGCAAAGTTAGAGAATACTGAAGATGCTCTAGCTTTTAACAGCGGTATGGCTGCTATCTCGACTACACTTCTACACTATCTAAAATCGGGTGATAAAATAGTTGTGCCTATGGAGCTCTACAGCTCAACATTCGCTCTTCTAGATAATCTATCTCCTAAACTCGGTATAAAGGTTGCGAAGGTCTGGCCATCAGCTGAAGCAATTGTTGAAGCTGTGGATAGCAGCACATCTATTGTTTTCCTAGAGGTTATGACCAACCCTACGAACAAGGTTATAGATCTTGAATATCTATACAAACACCTAGATCTAGATAAAGTTGTTCTCGTAGTCGATAACACATTTACAACACCTATACTAGTGAAACCAGTTAAATATGGTGCTAAGCTTGTTGTTCACAGCATGACTAAGTACTTCGGAGGACATAACGATGTTGTTGGAGGTGTTCTCGCTGGCTATAGAGATACCATAAAAACTCTATGGGAATGGAGAAGAATGCTTGGAGGTATTCTACAGCCATTCGAAGCATACATGATTCTAAGAGGGGTTAAAACACTTGAAGTAAGATACGAGAAACAAAGTAGAAATGCGCAAACAGTAGCAGAGTACCTAGCGGAACATACGAAAGTTGAAGAAGTTATGTACCCAGGACTTACAAAGAACCCCTACCACAGTATAGCTAAGAAATTATTCGAGAAACCTCTATTCGGAGGAGTACTAAGCTTCAGATTAAAAGGTAGCTACAACGACGTTATAACGTTTATGAAGAAACTCAAACTAATTAAGAGATGCCCAAGCCTTGGGGGAACAGAATCCATGGCTGTAATACCATCGAAAGCGGCTGCAAAATTCATAGACCCAGAACATAGAGTAAAACTAGGTATAACCGATAACCTTGTAAGGCTATCTATAGGATTAGAAGATGTTGAAGATATTATAGAAGATTTATCACAAGCACTCAATTTTTAACTTTGATGTAGAGAGGATATCGTTTTATAGAGAATCTTTGCATAAAGCTAAAGTTTATTAGCTCTCTACATCTAGTGGTTTACAGGTAAATAACATTGTTATAGAGGAATGTATAGATGGAGTTAACAAGTTTTATTGAGAGATATTCGAGACAGATAATGTTAAAAGAAGTTGGTGTAAAAGGTCAAGTTAAACTCTTTAAAAGCAGAGTTGCTGTAATTGGTTGTGGTGCTACAGGTACAGCTTTAGCAGAGTTTTTAGCTCGAGCTGGTGTTGGTTTTATAAGAGTTGTAGATAGGGATATTATTGAATTAAGTAATCTTCATAGAACTCATCTTTTTAGAGAATTAGATGTACTAGAAAATCTACCAAAAGCATATGCTTGTGCAAAGAGATTACATGAGATTAATAGTTCAATTAATGTAGAGTATGTAGTTGATAGTGTTTCTGCTGATAATATTGAGAAACTTATTGATGACGTCGATCTTGTAATTGATGGTAGTGATAATATTGAGACAAGATTATTAATAAACGAAGCTTGTATTATTCTAAACAAACCTTGGATTATGATGGGTGTTGAAAGATGGTATGGTATGACGAAATTTATTGATGTTAGTAAAGGTGCTTGTTACCAATGTTTAGTTGGTAGAAGGTATAGAGGAAGAGAGAATGTATGTGAAGTACTAGGAGTATCGAATGCTATTGTTTCACTAGTAACATCTATTGCATCAACTTTAGCTTTAAAATACTTACTAGAACTACCTGTTGAAGAAGATCTTTTCATAGTTGATGCACTAGACTTAACTATTAGAAAGATAAAATTGAATAGAAATCCCGAATGCTCAGCTTGTGTTAAAAAAGAATTTGTTTTTCTAAACAAAAAAGAGAGTGGAAGAATTAGATATGCATGTGGATCAAATATGATTGAAGTTCTTCCTGAGAAAATTCTTAAAATAGACTTCTCTAGACTAAGAGAAACCGATATTCTTAAGCATATCAAGGTATTCGATAATAAAGTTGCTTACATCAAAGTTGGCGATGTTGATATGATGCTTTTAGATAATGGGAAAGCGCTTATTAAAAATATTAAAGATTTTTCTAAAGCAGAAGAACTTTACAACAATATATTGAAAGAGTTAAATAAGCTTAGTGCTATACACTATCTTTAAATACATAGGTGGTTAGTATCCCGAACAGTGCCCTATATGCAAAAACACTTCTAAATTTAGCAAGAACTGGGTGGTTATTAAGAGGAGTTCCACCTTCTTTAGCAGAGACTGTAGCTGAGCATAGCTTTTTATCAGCATTTATCTGTATAGAGCTTGGTAGTAGAATACAAGGAGTAGATATAGGTAAAGCAGTTCTCTACACACTTATACACGATCTAGGAGAAGCTTTTATAGGCGATATTACGAAACCTGTAGGTCTAAAACTAGGGATATTGAAAAACCGTATTGAAGAAGATTACGTGTTGAATTACATAGATAATGAGGTAATTAAAAATCTCTACAAAAGATATGTAGATCAAATAGATTTTGAAGCAAAGTTAGCTAAACTATGTAATTACATAGCAACACTATTAATAGGTCTAGATTATAAGAAACTTAGTTATAAAGTAGATGAAATAGTTCACAACATGGATAACGAAATAAAAGAGTTATCTAATGAGTTGAACATCGAAGATATTGTCGAGAACTTACTTTCAGAACTTATAACTGATACATAGATTATCTCAATTAAAAATAATTAAAAATATTTCAATTAAAAACCAATATATCTCTCTTTAGGTACACCACATACAGGACATTTCTCTGGAGGTTCAGTACCAACATATGTATGTCCACATACAGGGCATATCCATATTTTACCTTCAAGAGGACAATCCTGTCCTTTATCAACATAGTTCTTAGCTTCTCTATATAGCTGAGCATGGATTTGCTCAGCTCTATAAGCATAAGTAAAACTTAATTCAGCTTCTTTCTCACCTTGATACCTAGCAATCTCTAGGTAAACCGGGTACATCTCCTTAATCTCAAACTCCTCACCCCTTATAGCTAACTCTAAATTCTTACTAGTGTTCCCAGGACCTACAGGAGCACCTGCAACAATTTTAGCATCCTCATTATACTCTCTCAAAGCTCTATAATGATTAGTTGCATGAACCTGTTCAGCAAACGCAATTGCTCTAAAGAGTCTTGCAACATTTTTAAAACCTTCTTTCTCAGCAATTTCAGCAAATACCAGATACCTCATATGAGCCATAGATTCTCCTCCAAAAGCCGATAACAAAGCATCTTTAGTCATAGGTCTAACCATATAGAGACCCAAAGCTTAATATGTCATGGCAAAAAATTAAAATTTTTCCCTAATGAGAGTAATTTGAGTATCAATGTTTTGCTTTTTGTATCTTAGGGGTATTCCCAAAGATAACGTTATTGAAACAATATGTTATAATTAGGAAAACAAATCTAATCGAGATACCGAATAATGATGTAAGCGTATTAGATAATAAAGACCGGCATTTCTTATCAATGCAATTAAATACATTGTTAAGATAAATCAAGTACTGTAGGAGATTACTAGGTTTTTAATTTCGTTCTTAATTTAACTTACTATTGTTCAATATGGGATTCTAATTTACAGCTGAATTTATCCAAGTTTATCATGGAAAAACTTTTATTCTTACCCAGTAACAAATTTTGTGGTGAAATCTTGGTTAAATACCGTGTTATTATAGATAGAGTTACATGTATTGCTTGTGGAGCCGCTCCAGCTACATGTCCTGAGATATATGAGCTTGGTCTTGATAATGGGAAGAACAGGGTTGTTGATAAATATAGTGTGAAGACTGATGAGAATATATCTATTGGGGAGGTACCTGAAGAACTTTATGAATGTGCTAAAGCTGGTGCTGATGTATGTCCTGTTAATGCTATAAAGATTGAGAAGATAGAGGAGTAGTTTATGAGTAAGAGGAGCTGTATTCATTGTGTATACTTTAAACCGAATATCCATTATCCATATCTAGGTTTGTGTATTTTGAAAATTGAGTTGGGATCGGTTGTAGAAACTGTAGAGATTTGTGATAAGTTTAAAGAAACTTCTCTAGGTGAACTTAAACAAGTTTTAAAACAGCAAGGATGGTTATACTGTTTAACATGTAGAAAAACTATTGTTGATGAGGAAGAGCTAGAGAAGCATTTTAAAGAACATATAGTTGTTAGCGGAGTTGTTGTTGATGAAGCTGTTTCTGAGGAAGCACCTGTAGGAGATTAGCTTAGGGGTTTGTATTGAAGGAGATAGGGATTATACTCGGTGGTCCTCAGGGAGCTGGGTTAGAGACTTCTATGGCTGTTCTTGGAAGAGCGCTAGCTAGGAAAGGTTACGGTGTTATAGCTGATAGAGAATATTTCTCCAATATCACCGGTAGGCATAGCTATATCCATATGCTCATATCATCGACTAGGTTACCTAGATCTCTTAGGTACCCGGTAGAGATTCTTGCATCAATAGATGCGGAGACAATATTTACCCATTTCGATGATGTTGTAGAGAAAGGTGTTGTAATATACGATGAAAACCAGTTAAATAAAAACATAGATAATATACCGAGTATAGAGGATTACACTAGAGAGAAGATCAAGACTAAGTTAGCGAAACTAGGGGTTAGCCCAGTTATAAAGAATGTTGTTGATTACCTAGAAAAGGAGAGGAATATCAAGCCAATAGAAATAGACTTTACCTATATTATTAAATTGTTGACTCAAAGATTTAAGATAGATCCTCGTCAAGCATCTAGATATGTTAGCGGTTTAATTGTATCAGCTGTATCAATTGTTATAGGTTTAGAAGAGAAATTTGTTAAATACGGATTCGAGCAGCAATTCAGAGAAAGAAGATATTTGATTGAACATAATATAGCTCTATACGAACTTGTTAATGATTCTATAGCAAGGTTTAGAAATATCGTTAAAATTGATGAACCTAAGATAGGATTGAACAAGTTAATGATAGTAACAGGTAACGATGTTGTTGCAATAGCTAAAATAGTAGCTGGTGTAAGATATCAAAGCTACTACCCTATAACACCAGCAGCTGATGAAAGTTTCACAATAGAGAAATACGAATACAACGAGGTTAACGGAAAAGCTGTAGGTCCTATAGTTGTTATGCAGACAGAAGATGAGATAGCTGCAATATGTTCTGCTATAGGAGCTTCGTTAAGTGGTTCAAGAAGTTCTACAGCTACAAGTGGTCCTGGTTTCGATTTAATGGTTGAAGGACTTTCATTTGCAGGTGCAAACGAAGTTCCGGTTGTTATAACGTACTATCAGAGAGGAGGTCCCAGTACTGGGCAACCAACACGTGGAAGCCAAAGTGATTTAATGAACGCTGTTTTCGCTGCTCATGGAGAATTTACGAGAGTTGTATTATCATCTGGTGATCATGTTGAAGCATTCTACGATACTATTGAAGCGTTCAACATTGCTGAGAAATATCAAGTACCAGTTATACATCTCTTAGATAAATTCTTAGCCAACACTATTGCCTCTATACCTGTTCCTGATATAGATAAGGTAAGGATTGACAGAGGTAAGATAGTGTTTAACGGACCTAGTTATAAAAGATTTGATTTAAGTAACTTGATCTCGCCTAGAGCATACCTAGGATCAGACAATATAGTTATGTGGTACTCAGGTGACGAACATGATGAGTATGGACATATAGTTGAAGATCCTGAGAACAGGTTGAAAATGTATTCAAAGAGGATAGAGAAAATGAAGCTTATTCTGGAGGAAACACCGCTTGATATCAAGATGGGTATCTATGGAGATAAAAACCCTGATTACGTGATTATCGGCTGGGGTTCAGTTAAAGGTGTAGCTCTAGATACTATAGAGACTCTAAGTAGTAAACTTAGATTACGCTATATAAATATGAAGCTTCTCTGGCCATTCCCTAGAAAAGAATTCCTAGAGATAGTCAAGGATACTCCTAGTGAGAGAATTATAGCTGTTGAGCATAGCTATGGAGTAAACATAGCCTCTCTAATAGCGATGGCTACAGGTGTTACAGTAACTAAGAAGATAGCTAAATTCACAGGTAGACCTATAACACTTAACGAGATGATTGAAGCTGTTGAGAGAATAATTTTCAAAAATGAGAGACATGTGGTGCTTAGCTATGGAGCATAGATATGAATATAAAACAAGTTTATGGGTTGATTGGTGCCCTGGTTGCGGTAACTTCGGTATTTTAACAGCTGTTGTAAAAGCATTTGAAGAACTTGGTTTAGATCCATCAAAAACAGTTATCGTATCGGGGATAGGTTGCTCAGGTAAGATTGCTCACTTTGTTAATGTTAACGGTGTTCATACTCTACATGGGAGAGCGATACCGTTCGCAATGGGTATTAAACTCGCTAACCCAGAGCTTACAGTTGTTGTCCACGGCGGTGACGGGGATCTCCTCGGTATAGGAGCTGGACATTTCGTTGCTCTAGGTAGGAGAAATCTCGATATAGTTGTTATAATGCATAACAACGGTGTCTACGGTTTAACAAAAGGTCAAGCTTCACCAACTCTTCCACTAGGGGTAAAAACAAAAGCATTAGCAAAACCGAATATTCAACAAGCGGTTAACCCGATACTACTAGCTTTAGCATCAGGTTACACTTTTGTTGCTAGAGGTTACGCATTTGAAGGTACACATCTAAAGAACTTGATCAAGATGGCTATAAAGCATAGAGGAGCAGCTTTTATAGATGTTCTACAACCGTGTGTAACATTCAATGATGTATTTACAGCAGAATTCTATAGGAAAACTATATATAAACTAGATGAAGACCCTAGCTGGGATCCGGTAGTTCGTAAACCTGAGGAAGCTAGAGAGAAGCTTTTGAATGCAATTGAAAGAAGTTTAGAATGGGGTGACAGGATACCTATAGGCATATTCTATGTGAACGAATATGTATCAACATTTGAAGAAAGGTTAAGTAAAAGGCTTTACAGATATCCGGATACAAATCCATCAAATGCTGTTATAGAGATGAACGGAAAACCAATTCTATCTCAACAAGAATTTGAAGAAATATTCAAAGATTATATAGTCAACGTAGAGATATAGACAAGCTTAGGGAGAAATATGATATGTAGAGAGGTATTCAATATAGAGGATTTCGATATAAAAACAATTGAGAAGAGTGGAAGATTTCCAGAAGAAAAGAATATAGAGTTCTACATAGGGTACAGAGGTACTTGGTATAGATTACTAGTTATAAAGATTTTCGAAGGTAGACCTCCATTCTATAGGAAATGGGTAGAGGTATTCTCTATAACGTCTACGATAAGTTTTAACGATAAAGTTTTTGTATTCTATAAAACCGATATAGAGAAAAACCTAATTAAATGTTTATCAAACCTTATTGGGGCAGGAGAAAGACTGTTTATCGAATATGTTTACGATAGAGAAACTTGGAAAACATTAGAACTAGGTGTTCCACCACATTTAACAAGACTAGGATTTATACTACTTGAGAATGGTTTTACATGGTTTAAAGATTGGTACTACCCAGAAGGGTTTATGGAAGGAAATCCGAAGCTCCAAGCCGAGAAACCTATAAATGATGAAGTTAAACAGAAACATTTGGAGAATCTTTGTAGAGAAACAACTTTATTTATTGATAAAGTTAAAATTTTTATTGAAAACAATATCCATAAAGAGATGTTCGAAAATATATATAAGAGGATAGAAAAAATTCTAAACTATCTATGCAGTAAAGTTCAGTTAAATGAGTAACTATGTCACTCTGGATATCGTTTTGGGATAGATATTCGTGGAATATGGTTAGAGATAAGATAAGGAGTTTACAAGGTAGACTCGGTTTTGAGAAAAGAGATAAGCTGAAGTTCTTCGGGTTAGTACTAGATATTGAAACAGGTGTTGTATACGATAATGTTTTAGAGAGATACTTAACGTATAAAGAAGCTGTAGGAGTATACTTCATACTATCTCAATACGCTGAAGCAGAGATCGATGTTGAGGAAAGCGGGGAATACATATCGATATCGCAAATAGTTCCTGGACACTGTCTTGACTGCCCTCTTGTTAAGAAAAATATCGAAGTATTTAAAACATTGTTTAGCAGCAATCCACAGCTTTTATATAGAGTAGCAGAACCTTTTAACTATACAAAGATTGAACTAGGAGATGCTGCTATAAAAATCTATACTCTTCCTAGAATCCCAATGATATTAATCCTTTGGAGTGGTGAAGAAGGGATACCCCCATCAATACAAATACTATTCGATAAAAATATTGTCCACTACTTCTCAAAAGATATTGCATCAAGACTCGAAGTTGTAATGGGGTTAACAAGAGCATTAACAGGTAGACTTATAGTTAGATTCGCAAAGATAACAGGTTTAGATATTAAATCAATAGACTTCGGAGGAATAGGATACATAGGTAAAGATTAGCAGTACTTACCAATTTAGTAAAACAATGAGTACACCATTTGAACTCTCCCATGTTATAAACTATTATTAACTTCAACTTCTTTAGAAAAACATTATCTTAATCCATATAAACTAAACAACTTCTCTGAAACATTGTAAATCTTTAACACATTCAAAAATCTAAATTACCACAATGCTAGTTAATTCATGTAAAGAGTGTATATTTAATACAGATAATTAAGGTATCTAAGTTTCAATGTATTACACCTCATAGAGATAAAGTATACGGTAAAGATTTGTGGAGGGCATCGAGAGAATCTATAGCTTATCTAGACCTTGAATAGTAGTGTATAATATGCTATCTAACCTCCTGGTGTTCCATGCCAAGGATTTTCTCTCCAAATAATGTTCTAGGTATCTTCTTCAGATATAGTTTCTGCTTTAGATAAACCATCTTTTATACTTCTGACCTCCTCCCCGCTCTGAAGGGCGAGGGTTCCCCTTGGGGTGGTTCACAGGTTCCCCTCATCTATTCGTGTTTACATCTATCATCTGATGAGCAGTCGGGAGAGCCGGAGCTTCCCCCACAACCTGTTTAGTAGTTACATTCCCTACATCCAGATACTTAGGGACAACCACAATCCTGATCATACTCATCATCGAAAGAATTTAAAACAAAGGAAGTTTATAAATTCTTCCCTCCATCCCCGCCATAAATAGCGAGGCTTTCAGTTGTAAGAAGTTTATGATGATCAACTCCATCACTATATATAAGGGATAGGATAAGTTTAGGTTTGGAATATTCAACTCTTTTAAGTATTCCACTAACTAGCTCTATCATCTTAGCCTCGGTATCGATATGTTTATCGATCTCCTTGGAAACTACTTGTAGCTCTTCTTGAGATAAAGCAGGTTGTACAGATGATATCAATTCCACTAAAGCTTCGTAAAATCGTGAATGTTTTAAACTATCATTAGCAATTTCAATAAGAATTGATTTTAGAACTGGGTGATAGATTTTTCCACTGAGTTCTATAAGAGCATTGGTATAGATTTCCTCTTTCTCAACCATATCATTAAATATATCTATAAAATCTTTAGACAACAGATACCATCTCTAAATTCCTCCGCACCCCTGGTTTTAAATGTAATTACTGTAATACTTTACTTGGTATAGCTATGTACATGGGATCGAAGCTCTATGTCTATAAACTTAACCATTATCAAAACTCTATTATTTTAAAGTATAACCATTTTATATTATTTGCAGTAGATATGCTTTGATCCTAGAATTATGTGTCATATTGGTAAAGATTTTAATTTTTAGAGGTGTTCTTTAAGCAGGTAGAGTAGTCTATGAGTGTTATAGACCCTGTCTGCGGTATGGAGGTAGATCCTCAGAAGACTAAGTATAAGTCTGTTTATAAAGGTAAGGTATACTACTTCTGTAGCTATCAATGTAAAAAAGCTTTTGATGAAAATCCAGAGTACTACCTAGTTCATGGTCCTAGAAGAGAGTTTATGGAGAGCAGAGGATGAAGAATATTTAACTAGAAAACATAACCTCTACTATTCATAAAATGGTATGGTAGTGTTTATTTAAGTTGGGGATATCTTTTGGGTAAAGTTGTTGAGAGATTAAAGATTGTAGGTGTTGATTGTCCATCGTGTATCTATGGTATTGAGAAGAAAGTTCTAAGTGTTAAAGGAGTTCTAAGTTTTAGAGCTGATTATATTTCAGGTGAGGCTGTTGTAGAGTATGATGATGAGTATACTTCTCTTAATCAAATTGTTAAAGCTGTTAGAGAAGCTGGGTATGATGTTGTAAAAGAGTATCTCGAGGTTTTTACAGAGGTTGAAGGTGAAGAAGTTTACATACTGGAGAACAGGTTTAAGAAGATCCCAGGGGTTATAGATTGTAGAATATCTCCTGTATCCGGTGTTATGAGGATTGT
>JAJHRF010000003.1 GCA_020832925.1 Desulfurococcaceae archaeon | reverse complement strand
CCAAGGGATGATCTAGCTTGCATAATAAGTCTTTGAACAGTCGGTAATGGTATAGCTAGGTTCTGGCTTAATTCCTGAGCATTAGCTGCAGCTAAAGCTTCTACCGTTGTTATACCTATCTCTTGTAATTTCTTCAATATCGTGCTCGATATACCTAGCTCCTCTAGACTTCTAGGCTTTTTGCTTTCTGTCGCCATAGGTTACCACTCTGAAACAACATTTAGCATAGGTAACTTAAATATCCTACTGCACCTAACAGAAAGTTTCGGCCAGTGTTTTCACTCCAAGTCTTTTCAGCTAAAATTCTATAATAAAATCTTTTTAAGGATTTTCTGCGAATTCTAATTCTAGGTGTAGACGTATTGAGGATGTTATTAATTCACGCTAAGTACTTCATGTTCAAGACTATTACCAAAGCTATAGATGCAGCAGAAGAAATTTCGGATAATCTTGCTCAAGGTGAGTTTAATAACGTTCTAGTTGTTTTTACAACTGTTGAACTAGATGACGAGAAAAATCCTGAGTTTGTAGTTGCAAGAGCTGTTGAAGAAATTGTTGATGTGTATTCCAAAGTTAAAGCAGATGGAATCGTCATATACCCCTATGCACATCTATCTCCGAGCCTAGCATCACCGTCTAAAGCCGTGGAAATCCTCACCAATATTTACAATACATTAAAACAGAAGGATTTTAAAGTATACAGAGCCCCCTTCGGATGGTATAAAGAGTTCGTACTTCATTGCTACGGACATCCCTTAAGCGAACTTTCGAGACATGTAAGTGTAAGTGAATCTAAGCCGAAGAGAGTTATCGAGAAGAGGTATTACATACTGACTCCCGAAGGAAAGATCTACGATCCCTCATCCTACGTATTTAAAGAAGGTGAAGAGGATTTCAAAATATTAGTTGATAAAGAAGTATTTGGCGTAGAGCTACCGGGAGGTCAAGGAAGAATAGGTGTATACCTAAAAAAGTTCGGGTTTGAATGGGAAGAAATGTCGGATAAAGGGCATATGCGATATCAACCACACGCAACTGTAATGTTGGAGAGCGTCTCAGCTTATTCATGGATCGTGGCCAGCTCTCTTGATATACCTGTCTTCAGAATTAAAGGAACAAATATGTTTAGCTTACGAGCTGAACCAGTGAAACAGCATGCTGAACTATTTGGAGAAAGGATGTACGAAATACCTATAGATAACGAAATATTTATCTTGAGATTCGCGGCTTGTTATCAGCAGTTCTCAATATTAAAAGATTGGACCTTGAGTTATAAGGATCTCCCTCTAGGAATATTTGAGATTGCTGATAGTTATCGTTACGAACAACGAGGAGAACTAATCTTAGGATTTAGGCTTAGGAGGTTCCATATGCCTGATCTTCACATACTTACTAAGGATATTGAAGAAGCTAAACGTATTGTATACATGGTTAGAGATAAAATATTTGAAGAAGCAAGAAAGCTAGGAAGAGATTATCTTGCAATCTATAACGTGACAGAAGATTTCCTGCAAACTAACTTCGATTATATAGTTGACTTAGTTAAGAAAGAAGGTAAACCAGTTCTTCTAGTTGTTTATCCAGCGAATGTATATTACTGGGTAATAAATGTAGAGTATATCATAATAGATGAGTTGAAGAGGCCTAGAGAAATAGCTACTTGGCAAATAGATGTTGGGAATGCAAAAAGATTCGGAATATATTATGTGGATGAGAAAGGTATTAAACATCCTCCTGTTATTATACATACAGCATTGATAGGGTCGATAGAGAGATATCTATACATGGTTTTCGATACCATTGCTCAAAATGAGGCGCGAGGGATCCCACCTACTCTCCCAACATGGTTATCACCAATCCAGGTAAGAATTATACCTGTCAAACAGGAGCATCTCGATTATGCATACAAAATAGCTAAAGAGTTTATGAAGTACGGTATACGTGTAGACATAGATGATAGAGAAGAAAGTTTAGGGAAAAAGATAAGAGATGCAGGAATTGAATGGATACCGTACATAGTGGTTATAGGTGATAGAGAAGTCAATACAAATACCTTAAACGTGAGAATTAGGAAAAGCGGTATACAGAAAGTTATGAGATTAGAAGAGCTTCTAGATATTCTAAGAAAAGATTTAGAAGGATACCCCTTAATATCTTCGGCATTACCATTGACACTAAGTAAAAGACCTGTGCTCTATTACTTAAGACCTCTTAAAGAAGAGGGTGCCGAAACATAAGAAAATTTCTATGTTGAATCATCGCTCTTGATTATCGAGGTTTTTAGTTATGACATTAGTTGAAGTCTTAGTTCCTACAAAAATCACATTATTTGGAGAACATGCAGTTGTTTACGGTATACCTGCTATAGCTTCTACAATCCCTGTTTACATAAGGATCATTGGTAAAAGGATAGATGAAAACATCGTGAAAATAAGAATAGAGAAGGGAATACAAATACCATCACAAATTTTTGTGGTGAAAAGAGATGAAAATGTTTACGAAGTTCTAGGTGATCAGAATTATACTAAAAAAGTATTACAGTACATTATTGAAGCACTAAACTTATGCGAAGAAAGATTAGGCTTGAATACAAGATCCCTTGGATACGATATATCTATAGAGAGTTCATTACCACAAGGAATCGGGTTAGGGACCTCTGCAGCTATTTCTGTAGGTATTACAACATTATGTATGGCATTGAATAACTATATAATAAACTTCGAGGAGCAAAAATATGAAATAGCTGAAATCTCTTGGAATGTGGAGAAAAGAGTTCAGGGAAGCGCTAGTCCTATGGATACCTTCACCATAAGCTTAGGGGGGTTAAGATACATAGAGCCTCTCGTACCTGCAGCTCACCTTATAGACATAAACTACGAGATACCACTATTGATAGGGTATACTAATAGGGTAGGTACAACAGCTGAGCTGATTCGCAAAGTTAAGTTATTGAGAGAGAAGAACGAGAACCTATTTAATAGTGTATTGAATACCATTAAACAAATTGTTGAAAAAGCTAAGGATGCTATAAAAAATGGAGATATTGAAACCTTAGGTATACTCATGAATATAAATCACGGTTTACTCAGAGCACTAGGGGTTGTAAACTTAGAACACGATCTGCTAACACATATCTTATTAAAAGCAGGAGCACTAGGGGTAAAAACTAGTGGTGCAGGAAATGGTGGAGCATTCATAGTTTTAGCACCTTCTGAGGAATCTTTAAAGAACCTGGCATTCGTAGCAGAATCCCTAGGAGCAAAAATTGTTGCCAAAGGTATAGTGAAAGAAGGCGTTAAATTCTATATCCGTTAGGCAATAGATGCTCAAATCGCAGCTTAGTAATGAGGTTAAACATGGGTAGATGTATATGTACTATGAAAGAACTTGAAGATCTCTTAATAAGGTACTGTATGTTGTTAGGAACAATGTAGGAGGTATACATCAATAGTGTATCGATTATCTAAAGTCATTTCTAATAAAACGTTAAGGAAAATTTTGATTGATTGATTTACTAAAGTCCTAGCATATTAGGAATGGGTATGAATTACCTAGATGTGCACTACTTCCTTGAACAGCTATTTAGATATCGAACCATTAGCAAGCATATTCTGTCTTTATTAAGTACAGAACATAGGTTGAAAGCTTTGTCCTTACTAAGATGGTGTACTGATAACGGTATAGTTGAGGAAATCGACGATAGGATAAAACTTGTAAAACCAGTTGAACTTCTCATCTCATTACAAGCTTTCGGTATAGCACCTGATAGATTCAATCTCTATATAGCATGGCATGAGTTCGAGCAGTATATTTCACGTATATTCGCGGAATTCAATTGGTATGTATACCTAAACTACGTCCATACAAAAGCAGATAGATTTCAAATAGATGTTATATCTATAAATGATGTTTTGAAGTTGGCGTTATTTATAGAATGTAAACGCTGGAAAAGTTTGTCGAAAATTCGATACAGTATCAATAAAATAGTTGAAGATCATATAAAGAGAATTGAGAAGTATATGCGTAATTGTGAATGGGTTTGCATTAAGATACCGAAGCTGAGAAGTGTGAAAAATATTTTGCCTGTTGTTATTATACCTATAGACTTTGATCCAAAAGTTCTTGATGGTGTGCCTATAATCTCAATATTTAAACTACATGACTTTGTCGTAAACATAGATGTGTATATAGACTCCTTGAACCTTAAGTTGTATAGGAATAGATGCTACATCGATGTAACCTAAGACTTACTGCTTCATTCTATAGAAAGCTATTGCTGCATATCCTACAACTATATCTTCTTCACCTGTGACATCACCGGAATGATAATATTTCAGAAGCTCAGCTTTGCATTGATGTAGTTTAGCGTATTCCATCGCGATCGCTATAGCCCCAAAACCGCAGACAGTGGCGTCGTATCTACGAATTAGATTTAAAAACCCTTTCGTATCCAACTGCATTATCTTCTCTATGAACATTAGGTCAAGTTTTCTAACATTCTCACTAATGTTTTCTCTAAATATTGTGTAACCATATATAGATCCATGATGCGTGAAATCAGATGAAGCTATAACAACACATCTTTTCATAGTCTGAGATACCGATTTGTATAGTATTCTTGCAAATTCACTAGCTTCATTATATCCTAATTCTTTAACAACAATCGGAACTATCTTAAAATCTTGGTACAGATATTGTAAAAATGGTATCTGGACCTCTACTGAATGCTCCCGCATGTGGGCTAGCACATCATCTTCCACATACCTACATCTATTCTTGAGTTTCTCAATAAAATCTATATCAACCTCTACTTCACCTAAAGGCGTAGACCATTTTTTGTAGTAAGTAGTAGTGGTTATAATACCTCCAAAACCTGTGTGATTAGTTCCGAGAATTATTGCTAAATCTATTTTTGGTGTATTCTCAGCTAATTTTTTATAAAACCAAGCAGCGCATGAACCTGAATAAGAATAACCTGCATGTGGAACTATCCCTGCTATAATCTCTAAATTTCCTTCGGATTTCGTAGGCAGAGCTCCAGGTCCTCGAACAGAATCTCTGAACATACGTTCAATTTCTTTTAATAGTTTATCCTTATTTATCGGGTAGAAACCCCATATACTAGCTTGAGGTTCCCGTGTTTCCTCTTCCCGCATAGCACTACACCTCTAAGTTTTTTGTCTAAACACCTTATATTTTTTCTAAATATCTCATGTCTTCAACATTTAAGTTCCAACCAAGTGCTCCATAGATTTCATCTATATGAGCCTTACGTTCAGCTTTTGGTGTTGGAACTACTGTAGATTTAGATATGAGGTAGTTAAGAGCTACTTGGATAGGTGTTTTCTTATATTTACTCGATAAATAAATTAGCCTTGAATTCTTTAAAACAGCTCCTTTTTCTAGAGGTGAACAAGCAAGAAATGTTATATTATTCTCTATTGAGAATTTGAGAATATCTTTTTCAACTCTTTTATCGAGGACGCTGTACTTATATTGAATAACATCTATGTTATACTTAGAAAGCATTTGTATACTACTTGATAGATCCTTTAACTTTAGATTAGCTAAACCTATATATCTTGTGACCCCCTTATCTATGAGTGATTCTAGGATCTTAACCTGAGTACTTAAACCAACGATTTCATTTAAACCATCCGCTACAACTATATCGACATACGCTAAATTCAACCGCTGAAGACTCCCATTAATAGCTTTAATAACGGTTTCTAAACTAGAGAATCTTACAGCATTAACCCTTAAAACAACATATATTTCATCACGTTTAAACCTCTTGATGACCCTGCCAATAAGTTCCTCTGCTAAACCATCACCATAGGCTTCGGATACCTCTACAAGGGTTAAACCTAGGTTAAAAGCATGTATTAACGCTTCTTCAGCTAACCTATAGTCGTATATACCTTTAGTACCGATACCTATTACAGGTATCTTTTCCTTTGCATTCCCTAAAACTTTAAACTTGTGATTTGATTGAATAGCCATTTCCAAGACCTTGAGCTTTACACTCATTTAATTTATAGTTAAAGTTTAGTGGTTTATTATCGTTACGAAAAAGCTGTCAGTACTTTACACTAGATGGTCAGCTCAAACACAGATCATCAAGTCTCAGCTCACAGCCGTATCATCATCCCTAGACTACACTATTTTAAGATTCCGTATTTAGGGGTAAACTATGTTATTGAAGAGAGTTCCGCAGAAATATTTAGTTTTTTCATGCTCAAATATGTTAATTACGGAAAAACTAGGTTTAAAAACGAAGTCTATTCCGCAAATATTTATAATAAATGAGTTGAACGATTTTAAAGAAGTTCTTAAACTATACTTCAAGGTTATCAATACTTACAAAGATCGTAAAGACCGCGAATCGTTTTCAATACCAACATTTTGTAACTGGTATTGGGTAAACGATATCAGAAGTAAAGGCTATGAGGTTATCCCTCAATCTATACTCTTACTTCTTAGAAGACCTAGACCTACGTCTCCTCTCGACTTACAATTATTAAAAGATGATCTGATGCTCTGGTACAAAAAATTAATTGATATAATCGATAGAAAATCTTTTGAATTTATTTTCATTTACGATACACATCGTTTATTTCATATACTAACTAAATACATACCTTTGTTACTTTTATACAAAGAGATGAATATAAGTGAGACAACGCTAACTTGTTGTTATAATGAATCTGTATGTGAGGGATACATAGGCGAGTTTGGGGATTTTTCAGTACTTTTTAATTTTTGTGTACCGAGTATATGTAAAGACAGTTTTCATATATTTAAAGATATAGACATTAGTATTAATCGTGTAAGAAATCCTCTTTTCGATCTCAGTAACTATGTCCATGAAAATATCAAGCGTGTTCAATACGATATCAACCTTAAAACACTGATGCAAGTCTCTACTGTTCCAGGATTTATTATAGAATTCACCACATCCTTCACAAAATTCTTATATGAAGAAGTTGATTTAGATTTAGATAGTGTTCTATATGTATGGCTACCCTTATCATCATCTGTTTTCATACCTATGATTAGTGAACATGCTAAATATTTAAGTATACGCAAGGTGATAATCATTGATATTATCAATAATATCGCTGAGTTTGGATCAATAAGTTTGGATAGAATATGGATTAGTATTTTAAAGAACTTGGTTAAAATAAGAGAAACTAAGGTGGTTATAGGAATTTGAAAATAATTTTCGTTTCAGTGAGGTTCGAAATCATCATGTATCAGACGAGAGCGCCTACATCATCTAGAGATGATATTACTTCCACCTAATGCTAATGGAAATATCATAAGCTCTTCACAATTTTGAGGTACCCCCTCATCTATATATAACTGTTTATCGTTACACACAATAACGATTTCATCAAATTCGAATTTTATTCCGTAGTCCTCTTTTACCTTATTCAAAACTTGTAAAACATTTACTCCTTCGTTTACACAAAGTTCAATTGTATTCAAACCACTTCTTACCTCAGGAAAACCCACAATCTTTAACCGTAAACATAACATTTAGACCACCTAGATGTATCAGCTAGGCGTCATTAAGTCATCTTTACTCCTCTCCGTCACCATTCATCACGCTAAAGTGTATATCTGGTTCTGCAATTTAAATACTCTTAAGAGCTTCTACTAAGAACGCCGATATTCCTACAAACACTGCTATCTTAAGTATTCTCGTTGCTTTTAACGCGTCTCTGGGATTTAGAGTAGATGATATAATTAACGATATTAATACTGTTAGGTCTACGCCTACCAACGCTATCACTAAGTAGTATATTGAGTATCTTAACATTAGGTACGGGACAATGCTAAGCATAATTAGAATTGAAAATATTACAACTGAGCTCATATAAGCTATTTTAACACCGAAACACGTAGCTATAGTTTGTATTCCGTACTTTTTATCCCCTACAACATCCTCTATCCCTTTTAGGAATTCTCTTCCCAAGTTTAACAGAAATGCAAATAATGATGCTATTGCTACATCAGATATCCTAGCATTATTAATACCGAATACTGTACCACCGTATACTATAGATAAAGCTGCTAGAAATGCTACAACAATATTTCCTACAAGAAGTACTTTCTTCAACTTATATGAGTAAAGATAAGATAAAGTGAAAGCTACTGAGGCAAGTAAACCAGCAAGAAAACTGATATTAAACGCTATCGCGATACCTGTTAATCCCATAATAATGGATGCCGCTAAAGCTGATTTTGGTTTAATAATACCTGATGGTATAGGTCTCCAAGGCTTATTTATAGAGTCTATCGGAGCATCAAAATAATCGTTTATGATGTTGCTACTACCCCCTATAGTAAATACCGATAAAATCAGTTTTAATACGTCAATAATATCAGGATACCGACGATAAGCGAGAAGGTAGCCTATTATTGCGGCATAGCTTAGAGCTATACAGTTGCCTACCCTAATTATAGAAAACCATGCTGAAAACTTATCTTTAAATCCCTTTCTCATCTTTAATTACCATGAACTTAGCCATTCAGCGTATTCTTTAAATAATCTTATTTCTTCGTTCTTCCACCTAAGGTACTCTGAGGGTTTTTGAGGATAGGATAGATATAGCATACAAGCTTTGTCCATGTATTGCTTAACTTTATATAATTTTGCTAAGAATGAAGGTCTTGATGTCAATGTTAAAAGCGATCTTAGTCTATCAAAAATTGATGTTGTGAGAATACCTCGTGCACCCATGGTATAGACTTCTTCTCCGCTAACTAAGCGTGATCTAAATACGAAGTTGTAATCATTGTTATTTAATTTCTGCATAAACATTCTTAAAACATCTAAAGACGCTTGTTTAGCTCCGTAAGCTTTATGATACATTATATGGTATTTCCAGAGATCTTCGATACTTACACTGTTCTTTGTTAAAGCCTCTGATACTACATCTGCAGCAAGTTTAGCGCTAATCATAGCAGATCCTATTCCTCCCCCATGAACAGGGTTAGCTGTTGCAGCTGCATCCCCTATAACTATAAATCCATTCCAAACCATACAAGAAATAGGTCTTCTAGTAGGAACAAGCCCTCCACCAGCATGAATTACTCTCTGAATTGCTCGACCAATTCTGGTCCTAATGTATTTATCATAATTTAGCTTAGGGTTTACACGCCCTTTCCACTGAAGACCTAGACCTATATTGTATATACCTTTACCTTTCGGGAACAGCCACCAATATCCGCCGGGAGCTATCTCGGTATTAATGTATATGTAAGCGAATTTCTCATCTATACCTTGTATATCGCCCTCAACTATCTCTCTATACGTAACATTGAAATCTTCCCTGGGTATTTTTTCGGAAACCCACCACTCAGAAGGTAATGAAGTTCTAACAACTGCTGGAACCCCTGACGCATCTATCACAATCTTGGACTCTATAACTTTTGTATAACCATTTCTATCTTTTACAACTACCCCTTTTACCCAAGAGCCTTCCAAGATAGGTTTAACAAAGTGGTATTCCAAGAAAGGTTCGGCGCCGACATTCACCGCAGATTTATATAACCTATAACCAAATTTCTCTCTATCTAGTGAAAAACCTTTACCTAGCACATCAATAATATGCTGTTCATCAGGTGAAACTACCCGAACACCTTCATATACACCTGTGGCATCATATCCAATAGTAGGAGGTTCTAGCCCTAATTCTATGAAATGATGCTCGCCAACAGCATCACCACAAACTTTATGCCCAATGTTCTCCTCATTCTTAATATCAACCAAAGCTACTTTAAAACCATTTTTAGCAATGAAGTATGCTGCTGATGATCCTGCAACCCCGCCCCCTACAATGACGACATCGTATTTTAGGACCATATCATCAAACCTTTAACGTATTAATCTTACAGAGAAATGTTAATCCTCGAGAGGGCTTAATAAATATGTTTTACAAATTTGCCACGTTTTCTCATTACACATATACCCATACGGAATATCCTTCCGTTAAATGTCTGTGAGACCTTATCCTAATGCACCTGGAAACCTTTGGATGGAATTTCATGTATTTGAACCTACTTAACCCTTTATCACCTAAGTTAAGCTACTGACGCTCTATCTCTACAACATCTTTTCCAAGTAATTTAAGAACTTTAGATACAACGTATTCGTTCTCTTCAAATGCTATACTACACGTTGTATAGACTATCTGAGCATTAGGTTTAGCCATACTTATAGCTGAAATTAAAAGCTCTATTTCTTTTAGAACAAGTTTCGCTAAATCTTCTTAAGAAGTCTTGGTTTTACGTGTTTTATTAAACATTATAGCACCCTCAGCACTATAAGGAGCATCTAGTAAAACATAGTCAAATCTCATTACCAATTTTTCCTCGGAAGAACATGACCATCTTCTGCTATCACTATTTATGATGATGCTCCATTCCGTAGAGAATGGATATCAACGATTTTAAGCGCTTTCTTGAAATATCATTCGCTACCAATAATCCTTTATCCCTCATCAGTATTAACATATGTATACTTTTTCCTCCAGGTACTGCACACATATTTAAAACTTTTGAATACGGCAACGACAACATCATTGTGATAGGTATATGTGAAGATTTATCACTATATACATAATAATAATCTTTAAGATATTCATGGGATGCCCTAATAGTTGGGCTTTGCGACTACCTATTTACTGTAAATCCAAGGTCGCACCAAGTAATCTTCTCTATTTCAGAACCTAATGATATAAGCTTCTCTATCATAATTTCACAATCAATTCTTAAGCTATTACACGATATTGTAGATCTATATTTATAGTTATCAAAGGTCTCTAGAAGTTACATTGTCTCATCATATCCTATCATTTCTAGATATCTTTCAACCATATAGGGTATATAGCCATACTTTTTAGCTAAAGTTTCAGTATCACTACTTATCTTCTCCACTTGATACCGTTTAGAATTGTTGATAATTCTATATCGATTCTTTTTAAATCAGTTGCGGGTTCAACGATCATCAATCACTCCTTGTAAGCTTCATCATCTCTTCAAACTAATTAACTCTGTCTACCTTTATAATTCATAACGGTTTCTAAGAAGAATACAAAGATAGGTGAGGGATCTAAAGGTTTACTTCTAAACTCTGGATGTGCTTGTGTTCCGATGAAAAATTTGTTGCTAACTAATTCCATGAATTCAACGACATCGCCATCCTTATCTTCACTTATACCGCTAATTCTAAACCCGCAGCTTTCAAATAAGTCTATGTATTTCATGTTGACGGTATACCTATGTCTATGTCTTTCAATAATGATGTCTTTCCCATATGCTTTATATACGTACGATCCTTTGAGTAATTTTATAGCTCTAGCACCTAACCTCATAGTGCCTCCCAAGAACCCGATATTTCTTTGTGAAGGAAGTAGATCTACAACAGGTTGATGTGTAGAAGGGTCAAGCTCTACGCTATTCGCATCTTTGAGCCCTATAACATTTCGTGCAAACTCTATAACCATTAATTGAAATCCAAAACATATGCCAAATGTTGGTATATCGTTTTCCCGTAGATATTTAATCGCTTTAATCTTTCCTTCAGCTCCTCTTTTTCCAAACCCAGGCAATATTATAGCCGCATCAACATCTGCAATTTGTTTCCCAATTTCTTTAATATCCAAATCTTCAAGCTCAGAAGACTCTATCCATCTTAGATGAGGTTTAACGCCTGTAGTAGCTGATGCATGTTTCAATGCCTCTATTATGCTAAGATAACTATCTCTTAGCTTAGTATACTTCCCTATCATAGCTATGGTAATATCAATTTTAGCCTTCTTCAACCTATTAACAAAATCAATCCATTTACTTAAATCAGGCTCACGATAATCTAGCTCAAGTTTTTGGGCTATTAGCTTAGGAACCCCTTGTTCATGAAGAATCAATGGTACTTCATATATTATCTCAACATCGTGATTCGATATCACGTATTCAATTGGAACATTACTGTACAACGCTATTTTTCTCCTAGCTTCATCTACAAGAGGTTTTTCACAACGCACAACAATCATATCAGGCTGGATACCGATTCTACGTAGCTCTTGAACACTATGTTGAACAGGTTTTGTTTTTTGTTCACCTGTAGCCTTTAGTGTTGGGGTTAAAGCTACATGAACAAAGAATGTATTTGAAATTCCTTCCTCTAAACGCATCTGTCTTACAGCTTCTAAGAAAGGTAAACTTTCTATATCACCTACTGTTCCCCCAATTTCGATCAACGCTATGTCTACGTTATCCTCTTTTACTACTTCTCTTATAAGAGATTTTATCTCGTTAGTTACATGTGGTATTATTTGCACAGTTTGACCTAGGTATTCACCTTTTCTCTCTTTGGTGATAACCGATAAGAATACTTGACCTGTGGTTATGTTATTCTTCTTACTAAGATTTTTACCGAGAAACCTTTCATAATGGCCTATATCTAGATCGGTTTCCCCACCATCATCTGTCACAAAAACTTCGCCATGAGCATAAGGATTCATGGTCCCTGCATCTACATTAATATAAGGATCTATCTTTATTGCTGTTACATTGTATCCCATGGATTGAAGAAGCATAGCTATAGAAGCTGTTGTAACACCCTTGCCCACACCACTGAGCACTCCACCAGTTACAAAGATGTATTTCGGCATTACATAAACACCCGATACTCTATCTCTATATCATCAGATCATATCTTTGATACTTTAAAAGATTTTAAGGTTGTTGTAAATAACAAATACAAGGTATTCAGTACAATTATTACATAATTTCTACTTGATCCACATGTTATACCCTTTTTTCACTAGAAAGTATTGGTATCTGAGTTTATTCAATCTTAATCGTATGTATCGATTCACATTGATAGAATTCATTTGATTATCAGTTATACTTTGGTATAATATTTATAATACTTAGGTATTCCCACCCCTCTTTTTCTATATAATACTACCACATTATATATGTTGAGGGAATTTACGAAATGGATACAGTACTGGTTATGCTTGTAACTATTGTTTTCATCGGGATAGCTATGATTACATCTGTGCTAAGTACAAGAATTTCAAAGAATACATTTGAAGAGACCTCCGAAAACAATCCAGATAACAAAGATGAAAATAACAGCAGTACGTCTCTATTATTTGGATACGCTTATAGCGTAGATACATCGAATTCTGCAATAATCATAGTTGTTTTAGATAAGAGAAGGAGTTATGTTAATTCTCATAATATCCAGCCTTTAACAATAAAGGTGAGGGATCTTGATAACACAAAATAAGTTCAAAAATAGTGTGAATACCCAATTGCAGTATTTGAATTTCTTAATCGTTTTTGGATTGATTGTATATATATCATCAAATCTCCAAACCAATTATAGATACCCCGACCTCATATATCTTGTAGTTCTTACATTAGCTAACTTTATTCTAGTTGCTGTTTATATCTATAGCATAAGTTTCTCTCTAAGGTCTTTAACTATTTTCAAATACATGCTACGAGTTCTTTCTATTCAGTATATATGTTATATCTTGAATATACTTAGATCAAGTAATCTTAATGTTGTACAAAGCTCAACATTATTACTATCACTAATATTAATCATGCAAGCGATTTCTGCAAACTTCGATCCACTACTTTACAGCAAATACAAGATAAAGCTCTTAGACATAATTTTAGCTTTGGCAACAATTATCACTGTTAACTCTATACTTAGATCTAACCCCTGCCCATTCATCTACTTTTTGTTAACTTCAGTTATATTAATAACTTCAATTACATTGTTTACCTTAGGTAAACGTATACTTGCTTACCTTGTTCTCTTAATCTTTATATTCTTCTCACCTCCTGATGTAAATGTTCTCTTAGTTAGAGTATTAACAACAATAGCGATAATAACTTATATCGAGGGATTTGTAGATAATATAGTTTCTAACGCTTCTAGATCTCTACCTAGCTATACCAATGCTAATCTTATTTCAATTATTATCTTAATATTCATATCAATTATTATGTCTCAACTGATAGAAGGTACTACGATAATGTACTTGATATACATTCTCGCTATAACTTTAGTAATAATTATAAATAAGCTTGTTAATTAAGATTAAGTCCTAGACCAAACAATTTCCCCACCTCTTTTCTCTATTCTAATAACCCTATGAATTGGTATAGCAACTTCTCTCCCATCCTCAGACTCCACATAGATATAATAGTTGTCGACATGCTTTATAAGTTCAAAACTTAAATATTTTGTACCTGAATTACATTTCCTATCGATAATTACTAGCATGTATTGATTTAAAGAGTCTTTATACTTAAAGAGTACCTTATTTATTATCTCTTTTATCCTCAATATCAAGACCTATTTAGCGAGTATCTTGCCCTTAATAATAAAATATTGAGAACAAAATTATAAACATTTAGATTCAAATAACAGGGCTCGCTCTATAGACAGGAATATATCTAGATCAAAGAGTTTAACTGTTATTATAGAAATAGATTTTATTCAAACCTATACAATGATTAGTGAGGTTACGTGTATGTATAGGGTCGCAAGAATAGATGTAGGTAATAAGAAGTATTATGTGAAAGAGTACCCATTCAAAGAAGTTTTAGGACCAATAGATTTAGGTGTAAAACTTCATTACGAATTAGAATCGTGGAAGTATGATGTGTTTGATCCTCACAACGTCTTAGTACTAGGTGCGGGACCTTTTGCTGGAAGTATAATCTTCGGTTCACATAGAATCGTCGCGGTATTTAGAAGTCCAGAAACTAAAGGTTTACACTTTGCCGCCATGGGGGGCGCTGCCTATAAAATCATTGGCTGTGGTGTTCATGCTATCTCAATTGAAGGGTTCTCATCCAATCCAGCTATCGTTATGATTGAAGGGGGTGACCAAGGTAATGTTAAAGTATCGTTCGATCACATAAGTATGGATGAACTAGAGAAGATATTCAAAGGTTATGAAGGATATATAGGGGCTTTTGCATTAGAACGTTACCTTATAGATCATTATTGGGACTTTATCTATAGAACAAAAGCTAGACCTATTGTTGTAGGCCCTGCCGCTTTTAAAACAATCTATGGAGCATTAGTATCTATAGATATTGACTACAATAAGAAAACCTTTATACACGGTAGAGAAGATTTTGCGGCAAGAGGGGGTGGAGGATCTGTTCTAGCAAGAGCACATAATGTTGCTGCTATAATAGCTGGAGGTACATGGAGACCAAGCCTGCCTGAACAATTAAGAGATCTAGCGAAATTTAACGAGTACTTCAAGAGATTAACAGGGGTAGATTTCATAACTACAGTGAATAAAGCCGTAGTCAAGTACAGATACGATGAATCGGTAAAGGCAGGAGGAACTTTTGGTGTGAACTATCCTCATTACAGAGAGCTTGTACCCTTATTCAATTACAACAGTATGTATGTACCAAAATATACAAGACACAAGCTTGTAGAGATATTGCTAGAAAGGTTCTGGTCGCCCTTTGTTGAAGAAACCTTTGTGAAGAAAAAATCTTGGGAAACCTGTGGCGAGCCATGTCCAGCAGCATGTAAAAAAATATGGAGGGGGAAGAAGGTCGATTATGAACCTTTCAACGCCATGGGTCCATTTATAGGTGTTTTGGATCTTAACATGGTAGCAAGAAATGTTGATATAGGTGATCAACTCGGATACGATTTAATAACGCTAGGGCATTTAACTGCCTGGATTCTTGAGGCTGTATACAAAGGTTTGTTAAAACCAGAAGAAGTAGGTCTCAAGGATATGCCTAATCTAGATCCTCTAGCACTAAATCCAGAACTATGGATGAAGAATGCTGAACTGGCTAAAGAATTCATAATTAACTTAGTAGAGAAGAGAACAGATGTCTTAAAGATTATAGCCGAAAAAGGTATTAGAGCTGCTGCTAAAGAACTCAATAAGATGTTTAAAGACCGAGTTGAGGCATCCCGAGTAAAATTCGAAGATCTAATAATCTATGTTCCCTACGGTGAAGATGGATACATAACCCCTACATTTTATTGGTCTCCTGGAGTCTTGATGCCTTTAGCTATCTCAGGTAAATATTTAACTAATTATACACCTACGTTTAGCGAACCAGAAGACTTTGCGAAAACTGTTGCCATTAGAGCTGTGAAAGAACTTCTTGTAGAAAATGCAGGTTTCTGTAGATTCCATAGAGGATGGCTAGAGAAATACCTTTCAGATCTCTACAAATTACTAGGTGTAGAGGTAGATCTAGATAACTATGGAAGAGAATTATACCGTAAAATAGCTCAATACAATATAAATACAAGAGCAAAACCAACATATTTAGAAAGCGAAAAAGCTAAAGATCTAATATATTCAATAGCTTTAGAATTCTGTAACATTAACTGGGTACATAAATTCTTAACCAATAGAGAAGAAGCTATAAAAGAATGGTGGATTAGAGCTTCAAAAACTGTAGTCGAATATCTAGGTTTACCACAGAACTGGATAGAGATTACACAATGATTTTTAATAATATATAGAAATGAGTAGAATCTTCAACGTTCATTATAGAGAATATATTCTCTAAGCTTAAATATTCTTAAAACATCTTATCCTAACATATTTTACGCTTTTCCCTAGAGATACATAACATATAAAAACCGAGAACATATATATCTATGGGTGAAAGTATGGCTACAGATGAAGAAACTCAAGCTAAACTTCGTCGTGGTATATGGATCGAAGGAGATGTTATGTACGTTGTTGGGGAAGAATTCATAGAGAAAGTTGCAAGTGCACTTGCATCACTAACACGTCTTAGAATCCTTGGTTTAATATATAAAGAGGAAATGGGGATCGAAGATTTGGCTGAGAAATTAGGGCAAAGTAAAGCGAATATAAGTACTCATGTTAAAAGATTAGAAGAAGCCAATATTGTTAGACCTATATATCTACCTGGACAAAGAGGTATTAAGAAAATAGCTAGACCTACAGTAAAGGAAATCCGAATACTGTTACAGGAACTAGCTAAGGAAGTTGAAGAAAGAATGAAAGAAGTACCTCTACCTCCAGAAGAAGCACCAAATGAATAACTTGAATAGTCTAACACTCTCCGGATTTAAAGACTATTTAAAACAGTGATATTTGAAGTGGAACATTAGAACACGATGTTAATTACTCGCAAATATATGCATTAGATAAAAGAGCTCTGAAGTACAGCATTGTTTTAGGACTTTTAAACAAACCTATCTTTATTTCCTTACCTCGGTGATTCCTTATAACAAACACCTTCTCAGGTACTGTTACAATCTCTGTATGGGTATAGGGATCCTTAACTTTTACGGGATTTTTACACACCATGTCGACCCCCTAGGCAAGGTATTGTTTCAGTGCTCAGTTGCTAACTATACTTTTCAGCAAGTTTGAACGATGCTTATAAGTTTTTAAGTATTAATCGGAATATTATATATGATCAAAGTTTAATTAGGTAGTATTGCAATTGAAGAGCTTAAGCTTTGGTGAAAATTATGAGTATTAGGTGCTTCATAGCCATAGAAATAGAGAATGCTTCAACGTTATCTGAAATCCTCAAGGTAAAACACTATCTTGAAAGTCTTGACCTAGATATTAAGCCTGTAGAAGATGAGAATGTACATTTAACGTTAAGATTTCTAGGTCACATATCTTTATCTGCTATAGAGCTAGTAAAGAAGATACTGGATTCGATAGCTCAGCAAACAAGTAGATTCGAAATAGAAGTACGTGGACTAGGCGCTTTTCCCTCGTATACTAAACCTAGAGTGATATGGGTTGGTATAGGGAAAGGTGCAGATCAGCTTTACAATTTAAGAAAAACTATTGATATTGAAATTCAGAGAAAAAGTCTCCGTGAAGTTTTCGAAGATCAACATGAATTTAGTCCGCATATAACACTTGCACGTGTAAGAAGTTTTAAGAATATCAATTCATTTTATGAATTGTATAGACGGTATCACGACTATTGTTTTGGATCTTCGTCTGTAACTAAAATAAAGTTGAAACAAAGTATATTAACACCAAACGGTCCTATATATAAAGATATACATGTAGTTGAGCTAAGGTAGTTCAATGTCTATAGAAAAAATAGAGAATATAATTGACATAGTCTTAAGCAGAGTAAAGCCTGATAATCAAGAAAAGCAGAGGTTATACCAGGTATTTGAATTTGTGAAAACATGCTTAGAAAAATGTTTGAGCGAAATCCTAAGTCCTAGCACTTTCGAAGTAACTTTGCAAGGATCTGTAGCCAAGGATACATTCTTAAAAGGTCAATCAGATATAGATGTATTCATTCTTTTTCCACCCAATAAGGATATTAACATTGATTGGTTTGAAAGAACCCTTATACCGATAATAATTAAATGCTTCAATAAATACAAAAATGTTCTAAACTATGCATCTCATCCCTATGTCACAATATACATAGACTCTGTTGAAGTAAATATTGTGCCTGCATACAAAGTCCCTTCACCTGATAAAATAATTAGTGCTGTTGATAGAACCCCCTTTCACACTATGTACATCAAAACACACTTAAGTGAATCGCAGAAAGATGAAGTTAGATTACTTAAACAATTTCTAAAGAATTGGAATCTCTATGGTGCTGAGATTGAGGTTCAGGGATTCTCTGGGTATCTCGTAGAACTCTTGATTATAGCTTATGAGAATTTTTACAATCTGTTGAAAAACGCTTCGCAATGGCATGCCTATAAAACATGCATCGATATTGAACATCATTATTCTTCAATCGAGGAATGTTTAAATAAATTCAAAGGAAGTGCACTAATAGTCGTAGACCCTGTAGATCCTAGAAGAAATGTTGCTGCGGCGGTATCTCTAAAGAAGTTCTCGATGTTCAAACTCTTAGCTAAGATGTTCCTAGAGTTTCCCTCAATTGAATTCTTTTTCAACAACACCGACATCGAGGAAGACCTTGATAGAGTACTTACATATGTAGAGAACAGATTGAGATCTTACGATAGCTGTCTATACCTTCTTGTTTTTAAAGTATTAAAACCGGTACCGGATATGATATGGGGTCAACTTTATAGGTTGAAGAATTCATTACTAAATACCTTGAGGGTCTCCACAGACAATAAGTATATCTATCTAGATGTATGGATCGATAGGAACAGCTTAAAAAAAGCCGCCATAGCTATTGAATACATGCAATGTAGTAGAAGGTATAGACTGCATATAGGGCCTTACGCATACGATATTGCTAACGCTATCAAGTTCCTCATGAAGAACTTATCTTCGGAAATAGGTCCTTGGATCGATGATGATGGAAGACTTTACAGCTTTAAACTTTTAGATAGAGACGATATTGTCAAAACAATCATCAATACTGTGAAATCCACATCTTTCTCAGGTATAAGCTTTGAAGATCTCATTGTCATAACATCGGTCTCCGATTTACATAAGTTGACAAAGTTAATGCCTGGTGAAAGCAAAGAGTTTGTTTATTGGCTCAAACAATTCTTAGAGAGGAAATATTTTAGAAAAATTTATTCAACAATATACTCAGTATTAGATGAACAACGCAAAGATAGCTAGAACTTACTTAGCGATCTTGATATCTATTCTAGCGATCTCAATAATTCTATCAAGTTTTCTTCCACACCTAGGGCATTTACTACCAACACGTATAAGTAGTTCTGAAGGCGATGGTATACCATAGTAATCTTGACCTGCTCTTAGGAATGCATAAATTATTTCACCACATCCAATACATCTATATATAACAGGCATACAAAGGCCCTCGACAATTTATACTAACGATATCTTAAACAGCAACACGATTTTAGCCTCTAATCGAAGTAATACTCTGTTAATACCATATACTTTTACCAAGAGATAAAATGATGCTTTTAGTAGTTCGCTTTTGTATTGTTAATTCTGTGTATTACCGAAACTTTATTTACAACTCGATTCTATTAGCATATATTTAGTCATGAGATTTTATTGATAGGGATCCTCTTCAACTCGTTAAAGTGAAAGAATAGAAGATGCTGATGCTGCATTTCGACATGGTTTAACTATTGGTGAGTGTATAGGTATTAATGGGGCCGCCGGGATTTGAACCCGGGACCACCAGCGATCCGGGCGGGGTTGCTCCCCAGGCTGGCATCCTAGCCAGGCTAGACGACGGCCCCACCTATTAGATAACCTATAATTAATAACTTGTAAGTTTAGGGTATTAAGCTTTATGCATCACTTAGTAAACTACGAGAATGGTGTTTCAATGCTAGATCTCTATAATTTTAATTTTATCAGCTTTTTCACATTTTTCCATTTCTTTTTTCCACAGAATTGATGGTGTCCACATTATCCATGCTGGAATTTTCTTCACAAATTCATAGGCTTCACTCCAGTCATCTAGACCTAGTTGTTCTGCTAATTTCTCTAGATTCATTTCTGTTCGTACATATGTATTAAGGATTTTTACGATATTCTCATCTATTTCTATTTTTTTCTCGCCAATCTTTACAACATATTTATAACACATATTCATTTTCAAAACCTTTGTAATACAACTTAGCTTCCTTAATTAGAAGGGATAGGTTTTCTACGAGTATATAAGCGTTTTACTAGATGCTTCTGTAGAGCTATTACATTGTTGGAGCGTAACATTCTTCTTTAGGTCTATAAATTACGCCTTCTCTTCGTAATTTCGTTATAGCTTCTTCAACAAATTTTTCCTCTATTTTTCTCTCCTTGGCTTTGGCTATTATATCTTTCAATTTCGCACATCCTTCTTTACTAGCCAATTCTCTTATTATTTCTTCAACTATAATCATTTTCTCTCTTTGAGATTTAGGCTGCCCCGTCATTATAACATCTATATCTACCTCACCTCGTTCAACATCTATTCCAACACTTTCTAGCATACTCTTCATAAGCCTAATTGCTTCAGCAGCATCCTCTTCTGTCACTTCACTCTTTAAGGCCATTTTTGCATGTGCTTCTGCTAAACGTATTAAAGCTTCAAGCTGTCTAGCTGTTATAGCTATAGGAGATTCCGGAGCTTCCAGGCTCTTCTTCCTCATTTCAACGAAGAATTCCTCAATCAATCTTCTAGCCTCGTCCGTGAGTATAGGCTTTACATACTTTCTCGCATAAGCTATGTATTTCCTGAGTAAGTCGATATCTATGAGAGGCGTGATTTCTTCGTGATGTTTGTGTGTAGAAGTTATATGCTTAGCTAGCTTCAGATCTTTTTCGACGTTAGGTATATCCTTAATAACGAATATTAAGTCAAATCGTGATAGAATTGTTGGAGGTAAATTAACGTTTTCTGCTATAGATCTGTTAGGTAAGTACCTGCCGTATCTAGGGTTACCTGCTGCCAGTACCGAAGTTCGGGCGTTGAGCCTGGCGACTATACCTGCTTTAGCTATAGAAACTGTTTGTTGCTCCATAGCTTCATGAATAGCCACCCTATCTTCTTCCCTCATCTTATCAATTTCATCGATACATGCAACTCCACCATCAGCTAGTACCAGGGCTCCAGCTTCGAGGTAGAATTCTCCTGTCTGTTTATCCCTTACAACAGCTGCTGTTAAACCTGCTGCCGTAGCACCTCTTCCTGTTGTATATATTGCTCTTGGCGCAATCCTAGCTACATATTGTAGTAACTGTGATTTAGCTGTTCCAGGATCTCCAATAATTAGTATATGGATATCTCCTCTAATCTTTGTACCGTCTTTTAAATACTTAGGGGTACCTCCAAATAACATTAACGCAATAGCTTCCTTTATATCCCATAAACCGTATATCGATGGAGCAATAGATGCTATAATCTTCCTCCTTATTAAAGGATCCCTAGCTAGTAATAAAATTTTCTCTTCATCCTCTTTTGTTATCTCTATCTCCTCAAGCAATCTTTGAGAAACAATAATGTTGTTTGCTAAGATGTACATTGAGAAGATGCTCTTCGACTTCTTAATGCTTGGGACTCTTAACTGCGGGATCCCTACGACAACGACTCTATCCCCGGGTCTCACGGAATCCACTAATTCATCGTAAACATCAATTTCTATCGACCTAGGCATTCTACCTGCAGGAATTTCTTCAGGTCGTTCTTGTATAACAAGTCTTTGAAAATCTCTATATAGAGATCTCTCTATTTCGAGTCTCCAGCTACCTCCTGCTTTCTGACAATATTGGCATATAGAAGGCTTCTCTACATTCTCACCAGTTACGAGAACTGTTATTTCATTACCACAATCATGCCTAAACACTGCTTTATAAATTCTCTGCATTGGAGGTGTAGATCTGACAACTATTCCCTCAATAGCGACAAGCTTACCTATGTGAATACTCCTTAGATCCCTGACCTTTATAATCAATGCTGGCGGTATATCTACAAATCTCGGCATTACATAGGGAATTTTTTCAACATACTCTGGTGCTTCCTGCCCTAGTATAGATATGAAAATCTTATTCATAGTCTCTATGGCATTTAAAGGATTTTTTGCAATATAGTCAGCTAGCTCTGTAGAAAAGGTAAGTATATCATTAAAACTAATTTCAATGCTTAATCTACCTTCAACTACAGCTCTTTTCAACATATCAATATACTTAGGTCTTCCTTCAGCATCCTTAAAATGCCTAATGAAATCTTCAAACATCGACATATAATCAACATGAACCATCGATTCACTGAGTTGTTCCTCCATATATTATCCCTCAATCAAATTCTACGTATTCTTTAATCCATTTGTTGTAGGCTGTTTTAATGATGTTTAAGAGCTCTTTCTCTTCCATAGTGCAGCTCTTCTCTATTACATCTACTCCCTTTAGCTGGAAAGCTCTAAATAGAGCTGAAAGTCTTATACTCGATATATCGATGAAGTCTTCACGCATCTTTTCAACTGTTCGTAATAAAACTATGTCTCCCTCGAGTTTAGCTTTACTCAATAGCTTCTTAATACTGTACTTAACCTTAGTATAGAAAAACTCATCTATTTTTGGTATGCCTCCCCGTTGTTGCATATGTGCAAATTTAACCTTAGCTATATCTTGTTGCGCTATAATTCCTTCCCCAACTTCAACAATTCCTTGCGATTCGAGTATCTCCGCCATAAATCTTGGTAAGGATATTTGTGAACCTTTTTGAAGGGTTACGTCGATCACGGGAATGTTTTTACAGCTACGTAGTACTGTTGTTCTTACGGGTTGAAGTTCGTACAGTATGTTTAGCAATTTTAACTGTAGCATTTCTTAGTCACTACCCTACCTGCAGTAATATTATATAGGCTAGCCAGTTTATATAAAGTTGAAGTCGAAATACTCATTAACCACACCCAGATTTACGTCTCTATGCAATCATGTTAAAAGATTATTACCTTTAGAGGCGTAATGTGTACAATTAGAGTTTGGGGTGAATTAGAATGAGCTCAAAGTTAGAGGAATTATTATGGGTTGAGAAATACAGACCCAAATCTTTAAAAGATATAGTGAATCAGGAAGAGGTTGTCAAAAGATTAATGAAGTTTGTTGAAGAAAAGAATATGCCCCATCTACTTTTTGCAGGACCTCCAGGAACAGGTAAAACAACGGCAGCCTTGGCTCTAGCCCATGATTTATATGGTGAAGAGTGGAGAAAATACGTTCTAGAACTCAACGCAAGCGATGAGAGAGGCATAACCGTCATAAGGACTAAGGTCAAAGAATTTGCACGAAGTAAAGTTCCAGGAGATATACCGTTCAAAATAGTTGTACTTGATGAAGCTGACAACATGACCGCAGATGCTCAACAAGCTTTACGAAGAATCATGGAGATGTATGTAGAGACTACGAGATTTATCCTTATTGCGAATTATCCAAGCAAAATTATAGATCCAATTCAATCAAGATGCGCATCTTTCAGATTTGTACCATTGAAAAAGGAAGACATTGTATATAGATTGAAATGGATATGTAGTCAAGAGAAAGTTAAATGTTATGATGATGCACTTGAAGTTATATATGAGATATCGCAAGGTGATATGAGGAAGGCTATAAATATATTACAAGCTGCTTCAACGTTAGGTGAGGTAACAATTTCTAATGTATATAAAGTCGTAGGATTAGCTCATCCAAAAGAGGTACGGGAGATTATACAACTGGCTTTAGCAGGAAAGT
Source organism: Desulfurococcaceae archaeon (assembly GCA_020832925.1). Taxonomy (GTDB): domain Archaea; phylum Thermoproteota; class Thermoprotei_A; order Sulfolobales; family Ignisphaeraceae; genus Ignisphaera. The sequence continues at coordinate 59,654 of JAJHRF010000003.1, read as the reverse complement.
TTATCGAGGCTAGGGATAGACTTAGAGAACTCATGATAACATACGGATTAAGTGGAAGTGATGTTCTTAAGCAAATGCATCGAGAAATTTTCTCAGCAGATCTAAAAATCCCGGAGGATGCGAGAGTCATATTAGCAGACTATATAGGAGAGATACAGTTTAGGATTATTGAAGGAGCTGACGATGAAGTGCAGTTAACAGCCTTACTAGCTAAGATTACATTACTAGGCTCAAAAACCCTTAGATAACAGTGATGATACAGATCTTTGGGCGTTATAAATGGAGAAGAAAATACCGTGGACAATAAAGTATAGACCTAAGAAAATAAGCGATGTCGTAGATCAGGAACAAGCAAAACAACGTATATTGGAATGGTTAAAAAAATGGCCCAATGTGGAGAAGAGAGCGCTTCTACTATATGGTCCGCCAGGTGTTGGAAAATCATCTCTTGTCGAGGCAGTAGCCAACGAACTTGGATATGAATTAATCGAGTTGAATGCTAGTGATAGCAGAAGACGTGAAGATATCGAACGTAGCGTGATGAGAGCTTCTGTAACGAGGTCTTTAACCTCGCAACATTCCGCTAAGAAAATTATATTTCTAGATGAAGTAGATGGTATCGCTACAAAGGAAGATGCTGGAGGGATAGAAGCTATAATAAAACTGATAAAAACATCGTCTGTACCTATAATAATGGCTGCAAACGATCCGTGGGATCCAAAATTACGACCACTTAGAGAAGTATGTGAAATGATTCAATTCAAGAAATTAACTAAAGATGAGATACTGCTTATCCTACGAAGAATCTGTGCAAACGAAGGTCTGAAGTGTGATGATGATGTTTTGAACTACATAATAGAGAGATCTGAAGGAGATTTACGTGCTGCAATAAATGATTTAGAGGTGTTATATGAGGGACGTTCTAAAGCAACATTAGCTGAAGCTAAGATCTTACTTAGGCCTCGTGATAAATCTCATGATCCTTTCGAAACCTTACGAATGTTATTTTCAGCCAACTATGCATGGCAAGCAAAGTCTGTACTGAACCAATCACAACTTGACTATGAACAGTTTAAACTATGGCTAGAAGAAAATATTGCTTATCAATACCGAGATCTAGAGGATCTCTCTCGAGCTTATGACGCATTAAGCAAAGCTGATGTATATTTAGGTAGAATAGTTAAGACAGGTGATTGGGATCTTCTAGCTTACGCAATAGATATGATGACTGTCGGTGTCGCTTTTTCTGCGAAAAAGAATCCTAAAGATAAGTATCGATGGGTAAAGTACTCATTTCCTCAGAGACTCTTACTAGCATCTAAATTGAAGGAGGTACGTGAAGTATTCGATGATATAGCGAAACTCATCTCCACAAAACTTCATATCTCTTCATCTGCAGCAAAAAGCGATGTCATCCCAATATTACGAGCTATCTTTACCAGCAATCCTCAGATCGCTGCAAGAATTGCGCTATGGCTTGGACTTTCAGAGAAAATGGTCGAATTACTTGCAGGTCCCAATAAAAATCAAGTATTGGAATACTATAAACAGCTGAAGAAATATTTATATCAACAAGCTGTAGAAGAGAAGGAGAAGATCCCCGCCCATGAAACACAAAGAAGTTCCAGTGAAACACATAAGAAGGAGGAAAAAAGTTCGAAATCTCTTCTATCATTTGTTAAAAAATAGATCTGAATTGTATTTTAATTCGTTTAGAACTTTATCCATAGCTTGAGCTAATCGAGTATCCAAAAGCTTAATCAACCTAAGCCTTCCTATGACTATTTCCTCTACGATATTCAACTTCTTCATATATTCTATACACCTAGAAACTGCTCGGTAGTTACTATTTAACTTTGATGTTAATGCAGTAATATTTAATGTTTTATCTGTAGACTCATTAAGTATCGATATTATAGACCATATACAAGGTTTACTTATAATTGAGGCTAACCTCTTAATGTTATTATAATGTTCGAATTCATCAAGATATAGTTTCATGTTTGACCCATCATATAGTGAGGTTTATATAACGCCACATTATTTCATTATTTGTAATAAGTAAAGTACTCACTATAACATGTATCACCTTACGTGATATTCTTCGTCATTCCTCGCTTAAGAGATATTAACTCATCAACTTTTCTCTCCAACTCTTCTAAAGGAACCGAGATTGATATCAATGTTGTTCTACCTCGAAATCCTTTACCTGATACCCTAGCTTCGATGATCCCCATATATTTTAAGTTATTGACATACTCATATATTTGGGTATGACTTCTAGGTTTAACGTTATAAAACTGACATAAATATCTGTATTCTTCCTCGACATCCCCTATTTTCACGAAATGCACTTCTCTATTCTTTAAACTCCTGATAATAGCTTTTAGTAGTATAAGTTCATGCAATTGTAAATAACTTAAGTCATCAGAAATTCTAACTATGTCTGGATGAACCAATCCTAAAGCTTTTCTAACATGTTCTATCTTTACTTTCTGTGAACCTTCATAGTCAGCTGCTTGACCTGCTAATAATAATGCTTCAAGAGCTGATCTAGCATTGCCGTCACCACCTTTATTAACACCTTTATGCTCTGCTATATACCTTAAAATATCGTCATCTACAGTCCCTTCGTAAAAAGCTAGATCTCTTCTATACCTAAGTATGTCGAATAATTCATCTGAGGTATAGGGATCAAAACGTATCGTATGCCTTAAGATGTAGCTTTCTGTAGTAGGGTCCAACATATTAAGAGCTGATATATTGCGCGATATGAAGATGTAGCTAATTCTCTTCTTTACATCGGAATATTCGTCGTATATCCTTATTAAGAAGTAAACGGCATCATTTCCTTCTGTAGCAATAAAGTAATTGAATTCATCTAAAGTTACTATGGTGAATATGTTATGTTTCTCTAAATAGTTCAAGAGAGCTAGCAGCATCTCTCTAGCAGATAACCCTCTTATTGGTATAGGAGCTCCTACCTGTCTAACTACCTCTGAGACAACTTCATACAAAGTTCTATCACGATGACAGTTAATGTGAACATAACGTAGATCTAATCCATGCTCCGCTGCAATTAGCTTTATTTCTTTACCAAAAACTTTCGCTGTAGCAGTCTTGCCCACACCTACACCTCCAACCATCATAACCCTGATGAAGACATTCCCCGGAGACAAAATCAACGGTCTGAATATTTCTGCTAATTGCTTCAATTGATTTTCTCTATGTGGAAGTTTTAAAGGTACATACTCTGGATAAAGCGTTTCTATATTCTTGAAAACACTAGGCTTCTTAAATACGCTAACTATAGCTTCATTGCTTACCATGATGCAGCTCCTCGAATATCTATTCTCTTACCTAGTTTAAAAACACTACGAACCCGAGAAAAACTTTCGGTTAACTTCATAGATTAAAGTCTTGTAATCCAAAAATATCATGATAAAACCTAAAGGTTGTAACATCCTCTTCACTATTCAAAAAGATAGATGACGAACCCCTCAACACAAAATGATATCAGTGATTAAATAGGGCTACTCACCGACCTTACACAAGCTTGTAGTTACAATAAAGATGAGGTCTGCTATTCAATTGCTTGAACTCTTAAAACCACGTAGTATTGGGTTAAAGTACAAGCTCAACAAAGTTCTTAAGCTTAATTTGGATACCGAAAACTGTGGTAAGAACAGAGAAATGCATGAGAATTAAGCCTAGGGTGATGATAATGTCGTTCATGCCTGCGGCCATGGGTTACGATAGAGCTTTAACAATATTTTCACCTGATGGTAAACTTTATCAAGTAGAGTATGCAGCTGAAGCTGTTAGACGTGGCTGGACTTCATTAGGACTAAAATCTGAGAATGGAGTTGTATTGATAGCTGAAAGAAGAAAAGTTGCACCATTACATGATGTTATTAGTCTTGAGAAAGTCTTTACAATAGACACGCACATGGGAGCAACATTCTCAGGGCTTGGCCATGATGGCAGGGTTTTGATAGACTATGCAAGGTTGATAGCTGTAAGACATAGACTTACATTCGATGAAGAAATAGATGTGGAACTACTTGCTAGAACAATATGTGATATAAAACAGCTTTATACACAACAAGGTGGTGTAAGACCTTTTGGAGTGTCAATAATCTTCGGAGGCATTGATAAAGATGGTAAAGTAGAGCTGATAAAGACCGAACCTAGCGGACTCTACTTCAAATACTATGCAACAGTAGCTGGATCAGGAGAGCAAGCAGCTTTAAGCTATATTGAGAAATATTACAATTTCAAATTAAGTACAGAAGAGCTAATTATATTAGGTTTAAGAGCTCTAAGAGCATCTCTCGGAGAACCACTTACTGTAGAGAGGGTTGAGATAGGTTTTGTGGATAAAAGTACGAGAATCTTCAGAAAATTGTCGGTAGAAGAAATTAAAATGTACTTAGAAAAAGCGGGGGTTACTTCTTGAGTAAAAAAGAATATGTTATCGCACGTCTTAATGTAAAAGGTAAGAAATTTGAAATTCTTGTTGATCCTGATAAAGCTTTTGCTTTTAAGGAAGGAAAAAAGATACCTATACAAGATGTAGTAATAGGGGAGTTCGTGTATAAAGATGCAAAAAAAGGATTGAAAGCATCGCCAGAAGAGTTAGAACAGGTATTTAGGACGACAGATATCGCCAAAATTTGCGAAATAATTTTAAGAGAAGGGGAACTACAACTCACAGCTGATCAGCGAAGACAGCTTTTAGAAACCAAGAAAAAACAAATAGTGTACCATATATCTAGGTCAGCTATAGATCCTAGAACAAAAACACCTATACCCCCAACATTAATTGAGAAAGCCATTGAGGAAGCGAAAGTTGCTATCGATATACATAAATCTGTAGAGGAGCAGGTACCCGCAATTGTCAAAGCCATCTCAAAAATCATACCGATAAGATTAGCAAAAGTCCTGCTCGGAATCACTATACCCCCTGGTTATGCACATAAAGTAGCATCGCAAATAATGAAGCTAGGCGAAGTTAGGAAAAATGTTTGGACTAATGATGGGGCTCTCGTAATTGAGCTAGAAATTCCTGCGGGGATACAAAATGAAGTTATAGAGCAAATAAATAAGATGACGAAAGGTAATGCAAACATTAAGGTATTAACCTATGAGCAAATCTAATTCTACTACACCGAACATATTGAAGAGAATAATAACATTACCAGGAGATATAGTGACACCACCATCTTCAGGTGAAATAGCGGATCCATACGGTTATCTTTACAAAGACAAAGATGTAAACATTGTGACTGTGATATCGTTACTAGATATCGAGGAAATCGGGGATAAGATAAGGTATAGATTAATACCACTAAAGTTTAAGTACATACCTAAGGAAGGAGATATCGTTGTAGGTATAGTTAGAGATGTCTCTGTAACCTCATGGATTATAGACATTAATTCTCCTTACTACGCTATTCTGAATGCATCTGATTATTTAGGTAGACCTTTCAACCCCGCTACAGAGAATATAAGGAAATACCTAGACGTAGGTGACGTTATTTTAGCAAAAGTTGTACAATTCGATCGAACTAGAAATCCTGTATTAACAACTCAAGATAAAGATTTAGGTAAAGTTGTAGATGGATCTTTGATAGAACTAGACCCATCCAAGGTACCTAGAGTTATAGGTAGAAAACGTTCAATGATAACTATGCTGGAAGAGCTAACTCAGTGTAAAATTATAGTCGGAATTAATGGTAGAATAATTCTTCGATGTCCGAACCCAGAATACGAATACATAGCTGTACTTGCGATAAAGAAAATTGAACGTGAATCACATACTCTAGGTCTAACTGAGAGGATCAGGTCTTTTATTATAGAAGAGAAAGTTAAGAGGGGGTTGATCAAACATGAAACAGGGTAAACCTAAGCTTATAAATGAAAATGGTAGAAGAATTGACAATAGATTACCAGACGAATTAAGATCGATAAAAATTGATGTTGGAATACTTAAGAATGCTGATGGTTCAGCTTACGTAGAATACGGGAATACCAAGGTTATAGCAGCTGTTTACGGACCTAGAGAGGTAGTGCCAAGATACGAAGAGCTTCCAGATCGAGCTGTCATAAGATGTAGATACAGAATGTTATCATTTTCAACCTCAGAGAGGAAAAGCCCTGCTCCAAGTAGAAGGGAAATAGAGTTATCAAAAGTAATTAGAGAAGCTCTGGAACCCGCCATATTATCTCATCAATACCCTCGAACAGCAATAGATATCTTTGTTGAAGTAATAAATGCTGATGGTGGCACTAGAACAGCAGGCATAACAGCGGCAGCTTTAGCGTTAGCCGATGCAGGTATACCTATGTTGGACTTAGTTGCTAGTGTGGCTGTAGGTAAGGTTGACGGTGTTTTGGTTTTAGATATCAACGAGATAGAGGATATGTATGGAGAAGCAGATATGCCTGTTGCAGCCATGCCAAGCTTAAATAAAATCACAATGATACAGCTCAACGGTGTTTTAACTCCTCAAGAATTCAAACAAGCACTAGCCTTAGCTATGAAAGGTATAAAGCAGATATATGAACTTCAAAAGGAGGCTCTTCGTAAAAAGTATGTAGAGGTAGGTGAACAGATTGTCTAAAACGATGGAACAACCACTAATACCACGTATAAAATATAATGCCATACTGAATATCATATCAAGAGGCTATCACATAGATAAAAGACCTGTAACAAGCTATAGACCAATAGAAATAGTGTACGGTGTAGCACCTAAAGCAGAAGGTTCAGCACTAGTACGTTTAGGTAATACACAGATTTTAGCAGGTGTTAAATTAGAAGTAGGACAGCCTTACCCCGATACACCAGATGAGGGAGCTATCGTAGTGAATGCTGAATACATACCTGCAGCCTCTCCAACATTTGAGCCAGGACCTCCAGATGAAAATGCCATAGAGCTTGCCCGAATTATTGACAGATCTATAAGAGAGTCCAAGGCTATACCATTAGATAAGCTATGTATAATCCCGGGTAAGAAGGTGTGGATTGTATGGCTCGATATATACATTCTGGACTATGACGGTAACATTGTAGATGCATCTATGCTAGCCTCTATGGCTGCTCTATCCAATACGTATATACCTTACTTCGAAATCGTTGATCAACATACAGGGATAGTTAAAGTGAACAAGGATCAAAAAGTAAGCCCTCTACCTATCAATAAATATGTAGTTACAGTAACAACGTATAAGATCGGCGATGTTCTTGTAATAGATCCTACAGCAGAAGAAGAATCCTTAGCTCAACACAGAATCGCTGTATCAATAGACGAAGAGAAAAGAATCGTGGGATTGCAAAAAATGGGTTTAGGTGCTTTAACGGAAAAAGAGTTGGACGAAATCATAAGTTTAAGTATGTCAAAGGCTGAAGAGCTGATAACGATTCTAAAAAAATCTAGGAGTTCAAGTTAATTTTTAAAACTGTCCTAGTCAATACATATACAGCATAGTTAGTAATCTCGTTAAAAGTATTAATAAAATAAGGTGAGGCTCATGGGAAGAACCAGAGTTGTAGGAATAGCTGGAAGGTTCGGAGCTAGATATGGTTCTAGCCTTAGAAAGAAGTGGAAAGAAGTTATGGAACGACGTTATGCTGTATATCAATGCCCATACTGCTCAAATATCGTGGTTTTCAAGAGAATAGCTTTCGGTATTTGGCAATGTCCTAAGTGTGGTGCTAAATGGGCGGGTGCCGCATACACACCATGGACTCTGAAAAAATAAGGTAAACCCTTTGTGATGAGCAAGATTATTATAACTACTAGCCGAAGACCTACACCTGTTGTTCGTAGATTTATAAAGCATCTAGTACCTATCATCCCTAACGCTCGGTATCAAAGACGAGGTAAACTCACATTATCTTTATTAATTCTACAGGCAATAGATTTCAATGTAGATAAAGTAATAGTTGTTAGGAATAGGAAAGGAAATCCTGGCTACCTAGACACATATCTAGTAGATCCCATAAATAAGACTTTAATTAAGCTTTGCACACTATATATATGTAGCTTTTCTATTCGTAAAACCCAACCCAAGATAAATCCTAAATCGAAACCAAACCAGCTATTAATATTAAGCTCTGCATTAGCTTTAATCGATAATGAAGAAGTGGCCGAATGTTTGTTAAGGAGCTTTAATATAAAGGTATGCGACGAAGTACCCGAAATAAACCTGAAGTCTCTCCAAATGCCGATTTTGATTGATGTAAGGAAATACTTTAAGGAAAAACATCCTATAACGATACCCTTATACGAAATAATATTTAAGAATTTCAAGAACGAAATTGTGGGACCTGTGATAAGAATATGCAAAGCGAAAATATATACAAAAGCTGTGTGAAAATATGCTTTACACATCTTGAAGCCGAAAATTTCGATATAGTTCTTGAAAGTATACGCCCTGAAATAGTGATGCCTATAGATAGTAAGAGGACAAACATTATCTTAGACATAGACGTCGCAAGAAGTTGCATCGTTATATCAATATCTACTTCTTCGCTATCTCAGCTAAGAGCTATCATTAACTCGATCTTGTACTTAGTAAATACCTCGGTAACCACTATCAACGTCCTACGTAAGTTTATAGAGCTTAAAAATGGTGAAAACCTAATACCTATAACATGAGAATAAAATTCATAGATACTTAATAATCTTAAACTTATAACAATATGTTTTGGGTGTTTGTATGGCAGAAAGAGTTCCACCTGAAATCCAACAACAAGCTATAAGATATCAACAAATACAAGCTCAATTAAATCAGTTAATAGCTGAGAAAAGCGTATTAGAACAAGAGTTAAGGGAGATCAATAGAGCTTTAGAGGTATTAAAGAACGTTCCGAATGATGCAGAAATATACAGAGCTTCAGGACATCTTCTAATCAAGATCAATAAAGAAACAGCAGAGAAGGAGCTTAATGAAAGAAAAGAGCTTCTCGAACTAAGGTTGAAGACTTTATCTAGGCAAGAATCCCTACTACGACAACAATTATCAGAAATACAAAGTAAGCTAAGCGAATATATATCATTAACCTATAAGAAATCTTAACATAGTGCTTAAGGGATGCAATACAATTACCATTGTATTTTGAAAATAAAGATATGTAAATTACAAAATATGTTTCACTTCTATTATATTTTATATATGTGAAAACATAGACAGAGAACACTGAATAGATATGGCTCGAAATATAAAATCGAAAACTGTTGATGTTGAGGAAATAGGTCTTGATTTAAAGAATATTAGTGATAAAGATTTAGAAGAGATAGCCCAGTTTTTAGAACAATGTATTAAAGATGAAATTGGTAAGCTATTAAGTGAAAAGGTGATAGGCTATGTATCTACTATAAGTATAGAGATAAACAATGACATTATTAAGATAGCTATAAACCTAGAGGTAGACTCATACATAACGCCGCAGATCAGCCTTGAAAAAATACTTGATCAGGTGTTACGACATGTGTTTGAAAGAGCTAGACAGTACTTGGCTTCAAAATTTAGAAAAACTGAGGAAACTAATACTAAGTTCTAACAATATTATCATAATTCCTCATGCAAATGCTGATCCCGATGCTTTAGCTTCTTCTTGTATTATAGCTTACCTAATTCAAAAATTAAAAGAAGGTCTTGAAGTTAATGTAATAGTACCTGAAGGTATTGGTTTAGAGTGTAGAAAAATTTTAGAAATTTGTTCAAAAAACAACGTCAACATTACCGTAATAAAAAGAGTTGTTTCCAATATATTCAAAGAGAATTCGTTATGTATTTTGATTGATGTAGCTTCCATTGAACAGATAAAGAGTCTCAAGAATTATATCAATCAATGTAACAAAATCGTCGTAATAGATCATCACGCTTTCCATGAATATACATCTGTATCAGCTGAAAGTATGTTATTACTGATCCGCTTCGACGTTTCTTCTACTTCTGAAATAATCTTCGATATAGTAAAGAGGTTCTCTATTTCTATTCCTAAAGAGTTTTTAGAAATTTTGATTACAGGAATACTATGGGATACAGGTCATTTTGCACGAGGTACGTCTTCAGCTTTTAGATGTGTATCAGAAATTTTAGAGCTTGGAGCTGATTACCAAAACGCGAAACGCCTTATAACAGTGTCAAGACCTCCACATGCTAAGATAGCTAAGATAAAATGTATTCTTAGGCATAGAGGTTTTAAAGTTACTTTAAATGACCATGATATTTACATAGGGTTTTCAGAAGTAGGTGCTTATGAATCTGAGTGTGCATCTGCGATGATTAGTGTTGGTTACGATATAGCTTTCGTTGTTTCCGAGGAAGAATCTCTACACGCAACCCGAGTTATATATAGAACACGTGAAGATCCCGAAATATTTCGAGGTATCGACATATATAACGATATTTTGAAACAATTGATACAGAAATACGGTGGCGGCGGCGGTGGACATAAAAGTGCTGGTGGAGCTATTATAAATGTGTCTGACGTGAATATTGTATTGGCAGAACTCTTAAAGATCTTAAGTAACTTAGTAAAAGGTAAGATTGTTGAGTTGGAAGAGGAAAAAGTACTTGAAGGGTGATATAAATAACCGTTGTTTATGTTGACGAACGTGAAAAGAATTCGAAGGTTCCTCAATACCTTGCAGCAAAAGGTGTTACAATTCTCTTCAAAATGCTTGATGTAGGGGATTACGTTATAGATAATGTGCTTGGTATTGAGCGGAAAACAGCTAATGATTACCTTAACTCTATAATTGATGGAAGACTTTTCACCCAGTTAAGTAAGTTGAAGGAGAGGTACGATAAAGTTGTTCTAATTATTGAAGGAAATATCTATAAAGCATTGAAAGAGAGGAAAATTCATAAAAACGCTGTCTGGGGATCGTATATAACTATAACATTGGATCTGGGTGTCGCTATCCTTTACACCAGAAATGAGGAAGAAACTGCTGAATTGATAAAAAGGTTAAGCTACTATAAACCGCACACTATTCCTACGACCTCCACACCTAGGAAACCCAAGGCGAATAACATAGTGGAGTGGCAGAAATTTATACTTCAGTGTTTTCCTCACATAGGTCCCAAGATAACACAGAGAATACTGGAACATTTTGGATCTATACATGCCTTCTGTAATGCATCTCTATATGAACTTACACGTATAGAGGGTTTAACAGAACAAAAAGCAGCCGAAATCTATCAAATAATTCATGCTGTGTATAGATATTCTTCGAAAACAAGTTCAGCCTATACAACAGATGTACAGAAAAACATTCTAGATTACGTATCGGCGGATAAAAAGCAAAAAGCGGATTTGCCCCCATCTAATAATCATCAAGATTAATAAACTCTAAAGAATAAAGGTTGTAGATAAGGTAGGTACTACAATGAGGTACGTTAAAACAGTTGAACAAGTACTTAAAATCATGAGTAACATAGAGCAAATAAGAAACGTAGGTATAATAGCTCATGTAGACCACGGAAAAACTACTACAACCGATAGCTTACTAGCGGCTGCAGGAATAATTTCACCAAGATTAGCAGGCCAAGTATTAGCTATGGATTTCTTAGACATAGAACAAAAACGCCAAATGACCGTTAAAGCAGCCAATATTAGTCTGTACCACGAATACGAAGGAAAACCTTATGTAATAAATCTAGTTGATACACCAGGACATGTAGATTTTACCGGAAAAGTAACTAGAAGTTTAAGAATGATAGATGGCGCTATTGTTGTAGTAGACGCTGTTGAAGGCGTTATGACCCAGACAGAAACAGTACTAAGACAAGCTTTAGAAGAAAGAGTTAGACCTCTCCTATTCATAAACAAAATCGATAGGCTTATCAAAGAACTGCGTATGGGTTCTGACGAAATAAAACAGAGATTTATAGAGATAATAAGAGAAGTTAATTCACTTATCGAAACATATGCTGAACCAGAATTTAGGAAGAAATGGCTACTTGACCCTGCACAAGGGATGGTTGCATTCGGTTGCGCTAAAGATGCCATAGGGTTAACGGTCCCTATGAGTAGAAAGAAGGGTGTCAAAATCGATGATATAATTGAGGTATACCGCTCTGGTGATAAACAAGCTTTAGAGGAGTTAAAGAAGAAAATACCGTTACATGAAGCTTTACTTGATATGGTTGTAAAATTTATACCGAATCCCAGGGAAGCTCAAAGATATAGAATTCCGAAAATATGGAGAGGAGACATCAACACCGATATAGGTAAGGCGTTAATGGAGGCGGATCCTGATGGTCCTTTAGTATTCTTTGTATGCGATATGAGATGGGATCCCCATGCAGGGTTTGTAGCAACTGGTAGAGTATTTTCAGGTACAGTCTTCAGCGGGCAGGAGGTATATCTGGTTAATGCACGTACAACACAGAAAGTATTACAAGTAGGTCTATACATGGGTCCATACAGAGAAGTTGTAGATCGTATACTTGCAGGAAATGTAGCAGCAGTATTAGGTCCTGACCTAGCAAGAGCTGGTGAAACTGTTATTGATCCTAAACTCAAGGACTCTATAACACCTTTCGAGAGACTTAGATATGTATCAGAACCTGTTGTAACCATGGCTGTCATACCTAAGAAAACAACAGATTTAACAAAACTTATCGATGCTTTAAAGAAAATGAGTATTGAAGATCCCAATCTAATTGTTAAGATTAATGAGGAAACAGGTGAGTACTTAATATCTGGTATGGGTCATTTACACCTTGAGATAGTACTAACGTTACTCAAGGAGAGGTTTGGGTTAGAGGTTGAAACTTCACCTCCTACTGTAGTATACAGAGAAACGATCAGAGCTAAAAGCCCTGTTATCGAAGGAAAGTCTCCAAATAAGCATAACAAACTATATATAAGTGTTGAACCTCTAAATGAGGAAACCGTAAAGTTAATACAACAAGGTATAATTACGGAAGATATGGATCCGTATAAACGAGCCAAAATCTTAAGAGATGAAGCTGGTTGGGATTATGATGAAGCTAGGAGGATATGGGCTATAGATGAAAACATAAATGTGTTCATCGATTTAACATCAGGTATACAGTATCTCAGAGAGGTTAAGGATACTATTATCCAAGGCTTCAGAATTGCAATGAGAGAGGGTCCGCTAGCTGCTGAACCTGTACGAGGATTGAAAGTTGTACTGCACGATGCTGTTATTCATGAGGATCCAGCTCATAGAGGTCCAGCTCAAATATATCCTGCTGTTAGGAATCCTATATTCGCCGGCATGCTAATGTCTAGACCAACATTATTAGAGCCTATCCAGAAACTTGAAATAAAAGTACCTATAGATTACTTAGGACCTATATCATCTGTAATAACCAGAAGAAGAGGGAAAATACTTAATGTACTTCATATGGCTGGAAACATAGTGAAAGTTTTATGCGAAATCCCTGTAAGCGAATCTATAGATTTAGCTAACGAATTAAGAGGTGCTAGTGCAGGGAGAGCCTTCTGGGGTACGGAATTTGCTGGATGGATGCCTGTTCCAGAATCACTATTACCGGATCTTGTAAGAAAAATACGTCAAAGAAAAGGTTTAAAGCCTGAACCACCAAGAGCTGAAGATTTCCTATCTCCATAATAAACAATATTTTAATCGAATTTATTTTAGATTACATCACTTCTACATCTTTTCTAATCTTCATGCTCAGATCTAATTATGAATTCTATTTTACATGAATTGAAAATTTAATAGAGAATGCGATACAAAGATGTGTAGATGTTGTGGCGGGCCCGCCGGGATTTGAACCCGGGACTTCCGCCCTTTGCGGTCTACGGGTTAAGAGCCCGCCGCTCTACCGGGCTGAGCTACGGGCCCAGATCTGGATGCCAAATATTAGCTAAGAATATCTAGTGTCAGCTTCTTAATAAGCTTATTTCGCTTTATTGTATTCAAAATCTTTACTTTCATTATGTTAAGAGCTAATATATAGTATAAACTTAGGGAATTTTAGAGGGCTCATCATGAACTTTCGCAACCTTGATAAAGAGTTAAAATTACCACCACGGATAAAAATACTTGAAGCTTTAGGATGTATAGGGGATCAGAGGATAAAGGTTTTTAGCGATAAAGATGCTTATGTGATATCATCCGATGGTACACGTAAATATCATGTTTATGTTGATCTCAGTACAAGGTCTGTGTATAGCGATGATAATGGCACGAAGTTGCGAGGTTATATCGGGTATCCGATAATAGCATTTTTAATGTTGAAAGGAGTTATACCAATTGATGATAGGTTGGTTAAAGCATTGACAGGTATACCGTGGAAGAAACTTAATGAAACTTACAAACATTATCACATCGTGGAAAGGATTATTTTTCAGAAACTTAAATCGTTGAATATAGACGAGAAAAGCGTTAATATATACATCGAAAAGGTTTTGAGAATCCTTTCGTCAATGCATCTAAAATTTGTTGATATAAGCACGAATAAAAGTCTCACTAATATAAATGATTTAGATATGGAGTAAGAGCTTAATTATGCGCCTCTATATAAAATACGAAATCACTGAGATGTTAAGGCTAAGATAATGTACGTCAACCCGATAATCAAAGAAGTTGTAACTAAGATAGTGCTACCTATTAGGGGAGTTAAACCTACGTTTAATGAATATCATGTTTTAAAAACTCTGCTTATACTTTATGAGAAGGGACCTTTGGGACGTCAATTATTGTCAAAACATTTAGGTATAAGTGTTACCTCTGTTAGAACATTAGTTAATCGATTAAGGAGAATGAATCTTATTGAGATAGACTCGGTTGCTGGATGCATATTAACACCTTATGGTCAAGCCTTTGTTGAAAAGTTGCTTAAACTTGTTAACTTTGGAGGAGACGTAACATCTATTCTGGAAAAATCTCTTCTACTCTATAATAAAGCATACTGCTTCTTGCTAAGGAATGGATTTGCGTTACTAAAGAGGTTTGATGTTTCGTATCTTCGTGATACTTTAATCAGGTACAAAGCAAAAGCTGCTATAATTGCTTATATACTAGGTGACAAAGTATATATACCTCCCTGTGAAGATTTAAACGAAAACGTGTTCCCATCGTTAAGGAAATTAAGGGATATACTTGGAGGTAAAAATTTTGATGCAATTATTACCGTGTTTGCTGAGAATGAAAGAATAGCTGAAGAAGCTTTCTTTTTAACGCTTTTAGAGCTTAACATACTTTGAAATATGATCGTTTATAAGTTTAAATAATAAAATCCCTCTATAGCGGTGGTTTCGATGGAGCTTAACGAGAAGAGTTCAAGAATTCCAGGATTCTACAATATGTCGGTAGAAGAGAGGCTGAAGATAGTTAAAGAATGGGCAAATCTTACCGATGATGAGGTAGCTATATTGAGAAACTTTGGAAACCTGGACCCAAGCATAGCCAGCTGTATTTCAGAAAACGTTATAGGTGTTATGTGCTATCCATTCTCTATAGCTCCGAATTTTAAAATAAATGGAAAGGATTATCTTATACCCATGGTTACAGAAGAGCCAAGCGTAGTAGCTGCTGCTAGCAATGCTGCAAGATTTATGAGGAGAGATGGTGGTATTAAAGCTTTAGCTGATAAACAGTACATGGTAGCGCAAATACACATAATGAAATCCCTTATGCCTAGGTACTCAGCTCTAGAAATACTAATTCATAAAGATGAGATACTGGAAATAGCTAATTCAACTAATAAAACACTTGTATCATTAGGTGGTGGAGCTAAAGATATCGAGGTAAGAATTTTAGAAACAAGGCGTGGACCTGTTATAGCTGTTCACTTAATTGTTGATGTTCTCGACGCTATGGGTGCTAATACCGTGAATACTATGGCAGAAGCTGTAGCTCATTTGATTGAAAAAATTACAGGAGGTGAAGCAAGATTGAAAATAGTCTCTAACTACGCGATATATAGATTAACGAGATCCTGGGTAAAAATACCTGTAGACGATATTGGACTGGATGTAGCTGAGAAGATCGTCGATGCATCAGCTATTGCTGAAGCCGATGTTTTCCGTGCTGTAACTCATAACAAAGGCATACTGAATGGTGTAATAGCTGTAGCTCTTGCAACAGCACAAGATCATAGAGCTATAGAAGCTGGTGCTCATGCCTATGCAGCAAGGAGCGGTTCGTATAAACCTCTTAGTACCTGGAATATCGAGAATGGCTATTTAGTAGGAGCTCTAGAAATGCCTCTACAAGTAGGGGTTGTTGGTGGAACAGTAAAAGTTCATCCTATTGCACGAATAGCTCTTAAAATCTTAGGCGTAAAAACAGCAAAAGAATTAGCAGAGATAATGGCGGCCGTAGGATTGGCACAGAATTTTGCTGCACTCAAAGCACTTGTTACGACAGGGATTCAGGCAGGGCATATGAAATTACATGCAAGAAACCTTGCTATAATGGCTGGAGCAACTGGGGAATTGATCGATATGATAGCCGAAACCATGATTAGAGAAGGTAAAATATCGTTTGATTACGCTAGAGAGCTTTTACAAAAACTTGTAAAAACAGGTGATAAATAGTTAGGTTCTAGATGAAACTTGATATAGTTATTTTAAGTTATCAATATTAAGTTAATTCTAGCGACATAGATGAAGAATCCCGCGCTCTTGACACAGATAGTGGATGAAGAAAATCGCGGCCGCCGCGGATACTTAACATTAAATCTGTGTAGAAATTTGCATGATATGTTCAACATATTTGAAGTGGTGACCTATATCTGAAATTAGGAGGGGTATATAGAAAGTTAACAGATGACGATTTTAAACTCCTAAGCTTCATGGTTCGGAACATTAAGAATTTTGAATACATACCTGTAGAATACGTAGTTAAGAAGTTTGAACACCTTTACACCCAGAAAGAAATTATTGCTCGACTAAAAAAATTGGCTCAGCTGAAAATCATAGCTAAACACCCGTCTATGGAGGCTTACAGAATAACATTCTTGGGATTAGATTGCTTAGCGTTGAAAATTCTTGTAACACAAAACATTATTAAAGCTATAGGGGACATTATTGGTATTGGTAAGGAAAGCGAGGTATATCAAGGGCTTTCCGAGAATAACGATGTCGTGGCTATAAAATTCTATAAGATAGGTAAACGAAGTTTCAAGAACGTTGCAAAATATAGAGGATACTACTCGGATAATCTAGCAGAAAGTAGTTGGTTACGTAGAAGTATATTAGCAGGAAGAAGAGAGAAAGAAGTTTTGACATTATTGAATAACAATAACATATCTGGTGTACCTAAAATATATGGAGGAGCTTTGCACTGTGTAGTTATGGAATTTATTGAAGGTATTAGACTTAACGAAGTATCGGAACTCCAAGACCCTTCTAATATATTCAATCAAATAATTGAAATAGTTAAATGTGCATACAAAGACGTTGGTATTATTCACGGTGATTTAAGCGAGTATAATATCATGATAACACGGAGAGATGATGAAGAACTTGCATATATAATTGATTGGCCGCAATACGTATCCTCTGCATCACCTTTAGCTCAACAATTACTTAAACGCGATATATTGAACATTGTTAAATTCTTTAGAAAACGTTTTAGACTAAATATCGATGCTGAAGAAGTGTATAAGCATATAATAGGCGCATAGTTATAATTAGCTGTGAGCACTGTTAGCTGGCTGAGATGTAGGTGTAAGCTTAAGGAATCCTCTATGTTAGTATTAGGTATAGACATATTCAAGGGACATCCTTCGTCGAACACTGTTCCACCTATGTACTCAGTTGTTATCATAGATGAAAATCGTGGACCTGTAGTAGAGATGCTTGAAGCTTCGCTTAATACCGTCATAAGGTTATCTTGGGAATACTCTGTCAATCGTATAGGTATTGATAACATATATGAACTAGCTCCAACATCTAAAGATATTGCAAAGATTTTGTCCTTATTTCCAAGCTATACTGAGATATACCAGGTAACAATTGATAATAATGTATTTGTAAGTTTGGCTGAACAAGCTTCCAAAATAGGTATAACTTTGACTTCGAAACCAAAACCTTTACAAACTGCTTATATATGCGCTTTATTAGCGTTGAAAGGTGTAGGTACAGCAGTAAAAGGGTTAGAGCGTAAAACAAGAATAATAGTTTCTAGAGCTCGATCTATAGGATCCGGTGGAAGTAGTTCTAATAGATATACACGTGGAATGCGCACAGCTATCTTAAGGGCTGTCAAAGAGATAAAAACCTTGCTTGAAAGAGAAAAGCTTGACTATGATATCGTTATAAGGAAGAGTAGTGGAGGTTTAGATAGCGCTATATTTACTGTTTACGCAGATAGCAAGACTGTGCAGAAAATAATAAAGCCTTATAGAGGCAGCGACATAAGGATTTTAATAAAACCTGTTTATACTGATATAGTTGTTCTAGATAATGAGAATGAGGTTAAGAAAAAACCTTTGATAATAGGGATAGACCCCGGGATTGAGACAGGTCTAGCTATAATAGATCTTTCACTAAACGTACTACACTTAGAATCAACAAAAGGTTTGGATAGACTCGATATAATAGACAAGATCTATCGTTACGGCATACCAGCAATAATATCTGTTGACACAAACCCTCCACCAGAAAGTGTTAAGAAGCTCGCATCTATGCTTGGAGTACAACTCTTTGTACCTAACGAGACGCTGGATACAGAAACGAAAGAGAAGTTGATTGAGTGGCTTAAGAAACGAAAACACATCGATTTAATAATTAATACTACGCACGAACGTGATGCTTTAGCCGCCGCAATAAGAGCTTACAAAGCTTATGAAAGGAAATTTGCAGAGCTTGAGAGAAAGCTTTTAGAGATGGATCTGGACGTAGATATAGATGAGATGAAGTATATGTTGCTGAAAAGTTATAGTGTTAGCCAAGTACTAGAATTTGCTATAGGTAAACACCTATCCAATATAACTTCACAAGAAACAATTCCTACAAAAAGTATAAGCGAATATACAAAAGCAACAATAAATTGTGAAAATAATGTAAAGAACCTGGAAATGAAGATACAAGAACTATTAAAAGAAAATGAAGTTCTGAAGCAAAGATTTCGAGAAATCGAGAATAAGCTAGAAGAGTTATTGTTTGAACGAAAGTTTGTACAGGTAAGGCAATCTCAACACGATTTTGTAAAAGATAGAGAGATAACTAGGTTAAGTGATCAAGTAAAACAACTTCAATACCTTTTAGAGACCTTGAGAAGCAAATTAGAAGAATTAACAAATGAACGGAATAGATATCTAGATCTTTTAGTATCAATAATGATGCGAAGAGCTATTGTCCTACCGAGAATCAAGAACTTAACTTTAAACCATCTGAATTCATTAAAAGATCTCATATCAATAAATAGATTCATAGTAATTGAAAGTAATTATATCGCCTACGATGCGCTAAAATATCTAAAGTCATTAAAGATCATACCTCTGTTCGAGAAGTGTGATTCAGAACTTGAACAAATATTTATAAAGGAGGAAATACCCATAATCTGTGATACGAATATCGATAAGATAGGTGAGAACTTAGCTATAGTTAATTTAGACGATCTCGAACAATCCTTAATAATAGCTATAAGCAGATTTAAATCAGTAAAAAGAACCAGCTCAAATATATCATTAAAGGATTTAATAAAGATAATATCTGATTACAGAAATAGCTTAATTCAAAGTGATGGTTAAAGACTAGTATATTCTAAATAAAGAGCTAGGTGTGGAAGGTTTTAGTTTAATCCTTAAGTATTTAGAATAGATTAACTTTGTTCTCTATTATATCTAACGTTAATCTTGGAATGTTATCGAGTACTTCACTTGCTATAGCTTTGCATTCGTTAATAATGTTTGATGTTAGAGGTGGTTTCTCTGGAACAATCTTTATGTCTACAACCAAGGGTTCATTTATAGGTTTACCAATTTGACTTAGTAAACCTACATAAACTTCTTTAATACCTTGAACCTCTTTATAGATCCTATCTGCGATTATGTTTGCAGCTACATTGAATAACTTACCTACATGGCTCACAGGGTTTTTCCCTGCTGTAGCTTCTAAACTCATAGGTCTCATAGGTGTTATTAGCCCGTTAACTCTATTACCCCTTCCTGTTGCTCCATCATCTCCATGCTCTGCAGAAGTTCCTGTAACAGTTAGGTAGAAAACTCCTTGATCTGGTTTATCACCAACATTAATATGAATCTCTATATCATAATCTGGTGCTAACTTTAGGACATGGTCTAGAATTAAATTCTTCGTCTCCTCCTTGATGTTAAGGTACTCGTCTCTATCTCTAACCCATCTCGATATCATTGCAACAGCAACTGTTAATATAATCTTCTTACCTATTCTAAGCCCCATAACTTTCACATCTTCACCTAATGCTGGGATCCTCTTTTTGATCTCAGGACTGTTAAGTAAATGTTCTGTCGATAAAACAACATTCTCTAGAGTTGATAAAGGGGCGTAACTTATTCCGAAACTTGTATCGTTGGCTAAAGGAATTTTTTTAAGACCTAGTTCAAATATTTTAACAAGGTCAACACTTCCTTGACCTATCTTATAATCTACAATCAAATGTTCTTGTGGATCTAGATACCTGAAGTTTGATTTTATCCATTCATTCACAGATTTTAATACTATTGTGCCTATAGGTATGAATTCTAGTCCTGCCTCTGTTTTAACATAAGATGTGGCTCTGCCAGAGACTATTATACGTATTGGGTGTAGAACCTCTCCTCCACCAAATCGTGGATTGGCTTGCCCTCCTACTACCAGCACTTTATCAACATTATGATGAAGTATTGTGTTGTAGCGACTTAGATAGTAGTTGCACAAACCCCTGCTTACAGCTTCAGCTACACCATCTGCTATATAGTCTGGATGTCCTAATCCTTTACGTTCAACTATCTCAACATTCAAATTCTCAACTCCTTGCCATATATACTCACTTACGTAAATATTCTTCATCCCATTTTACCTCTCATGCTTTTCTACACATTTTAGCCTCTCGTAGCTCTTTATATAGTTTTAGCCCTAAATTAGCATATATTTTCGTTTATATTTTCGTTCTAAAACGCTATCAGAACAGCTTTATTTACTGGGGATAATCATTGCAAACCTATTCACCATGAAGTTAAGTAGTTATAAGATGCTAACGTGGTTTCTCATCAGCTCTCTACTTAGCTCTATCGATGATAATTAAACTGAAGTCTTCTACTACGCTTTAATTATGTATAGCTCCTCTCTATGCAACGAGTCACTGCGTTAAACTATTTAACTGTACTAGCAAGCCTCTGAGCTTTGTTGTATATCTTTAAGCATGTTTCAAAGTATCGACATAGTTTACATTCAATCCTATCCAATGAGAAATCGAAATTTATGAAACATTTTGAGGGAAGCCTGAGCCTCTGTTTCAATTAGTTTTACACCTCTATTACTTTTAAGATGATGAAGCCTGCCTTATCCTAGCCTCGGTATAGTCTATGCTTATGTAGAGTATCTGACTACCTCTTATAAATATTTTACCATATTTTGCTACAACATCTTTACCTCCATCAGCATACTCTGTAGCATCTTCTAATACCACATTCATCGTAGGATCCGTCATAATGAGTTTGCCTACGAATTCTGAGCCTTCCTTCACTTTAACCATTACGGTTTTATTTGTTGAATTACGTAATATACGTAAAGGCGTTATAGATGGTTTTGATTGTTGTAATGCCAATGTCTCTCCCTAACAATTTCACTCTATAATTTAGCAGAATAAAAGCTTAGTGGGAAAAAAAGATATACTTAAATTTAGGTTTTGAAGTATTTATTCAGGATTAAGCCTATGTTTACTGTCGTTATAGAGCATCTAGAGCCTTGCGTAAATAGATGGATCTTAAAAGAATACGAATATGCTATGAAGATCTACAGGTCTAGACTTCTGCTAACTAATGTTAAGGATCCCCGCCATGCACAGGTCTTGTCTAAATACATACCTAATATCAGTAGGGAATCAGCTGTAGATATCTTAGCAAATGTTGATAACATCATAGTACTAGATCCTAAAGCTCCCATACCTCTAGATGCATCAGAGCTTAAATCAGCTAAATATGTTGTAATAGGAGGCATTATGGGATCACATCCACCTAGAGGAAGAACGTGGATCTATATAACATCAAAACTTCGTCATGCTAAGGCGCGTAATATTGGTCCTTATCAATATACAATTGCTGGTGTTATCTATGTGTTAAGGAAGATTGAGGAAGGAAATTCTTTATCGGAAATAAAATTTGTGTATGGACTACGTTATAGAAAGGTATTTGGTGATGTAGAGCTGGAAATATTCTTACCATACGCATTTCCTGTAAATGATGAAGGTCATATAGTATTGCCTGAAGATTATCTTGATGTAGTGGCGGAGTATGTACCTATATATGAACAGAGAATTCTAAGGAGTAGAGATGATAGTATATGTTATAATGGCTGAGGCAAAGTACACCGATAGACCTCGGAGATACAGATCATATTTTCTCTTTGCATTCGTTAGAAGTTTTATTATGACTATAGAGACGGGATACAACCCTAAAAGGTATATCCATGTAAAGTAGTTGTAGTAATCGCCGAACAAAACTTTCAGCACTAAGACTGTATTTAAATCTGCTGAGAATATTGTGTGAAGCATTAACGCCACTATAATTCCATATATCCCTCTTAAAAATAGTATAATTAGCTGATCTCTAAAACCCTTATATGGATTAGTGGCTGAGTATGTCATTGCGAAGCGAACCCCGTAGAAAAAATAGTATGAGTTGGGTGGATTTAAAAATATGGTTAAGAGAACAGAAAGAGATCCTCGAGAAATCTTATATAGATAACCTATACTACATTAAGCCTATATCAATACTAATCATCAAGCTTTACAATAGTACAAAGAATCTATATTACTGGTTAATAATGGAGCCATCAAAACGTGTAAGTATTTCATTTAGTGATCTAAAGATAGATGAATTTGATGAAAAAAACCAGAGGATATGGCGATCATTGTTAAAGAACTGCCGTATACGCGAGCTTCGTCAAATACCATGTGAAAGAGTTCTATACATAGAAGTTGAGTGCAAAGATAAGCTAAGAAAACTTGTCATAGAACTACTCCCTAGGGGCAGTATTTGTGTGCTAGATAATCAAGATAAGGTGGAGCTATGTAATGAGTATAGAGTTATGAAAGATAGAGTTATAAAGCCAGGGATAAAATATGTGCCACCTCCTATGGTAGCTAAATGCCATGACAACATAATTTCTGTTCTAAATGAGTTGCGGTTACAGCTTAATGATGAAATCACTAAGGTATTGATTAAAGAAACAGGGCTTCCACCAGAAATAGCTGAGAGTATAGTTATACAATGTAATTTAAAAGGTTTCAGAATTTCAGATCTAACAAATGAACATATGCTCTGCATCAATTCTGTGTATAGAGATCTTGTTATCGATATAAACGAATATAAACCTTGTATTGTTTATACTGACGACAATATCCCAATAGGATTCTATCATCGTCTACTACCTAAGTTTACATCTGGAACCTATAGAATAGAATTCTTTAAGACCTTCAATGAAGCAATAAATAAATTTTTTGAGAAAGAATTCGAAGCGAATCTACTGATATCGATGTCTGAAAAATTGAGAAGCGAAATAGAGAGTACTAAGAGAGCTTTAGAGAGAATAGATAAGCTTTTAACTGGTATGCGAAACGAATTAGAAAATCTTAAAACTAAGTTATCCATTGTAGAGTATATGTATGCTGATTTAGAGCAAACCCATGAATGTGTTGTTAATACTATTAAATCGCTTGGTTGGAGCTATGTTAAGAATTGTAACTATGTTGAAGAGATATATCCTAACAAGGGTATATACACTATAAAAATAAATAATGTAGTACTAGAATTCGATGTAACGAAGAGCTTTGTTGAACTTTATACCGATCTACGTAAAGCTATAGCAGGTTTAGAAAAGTCCATAGCTAGAGCAGAGGAAGAAAGAAAAAAGTTTGAAACATTATTAGAAGCACTTATGAAAGAGATGAAATTGAGAGAGAAGAAGATAAGTACTAGGTTAAGTAGATTCAGGGAATGGTACGAAACTTTCATATGGTATATCTCGTCGTCGGGATTCCTAGTCATAGGGGGTAAAGATGCTGCTCAAAACATTAAAATAATTAGAAAACTTTTGGAACCCCACGATATCGTACTTCATGCTGATATACATGGGGCAAGTACGGTAGTCATAAAAACACGAGGAAAAGAAGCTGACCTTGACACTATTAAGGAAGCGGCAGTTATTGCAGCATGTTATAGTAAAGCTTGGAAATTAAAGTTGATGAGTATTGATGTTTTCTGGGTTTATGGATCTCAAATCTCGTTATCTCCACCATCTGGTCAGTACCTGCCTAAGGGATCTTACATGGTATACGGTGAAAGAAATTATTTAAGGAATATAAACCTTAGATTAGCGATAGGAATAGAAGTTAGAGATAAAGTCCCTCGAGTAGTGATAGGCCCTGAATATGTGTTAGATAAGAGAGTGGTAGCGTATATTGTGATAATTCCAGGCAACGAAGATCCTCGTAGTATAGCTAAAGATTTTATAGAGTATTTGAGGGATGAAAAATGTGAGGAGCTAGCTTCATTAATAGATTTAAACGATATCGCTACAAAATTACCAGGCAAGAGTAAGGTTGTGAAAAAAGTGCTAAAAGGCTCCTGTGAGTAAGTAGATAAAGGTGTAGTATAGTGTTAAAGGCTTCAGATGTTATGGTGCCTAACCCTATTAAGGTACGTGGTGACACCACGGTTTACGAAAGTATAAAGGTTATGGAGAGGTATAATATAGCTTCACTCATAGTTGTAGACGAACTGGATCGAGTCTTAGGTGTGGTAACAGCAAAAGATATAGTCATAAAAGCTGTTGCAAAAAATCTCGATCTTAAATTAACCAAGATCATAGATATAGTGTCTAGACCTGTAACTGTGGTAGAGCCTGAAACATCTTTAAAAGATGTTATAATGCTTATGATCGGGACAGGTCATGGACATATACCTGTGGTTAATAAAGCTGGAAGGGTTATAGGGATTGTGACTATAGACGATGTACTGAAATTCATCCCAGAACTTCTTGAGTTAGCTGAAATAAAGAAATGAACTAAAGCTCATTATGAGGTTCAACTCCCATACATTGCAGACCACTCTTCATATCTCTTTAAAAGCTCTTTCGATATACTAGGTTTACGTATTTTCAGGACCTCAAGAAAATCTTGCATTGATATAGGTCTCGGTTTACCTTCTACATCTCCTGATCGGAATAATTCCCTTAGAGTTCTTAGATATGCATCTAACACTATATCTCTTATGTCGCTTGCTGAATAGCCTTCTGTTAGTTCAGCAAGTTTATTTAAATCAACATCCAGTGACAAGTTGAATGGTTTTGTATAATATTCGAATAGTTGCCTCCGTGCTTGAAGATCTGGTGCAGGTACATATATTCTTTTCTGAAATCTTCTTAAGAAACCTGTATCAAGTCTCCAAGGTTTATTTGTAGCTGCAATAACGTATACAAAGTTTTTTTCACCTTTATCTAATAACCCATCCATTTCTTGTAAGAACTGGTTTCTAACCCTTACTTCTCCTCCAATTTCATGCTCGTACACACCTAATAATGCATCAGCTTCATCGAGGAATATTATGACTGGTTTCGTTAAACCAACTTTACGTGCATAGTTAAATATTGCTGCAACTTTTTTCTCTGATTCTCCAAGCCATTTAGACATTAAGTTAGCTGCGTTAACATGCATAAAAATTCCGTCGATCTCGTTAACAAGGGCTGCAACTATCAAGGTTTTACCACATCCAGGAGGTCCATACATAAGTATACCTTTAGGCCAACCTAACGGGAATAAGTCAGGTCTTTTATATGGATATACGATAGTTTCTATAAGTGTTTGCTTTACATTATCAAGCCCTATAACATCTTCGAATCTTACTGAAGTTTTTCTGACTATAATGAACTCCTTAACAGCTTCTTCTAGATTATTATCTCCTGCATTATTGACGGCTATAGCTATCTGAGACTCCTTTTCCAATTCTTCAGCTTTCTTGACACAAGATTCAGCTAAGCTTTTATAAATACTAGCCGATATAGCGTCTTTATAATTATTGCTTAACATCATAAAGATCTCTGACGCTTTTCTATAATTTTTTGCTGCATCTATTTTATTACCAACTTTTTCGTTGATCATGGCTTCATTTAGATATCTTCTCGCAAGACTTTCAAGATATTCTCTACTCAAAACCGTCACCAAATCTATTCAATTCTTGAGATATTATTAAAAAGGAATAGCCGCTAAAAACAACTTACGTAATTCTAATTAATCCAGCTTGTTCTAACCTTTTAAGAGAATTCATAATATCTTCTCTAGTTACGCCGAACTTTTTCATACATTCGTTTATATCTAATACTCCATTATTCTTAATAATGTACTGATATATTGCTATATCTAGATTACTCAATTTCATATACGATGTTGGTGTAGACAAGCTCACGGTACTTCTACTGCTTATGAATTTATCCTCTTGATCAATATATCTAGCTACATTCTGATTTATAGTTTCAATAATAGATCTTAACTGTGTAGGTATGGGCTGCAAACTCAATTTCATGTTCTCTTCAGCTTTTACCTCTGCCTCCTTGATTATCTCCTCTATCTCCTTACTATTCACTGCAATATTTACACTAGTCTCAGGAGCTTGCGTAGATGATGCTAGAGTATTAACGTTGCTAACGATAGTCTCCACAGCTAAGGCTAGTTCAGGCATCGTGTTGCTGAACCTCTGTCTTAACTCTGTAAGTATCCCTATAGCTAAAGATAGCGGTTTCCTCATATCGCTTACTATGTCCATAGTCTTAAGCCTTTCTAAAAGTCTTTCTGTTGCAAGGAGAGCTACATTTACAACCTTCATCAGTTTCCTAACCTCAGCTATTTCAGCAGCATATATTGAAGCTCTGTCTCTATCACTATAGCTTAGAGCTTTTACAGCATTTGCCAATAACTCTTCATCTCTCTCTTTTAATCTCCTCTTAATCTCCTCTAATCTAGTTCTTAGTTCGTTTATCGATGAGATGAGGTAGATCAGGGCATTTTTATGCGAATCCCTAGATGTTATCCTTATCAATCTTGCAAATGAATCAAAAATACCTGCAGGAATTGACATAGTGTTCCTCCTTAGAATACTTTTCATCTAATCTACGTAGCAATCTTTACTGCTATAGGTCCGGCCTGGGGAGTTGCTGGTACAATCTCTTGTTTCTCTTGCTGGCTAAGAGCTGATGCTAATTCTTCTTCAAGTTTTGTTATCAAGGCTGAATGTTTCTCTAAATCTTTCTTCTCTTCTAAAGATGCTTGTTTTGCAAACCTTAGATTATCAGCTGAAACCTTGAATCCATTCTCTGGCAACTCTCCTGAGGTATAGCTTACTAACAGATTTGTCATAGCTTTTTCGATGTGTATTACGAAATTTTCGATTTCATACATCCTCTTCCTCATCACCTCTTTGAGATTCTTTACATCATTTCTAATCTTATTCAGCTCCTTTTCGAATTTCTCTTTCAACTCTTTATACGCATGTTGCGGGATTTGTCCTTTCTTAAACAATTCTTCTAAAGCAATTATTCTCTTCTTTAGTACATCCATTTTCTTCTCTATCTTTTGTGCTTCTGCAAGCCATTCCGGCATTACTTTAACATTATCGTCCTTCACACCTAGCTTATCAGCAGGGATAGTTTCATATATTGCATCATTTACCATTATCTCAATAGCTGTTACAGCTCCATCAACTTCGCTATATACTCCAACAACTACGCCAAGTTTTCGACCGTAAACATCATATATAGGCTGCCCTAAGTACGGAGCAATCCTCTCTATTGATATACTCATGTCTTAACACCTATTTTTAGACTATAACAATAGCTATTTATAAAAAGTGTGACATACATTAACATACAATCATATCTATATGAACACCAAAATCAAGACCATGATGTAGATGAGAAGATATGAGAATACTAAATATTTAAGAACCTTCCTGCTTAGAATCTTAGCTACTTCAAGCAATCTGAATATTTTAGGTCCAACTATTTTAGTTTGTATATGCAATCTCGCTATGTAAACTCTTCCCTTTTCAAAATTGCTTAAGCTATTCTTTAGCGCTACTTCAACAGCTCTTATTAGAGAACTATTCAACTCTATTGTATGGTAAGGTGCATCAAAATCGATACCGGAGCAACTATGATCGTCAGCTGTAATGACTTCAACATCGCTATAGCCGTATTTTAACGCAATTTTTCTTAGCTCTTCTCGAACACCTCTTTCAGCATTATTTCCGTAGAGATATATAAGACCATAGAGTTTGTTATTGCATTTAATAGTTATCACCTTAACCTTGTTGTTACATAAACCTCTAACTATTCCTTTGACACATGCTTCACCAAACCCTACGTAAAGATCCTCACACTGTCTACTTGATTTAGATAACGATGCTAAAAGAACTCCCTCATAAACCTTAGGATCCGTTATCGACATACCTTCTACGTTGTGAGCATCTATTATTACAACATCTTCAAATCCATATAGTTTACCAAGTTCAACAGCTTTTTTCTGTATTTCGTACGGTATATCGTCGTTACCTCTTGTAGGTGTAGATATGAAGATGTAGGACGCTGTATTTGTTTGAATTACGAAAGCTTCGAAGAAATCCGTATAGACTCTAAAAGGCTCATTCAACATATCTTCTCTAAACCTCTTCTTTGTAATTAACATGTCTGCAACACTATACCCATATCTTAAACTTTCATTAAAACTCACCAGGTTTCGCTCATGTGAACACGCACCATGTAACGCTACTACAGCTATATTATGAGGTTCAAGTATATTATCGAGTATCTGTGGAAGGGAAGCACTACCAATGTTTCTAAAGGGGCCATAATGAATCTCTGGAACTACTAAAGCAACATATCTAGAATTGAATTCGAACATCATTACATGTGTTAATGTCTCTGTATCAAACCCGATTTCATTCATAATGGCTGAGAATTCTTCTTCGTCATTTAGAAGCAAGGTTTTGATCCACGAACTTGTTACTCTGTATATATCAAATCCTTCTCTGTAAGCTAAAGATTCGGTAAAGATTAGCGAAACCGCTATAGAGATTGATAACAGTATAAATCGCGATATAAAGTGTATTAAAGTAATATCGAAGACTAAAGTAAATATTAGCTCTGCAATGAGGGTATAGAAAATGATCATCATAGACTTTGATCTTGAATACGTAAAGCTCCTTATAGCAATTACACCAATTATAGGTACTACGACATACGCTAACCCTTCTATTCCTAGGAATATTCCTGCAATCTCGATAGGGATCCCCGGCACTAAGAGGAATAATGACATGTTAATACATTGACGTATCTTCATGTAATCAACAAGCATTTTTATAAATAATGGTAAAAAGGCTATGAAGAAACTATGAATAATCAATACATAGACTTCTCTATAGTTTCTCATACCGCTTAAAAAATACCTGTATAAGTACGGTGAAATTATTATCATATATGAGCATGCATATAAATATTTTGAAATCTTTGAAAGACCCACGGGTATCCTCAACATCCTATAGTACTTCAAAGCTTTTCTATCTAACACCATAGACCCCTAGCTGATTATATATTACCTCATATTATCTTCGATCACTATTACGAATTTTAACGTGGATTAATAAAAAACTTTAACTATTATGCAAATACATAACAATTTCAGAACCTCTCTTAGCGTGAATAAGAATGGTGTATGTAAAAGATTCAGATATAGAAACAATTAGATGTAAGTTATCGTCGTTAGGAATGACAAGATTATACATAGCTGATAAAAACTTTAACAAGGTTCTATTCCTAGGAGTGTATTTAGATCATCAATTCTTAATACTTATAGCAAAAGGCGAAAACTCGTGGTATTCGAAGGTTGTTTTCGCTGATGAGTTGTTAGAACCTTATTGGAGATGTGAATACATAATCTATGTACCAGAAGGGCTTTACATATTTGCTAGGGATTTAAATGAACTTGCGAATAAGATTGTAGATACCATCAATAAATTGATTAAACGTAAACCTAAGGTGTAGAACGAGAAGATAAGCTTAATTCCTTTCTCTATTTAACTGGTGTTAGTACTACTCCCTTACCCGGGACTATCTCTACTCTGAATGCGTGCTTAGCATGGTTCGTCAACCTCATCTTTTTTATGATCATATACCTTATAACCTCCTTCTTAGTTTCAACATCATCCATCCATAGATGAATTACACCATCAGCTATGTGCTCAAGTCCGAAACCAAAAGTAGACTTTGTCGTCATTGCGTACTGTGATACTAAGTATGCTGTCACATTCTCTCTATGTGTAGCTATCTTTAGTTCGTAACTATATTTTCTAGCCATAGCTGGTTTATCAGCCCAAAAAGCACTCAGAGAATCTATAATAAGCCTTACATGTTTTATAGGGGTTTTACCTCCTTCCTTCAAAACTCCTAAGACTTTATAAGCTTCATGTATAGCTACTGTAAGAGTTTGTATATCTAATGCAGCAAACCTCCTCTTCCTCGTGGACTCTACATCCAGAGATATCGACTCAGACATTTGTCTAGCTATCTTAAGCAGACCGAAGATATCTATAACAACTATGCTCGGTGTTTCAGAAGGCTCTCTACTACTTGATATATCGTATATATTGAACTGCTCAAAATCCATCCCAAAAATCTTAGCTTGTCTAACAACATCCCTAAACTCAGCCTCTGTAGTTACGTACACTATAGGGTCCCCCGCTTTTAGACCTGCCCATGCAAAATGTATACAGAGAATCGATTTACCTGTACCAGGTTCCCCTGTTATAGCAACCCACGAACCTTTAGGTACACCACCTTCTAAAGCTTCATCCAGTTCTAGAATCCCTGTCGATACTCTTGTCAGACCTGGAGTTTTGGTGTAGACCTTAACTTCTTTCTCTACTTTCTCACGCTTCGGTTGCTCTGCTTTATGGCTTTTACTCTCCTCAAACTTCTTCAGCTCTTCCTCAAGTTCTTGCAGTTCTTCTTCTGAGATCTCAATATCAGACACCATATAGTTGCACCTGTGCACTACTCTGATAAAAATCTTATATTTGAACAAAGTTAATTAATATTAGTATAAATTTTGTTATTGAGACTATTCAACAAATATTCGATATCATTGTGTAACACACTTTGCAAATGTTAACAAGAGGTAATACTAATGCATAAGATCTGTGATAGTGATAAACTTATAGATGCCGCTCGCGATTACAAATATCTCTTAACTAGAGGCTATCCAGCGAATGCATCGCTAAACCTAGTTACATCAAGATATTTACTTAATGAAAAAGAACGTTTACTCTTATATCGATGTATTCATTCTGCACAGTATGTTGATGAGATAAACAATAAATTCCTTTGTTACGAAATTAGAGACCATATTCTATTGATAGATTTCTATAATGTATTGATATCTACCGTGAATATGGTTAAAGGAGGAGATGTTTATCTATGTGATGACTGTATTCCTCGTGACTTAAGAGGCTCGAAATTGAGAAAAGATGACTATTCTTATCTACAAGCATCATTTAAAATAATTTCAAAAGTGATAGAGTTGTTGAAACCTAAGTTAGTAGTGGCTATTGTGGATAAGAATGTTAGTTATAGTATAGAGCACGCCGATATGCTGAAGTTAGAACTTAGAAACCACGGTATAGACTGTACCTATGAGTTAACCCTAACTCCTGATAGCAGAATTATACAGTATTCAAAGAACTTCGAACACAACGTTGTAGCATCATCGGATTCTTTTATAATGCTGCACAGCGTTGGAATACTGCCCCTGACTACTTACATCATGCTGTTCCTGGGTATCAAGCCCCAACTTGACTTCGCTTCGGTATTCAATTCTAGCTGTAATAACTGTCTTGATGAGATCGTAAAGGCCATGGATAAAAATTATAAACGCAATCCCTAAAGGTATGCTTATTGCCACGGATTTGAACATCAACGTGGATATGCTTGGTTGATATGTTAAAAGAATAAACATTGGGGGTATGTACATGTAATTACAAGATTTAAAACTCACAATATCAATCATAGATCCAAGGAATGTGTATAAAGCTATGAGTACATATGCTATTAATACCATCAATTCTTTTACTAAAGCTCTATGTACAAAATCTTTAACTAGTAGAAGCATCAACGATATCGATAAGAACATACCTAGAAGTACTGAAAAGGATTTATTTAACATAAATTTCGTAGGAAACTCCATTAATGGACTCAACACAAACATACAAAAACTCGCTATTGAAGCTACAAGAACTAGAACTATTCTCGAAATCTTCAACTTCATGATAAAGTCTCGATCCTCTGTAACAATCATACAATTTCACCTCTAGTAGATGTAGTAGTTTAGCAAAAAAATTAAAAGAATTCATCACTATGCGTAGACAAGGATTTATTTATATAGAAAATTGATGGGCCCGCGGGGATTCGAACCCCGGACCACCCGGTTATGAGCCGGGCGCTCTACCGGGCTGAGCTACGGGCCCTTGTCTAAAAATTACCAACATAGTAAGTTATTATGTCAGGGGTTTTATACCTAACGTTTAATGAGATACAATACGTCATCTTCCATACCTCACGATGAAATAGTTTCAGGTATTTAAGATGCGGCACCGCGTATTATGCTTGCCTATACTTTTAACTACATTTTTAATTTCCTGAACGATATATTTCTATCTTAGTGTTCGATTATGTGGTTTTATAAAGAGATAAATAAACTAATGCATTACAAGAAAAACCTAGTAGCTATCTCCGGTTTTCCAGGTATGGGTTTAGTAGGCAAAACTGTTGTTGATTATTTGAAGCACTATTTTAAAGCTAAACCTGTAGCTAAGATATACGGTTACGGCTTTCCCGCACACCTCGTATCATATGATGATGGTAGTGCTGATATCTTGCACGTAGAAATAAGCCTTGCAGAGATGGATGATCTTGCGATATTGATAATTACAAGCGATGTACAGCCGATAAACGATAGAAATCAACACAGTTTAGGCAAGTACTTAGCTAAAAAACTCCGTGAAATAGGGATACAAGAACTTATTGCTGCAGCTGCTTATGTCTCTGATACAACATCCCATTCTAGAAATGTATACGTTGTTGGAACAGAGAGCCGTGTGATAAACAAATATGTTGAAAAGGGTGCTATACCGCTGAGCGGAGGTTTTGTAAGCGGTCTCAATGGTATTATTGTGGGTTGGGCCAAGTTTTATAATCTAAATGCTGTATGTATACTTGGTGAAACATGGAGAAGCATTGTTGAGATGAACTACGTAGACTATACCGCGGCAAAGATTATTATAGACCTTCTTAATAAGGTATGGAACTTAAACATAGATACAGCAGAACTTGATC
The DNA here is from genome assembly GCA_020832925.1 of Desulfurococcaceae archaeon. Classification (GTDB taxonomy): domain Archaea; phylum Thermoproteota; class Thermoprotei_A; order Sulfolobales; family Ignisphaeraceae; genus Ignisphaera. The sequence goes on along the minus strand of JAJHRF010000003.1, from coordinate 26,068 downwards.
AGCAAGGATTAACTGTTGAGACCCAGATAAAGGGTATTATTGATCAATACATGCGCAGTCTTAAAGGAGAAACACCTCAAGAAAGAAGACCTTATTATATAACATGATCTTTCAAAATATTGCTGTAAAACTAGGAATTCTAGGATGCTTCCGACACTGCTTTCCCGTTATCGGCAACATTAGTGGTAAGAGCTTCTATTTGAACAGCTTTTTCTGTATTTCTATCTAATTCCACTTCAATTCTAATCTTTTTACCACTACTTAATGTATCCACAACTTTCTCTCCCTCAATTGTTAATCTATACAACTTGTAGTTTCCACGAACGTATACAGGCTCGATAAAATCAAGAGCTTCTAGTATATGAAAAGCTGCTAAAACTTCATATCGAGGAAGCCCTGTTACAGCAATTATATCGCTAGGAGATGCTATTCTATTCTTGAGAGAGGATAAAATCTTTAGTAGTTTTTCTCGCGAATTCAAGATCAACACCAAAGTCTATATCATTCCCTAGAAACTATTTTAGTTAAGAACCACATAAAAGAATTAAGACGCTTTATATACTTAGCTAAGTATTTTAGGGGGTTGAAACACTCAATAATCTTAGAGTTAAGAAAGCCTATTATAGATTTGCACACCAAGATCAGAACTATTAGGACCAAAGATAAGGTCTTCATAGAGTTAGTCAATCCCAAGCTCTTAATATATCCTCGTATAGTTTACACAAAGCAAAGTAAGGAATTAGATATAGGTTTAACCCCTTTTATTAAGGCTGAGGACAACGGAACGCTCACCACTTACTCTATAGCCTTAGAGAACTTTGATCAGAATCTTATAGATGAACTATGCTATACCTGCAATTACTTCACATTGAACCCATTCTCTATACTATCTATCGACAATGTTATGGGTAAGTTGCTAAAGCTTTACAAAGTTGTACCTCATAAAGCTTTAGAGGTTATAGACTTAGTGAACTACGAATTATATGCTAAGACGGTGCATCCTCAACATAACCATGTTCTATTCTTAAGCAACAATGGTGTTCTTGGGAGAATAGTGTTGGTAGATACAGGTATATCTGTTGAAGAACTTCATCGTTGTCGAAAATATTGTACAGGTACATATGAATCGTTCACTACATCCGTATGTGTAAACAATGATATTTTTACCGCTGTTAGTAGTCGTGTATACGGATTTAGTGCTAAACTAAATTTAGAACCCTATTTATTACAAATAAATACTTCTAGAATCTATGGATATACAAAAAACAATGTTTACTTTATAAAATTTGGAAGAAGAGGTTTTGTATTTAACTTAGAATATCGTTATGACATGGATAGCTACTACAAAATAGAAGATGCTGATCCTCTAGCTTTTATAGATGAAGAACGTGTTCTTGCCTTAAACTCTAACAACTTGTTGATCTTAGTAAATACCGAGAATAATAGTTCAACTGTTTTAAATAGATACTCACATCAAGATGTTGTAAAGTTTTTCGTAGATCCTAATCACAGTCGTATTGCTATAATCACTAATAACCATCTTGATATCTATAATGTAGACAGTACACATGCATATGTTAGAATTGTTGCTAACGATGTTGATTCTGTGACTTTAGCAAAGGATAAACTTGTAATTCTTAAGAAAGATGGCGTTGATGTGTATTATATCGATATAGGATCGTCACGTCTATACATAGAGAAGTTTGCAACCTTACCTAGGTATTTTGCTGATTGCACTTCTTTAGAAGATGATATAGTTTTATGTATAGATAGGCTAGGGCGTATAACAATGTTTAATATTGAAAAACTTTTAGACTTAGTACCAAGAATTAAAGTTCTGAACAGCGTCTCTGGATTCAATTTGTATATATTTGGTGAGTTCACGCCGTTAATGATAAACCCTGTATACGAAAAATCGCTGATTAAGATAAGAGCTAGTCAATTCTTATTAAAATCGGAGGAAGTAGATATAGAGGATATTTTGATACCTAATATCAAGTTGAAACCTAGGCTTTACAGAGTTCTCGTAGAATTACCTAAAAATTTTGACGTTGTTAAGGTTCTCCAAGTTAATGATAAGCATATAATTTTAAGCAAACCTGAAATTGTTGATCACAACCTAGTTCTGAAGTATATACCTGATGACTACTCTAGAATAGATATCAACACTTATGTACATCCTAGCTTATATCTAGTAAAGACTATCGGTAACTTGGAATGGGGAGTGTACCTAGATAAAATGGACATTATTAAACTAAAAATAGATGAACTCCTACGGCTTCACCAAGACCAGATATGCTTGAATAAGGATATGCTTGAGAAAAACAATATTAATTTAAGCAACATTTCCTTAATTGCTATATGTAATAACATTTTAGCTAAAGGTATATGCATAGATCTTAGTAAATGTAGTAAACTTCTTAAGCTTATTCTGGAAATTGATGGAAAATATATATCTATGCCTGTATACAACTTTTGTAAACCAAGGGTGGTATTTAAAGACGATATTGCTGAACCTTATATTATGTATAATCGCGGAATTTATGAAGTTATGTTACCTAGAAAATGTGTAGAAATACAGGATACGTATTTTAACGTTTCTGAATCTAAGATCTTCCTCAAGATCTCTAATCGTTGCCGAAAAGTATGGGGTTCTGTAGTAATTGAAAATAGTGTTTTACCTGTTGAGCCTTTAAGAGTAAAGGAGGTGAGTATCAATGTTGATTGGCAGCACATCTTAAGCGATTACGGGCTTCAAATTGTAGTCTTTGAAACTACTGGTTATATGCATCAGTGTACAATACCTCTTACCTTTGAGAACGTAATAGCCATAGCTATGCATATCGCTTTAAAAGTTGCTAAGATGTTGGGGATTAGAAGCAGTGATATTAGAGTATCTAGCAATGTATATGAAAACCTTTACCCAGTCTCTAATAAGAACACTAACTAGGGTTACTCATCGTGGTAAAGAATACAGTATATCATTATGTAGATATGTGAAACCAGGTATTCATTTATGTAACGACGAAATTATTGCGTTGTATAAGGTTAAGAACTGGTCTTTGAGTATACATGATTTAGCATATCTGGATTACCTACACAATCTACGTAAATTCCTAGAGATACTCTATGTCGAGAACTGTCGTCAGATACTGATGACAGACATCGAGTTAGTAGATACAGATAAATATCTTAAGAAGTTGGATCAGAGCTTACAGCTGAGATTAGTAGAATTATCTGTAGATAAGACAAACATTAAACTTCGTACCCATATCGAAAAAATTCTCGAGAATAGGAAGAAGGTTTTAATGGGTATTAAACCTGTTAAAACCGTAAGTATAGTGGCATTGCTCTGTCCTAACACTGTGAATATAAAGGATATAGAGAGAGTACCTTTAAATGCGAAGAATATCTTAAACATAAGTTTAGAACCTATAGTAGAAGACATGCTAGCAAGAGTTATACTCAATTTTCGTACAAACAAATCTACGTAGAAAGCAAATGCTTTTAGATTCTCTACCACCTACAGCAGTTGTACCTTTATCGTATAGCAGTACAGGTACATACATAGGTATAGATGTTATATCGGGGAGTAGCGTATACTGGGATCCGGAACTATCATCGACACCACATCTACTTGTCATAGGTCCTAGTGGTAGTGGTAAATCTGTTACTTTATCAGCTCTTGTTCATAGATTTGTAAGATCATACAATGTTAATGCTATTATTTTCGATATAAAGGATGAGTATAGATATCTATTCTCAATGTATACGGATAGAGTACTTATTTTCAACCCTGTAGAAGTCCCTCTACCCCTATGTTTCTGTGAAGATCAACCTACGAAAAAACTTGAAATGATTAACATTGCTATTGAAAGTCTTTCTAAAGTTTACACGCTAAGTACACAAGCAAGAAAGTATCTAGCTAAAATCTTGGTTAACGTATGTAACCGTTGTCTTGATGTCGATAGTATTTGGAATTACGAAGTAGATGTTTACGATAAAGAAATCAGCAAAGCTACAAGTACGTTAACAACGTTATTTAATGTTTATACTAACCGCTATAGTTTTGATGAAGAATTCCTTGGTGTATACACATCGAAACAGAGAAGGATATCCATTGTAAATCTTAAGCAGATATTCGTAAGAGATAGATTAGAAAGCGCTTTAGTCGTTACATATATCCTCAAGTATATGCTATCAACATTCAATGTATCTACAACACAGATTCCAATAAATGTCGTAGTTTTAGATGAGCTTTGGCATGTCTTGCCGTTTTTAGGAGATGAATTTGTGAATATGCTTGCGAGGTATAGTAGAAGTCTGGGGATAGCAATGTTTATGGCTACACAGGGGGTAGAAGATCTACATCCCTACATCGATACTATTATTAATAGCTGCGGGCTCTTTATGGCTATGAGTGCCCCCTCTATAAGTTATTGGCAAAAACTTCAACGATATCTCAATCTCTCTAAAAAAGCTATAGACTACGCAATGACAATTTCTGGGCAGGGAATAGCTGTGACGAGGATTTCTCCTTATAAAATCCCTACTATTCTCTATGTAGATCCTCTCGATAATTTTGAAGAATGAACACTATTTCTCTATACCTAGCTCCTCATAAACCTCTTTAGGAGCTATAAGTCTTGCACCACGGCTTGCCTCATGTCTCTTCTTTAACTCTCTCTCCTTCTGCTTCTTCTTCCACTTATACTTGTGAGTACCCTTTAGACCTCTGAACCTTATCATGCCTCTCATCTTCCTGCCAGCCGAAGTCTTCCCTCTAAACACTCTACCTCTCTGACTGGGGCTTGCTATCCAGTTTATATCAGGGTCTCTTAGGATTGCTGGATGATGTGGATCTACAAGTATAACTTCGTAATATTTGTAAAGCCCATCTTCTCCTACGTAGTAACTGTTCAATACCTCTAAGTTTCTGTATTTTCTTGCAGCTCTTTCCTCTGCTATAAGCCTTAAGCTCTTCTTAGGGGTATGACCATAGATACCCATTCTCTTAGGTCTTCTACCTGAGCGAGGTCTAGGCTTTCTTAACCCTCCCTTCCTAACCCTAACTCTGACAACTACGAAACCTGGTTTAGCTTTGTACCCCAGCCTCCTAGCTCTATCCAACCTCGTAGGCTTCTCAATTCTAACAATTGAAGGTTCTCTACGCCATTCTGCAAGTTTATGCTTCATGAATTTCTCATACTCTTCGGTAGGCTTTCTCCATAGTAGAGCCATGTAGTGATAAGCTGACCTAGCCACAGAGATCGCCCCACCTTAAATCTTCTTTTTCACCTGCTACTCAAGTCTAGCTAGGACTCACATTTACAGGTTTTAAGCTGTATTGAAGCTATAGGTATAGGTGTCGAAAATAGGGGCTCCAAGGATAACCATAGGTTTGCTAGGTAAAACCAATGTAGGTAAATCTACGTTCTTCTCTGCCGCGACCATGATACCTGTACCCATCGAGAATAGACCTTTCGTTACACTCGAACCTCATAGCGGTGTAGCGTACGTAAGGAGGAGATGTGTACATGTTGAACTAGGTCTTCCTCGATGTACTCCTGTAAACTCTATCTGTACAAGAGGAGAACGGTTCATACCTGTAGTTCTTGTCGATATTCCAGGGCTTGTTAAAGATGCTTCGAAAGGTAGAGGTTTGGGAAATAAGTTCCTAGACGCTATTAGACAAGCTGATGCATTAATACATGTCGTTGATATAGCTGGGTCTACAGACGAAGATGGAAAATATATTAAGCCTGGTTATAGAGATCCTTACGAAGATATTATAGCCATAGAGAATGAATATGAAGAATGGATGTACGGAATAATATCGCGTGATTGGCCGAGGTTCGCGAGAGCTCTCGACCATATGAACCTAGGGCAGATGATAGATGCTCTTGCTCAGAGACTTTCAGGGTTGTCTATTAAAAGAGAACACATTGTGAAAGCTCTTATTGTGACTAAGCTGGAGTTCTCGAAACCTTCTTCTTGGAGAGAAGAGGAGTTGAAGATGTTTATACACGCGTTGAGGATTGTAGCTAAGCCTATAGTTATAGCCGCTAATAAGATCGATATACCTGAGGCTAAGGATATAATGAAGGATGTTGTTAAACGTTTACCTGGGAGAATTATAGTACCTGTCTCAGCTTTAGGAGAGCTTATTCTCAGGAAAGCAACTGCTAAAGGTTATATAGATTACCTACCAGGGGATCCGGACTTCAAGATCGTTGATACGTCGGGTTTAACTCAGCAACAGTTAAGAGCTCTAGAGATTGTGAGAGAGGTTATGAAGCTGTATGGGGGTACAGGTGTACAGAAAGTTATAAACGAGACTGTGTTCAACGCGTTGAACATGGTTATTGTGTACCCAGTTGAAGACCCTAACACGTTCACCGATAGCAAAGGTAATATACTTCCAGATGCATATCTAGTACCGAAAGGTACAACAGCTCTCGACCTTGCCTACATGGTTCATACAGACCTAGGTAAACACTTCTTGTACGCTATAGATGCTAAAACTAAGCAAAGAGTTGGAAAAGACTACATATTACCAGATAACTCTGTTATAAAGATTGTCGCGGCTACGTAGGGGGTTGAGATATGGCAGGTAACGATATTGCTATAGCGAGGGTTTTGATATCCACCCATGGACATGCTACTGAAGATATTGACAAGGTTAAGCAGGCTATACTGAACATACTGCCCCAGAACCTAAGGAGTAAGGTGTCTATAGAGGAGGAGACCATTGTAGGTTACTACGGCAACCCTATAGTTAGGCTAAAAATTGTTCTAGAAGGAAGCGATGCTCTAGAGTTCGTGAAAAATATTCTAAGCAAGATGAGTGAAAGCGATAAGAGGATCCTCCTTAGCACACTTGATGCTAGATACAATAGAAAAACTAACGAATTCTACCTCAGGTTGAGTAAACAAGATGCATACCTAGGCTCGATAATTCTTTACGACGGCGACGACGTGATCAAGATCGTTATAACGTTTGCTTACAAAAGGTCTCTTAAAGATGTTCAGAAACTTATAGAGGATCTAGTTAAAGGGTTTACAGGTAATGCAGGCTAATCTATACCTAGCTTACATGAAATGCGAAGATCTTGTTGAGTATCTGAAGATAGATCTATGCTCAATCATAGGGCTAGACCAAGAAATTCTGGACAACTGTATTCGCAACTTACTAGAGTTGCCAGACCTTAGGAAGAGGGGTCTGATTGTGTTACCGAGGAAGATAATCTCTGTGAACAGTAGAAATATCGATAACTGCTTCAGCATATCGAAGTATTTAGCTGTAGGTTGTCTACCTCTAGATACAGATTCTGCTCGAAGTCTTGCTAAAACTCGTAGATTTGCATCGGTAGTGATGACCCCGAAGAGCCTTCGCTATGTTGATGAAGCTCAGGTGAACTTTATGGCTCAAGCACAGGTTAGGAAGTACATAGAGATTCATCTACACCCTTTCATCGTCGATATTCTGAACGAGGTCTCAAGTGTTGATGTAGAGAGAGAGTTCTATTTTTTAGGTGAAACAATTGAAAGAGCATTGAAAAAAGATGTGGGTGTTATAATAGGTTCTGCAAGTCCATCTCTTAGAGAAACCCTTTTAACAACACATATAGACTTGATCTTGTTTACGATAGGGTTCTCGAAGAGAGAGCGTAGGCTTATGCTCGAGCTATACCCAAAAGAATTCATACTCAACTGGTTGAATCAGTAGGCGATGGCTGTGGAGCTCTATAGCTTATTGACTTGGATAGCTTTCGCTATGTCTACGCTATCCATAGCTATAACCATCCTAGCTATTCCTCGGGTATATAGAGAAATTGAGCAGATAATCAGCGAACTAGGCACAGCTGTTCTAACGCGTAGAAAGTATAGAAGAGTTAAACGCTACATCCTAGTCAAATTCCTGTGCCTCGATAGCAACGATTATAGAGATCTTTCAAACTACCTAAAGAAATCCATATATTCTTTACTAGGACCTGTGCTTAAACATAGATGCAATATCGAATTGATATCGTATAGAGCTGATACAGGAAGAGCTATTATTAGAGTTCGAGGAGAAGCTATCTGTGTACCCTACACCTTGTTAGCATTGTCTATCCAGCACATTAATCATTTGTTAGGGTCTTGTATAGCTATACCTATCAGGACAAGCGGGCTTCTATCAAGACTTAGACGAAGATATTTAAGATAAACATAAACAACTACAACCTTAACTTTGAAACTATATCCTCTATGAACCCTAAAGCTTTTCTGTACTCTGCAACACCTTTATCCGTAACTTTGTAAACAACATCGCTCCCCGTTTTAACCTGTTCAAGAATTCCTTCACTGCAGAGCTTGTATACTACGCTATACACAGTTATTGTAGGGACTTTCAATCCGAAGAATTCGTATAACTTCTTCTTTATATCATAGGCTTTCATAGGTCCGTAAACCATGAGTACCTTGACTACGTATATCCAGAGAGTTTCAACAGTGAGCTTCCTTATCAATCTCTTCAATGCTTTAGAGTTCTCCAAAACCTTCACACGTATTTTTATCGTAGTCTGGATATTTATATACACGATAGCCTTATATATCTCGCTACTGTTTCTATATTTACACATATAAATATTTGCGGGTGTAAATATGGTTAGAGTTGGAATTGTTGGCGTAGGTAATATAGCGGCGATGTTTGTTCAAGCTGTTGTATATGCGAAAAATAATAGTAATGTCTTCGGTGTTATACACGAGAATATAGGGGGGTATAGGGTGAGCGATATAGATATTGTTTACGCTGTAGATGTATCGAAAGAGAAGGTAGGTAAAGATCTAGCTGAAGCTATATTCGCGTACCCGAACGTCGTCCCAAAGCTTATCGATATGCCTAAAACAGATGTTATAGTGAGGATGGGCAGAGTGTTAGATGGGGTAGCAGAACACATGATCGAAGACTTTAAGCCTGCTGATTACCCAGAGCCAACACTTGAAGAACTTGTAAACGAGCTGAAATCTTATAGGGTTGATGTTCTCGTAAACCTATTACCTGTTGGAAGTGCTAAAGCTTCGAGATTCTATGCTGAAGCAGCTGCTAAAGCAGGTGTAGCCTTTGTGAACTGTATCCCCGAGTTCATAGCTAGCGATCCTAGGTACCAGAAAATGTTCGAAGAAAAGGGTGCTGTTATCCTTGGAGATGATATTAAAGGACAGCTAGGCTCTACGATAATCCATAGAACTCTCGCAAGCTTAATAGCTATGAGAGGGGCAGAAATACTAGAATCTTACCAGCTTAACGTTGGAGGGAACACAGATTTCAAGAACATGCTGGCACAAGAGAGATTGACGAGCAAGAAGATCTCGAAAACCATGGCTGTAGCATCTACACAACCTAAACCTGAAGATATACTGCACAACCTATTCGCTGGTCCTAGTGGATATATACCGTTCTTAGGGAACACCAAAGTCTCCTACATATACATAAAAGCCAGAACATTCATGGGGTTCCCCATAACCATAGATCTAAAACTAGTTGTAGATGATAAAGCTATGGCAACACCAGTGCTGATAGATACAGTAAGACTTGCTAAAGCTTTAATGGATAGAGGGGTGCAGGGTTCGCCCCCCTGGGCCTCCATGTTCTACTTCAAATACCCCCCAGTTCAAGCTAAAAGTGACGAAGAGGCTCTACTAAACCTATACCTGAATTTAGAGAGATTAGGTATAGAGATAGAGCCTAAGAGATTGTATATGTGGAAGTACCTAAAGAACACGATGAAAAACTAGAGCTTCTCCTAAATAAGTATAGCGATATGGGTACCCATAAACATCCATAGTAATTAGCAACTAAAGCTCACCACTGCTTATATCCTGAACTAACTCTGGTAATCTACTAGATGATGACGCCGCTCCAGCCCAAGTATAACGATGAGGAGCTCATGACGAGCTGACACAACTTATTAACGTGTTCTTATGCGGTATACATATGAAGGTAGTGTACTGTGTATAACTTTAAATTTTTCAACCTCAATCTCATTAAAATTAGCTAGAACTTTCTCACTAACTTTTGTAGCAGAAGTTATGAAGATAATAGTTCTAAATCCATGGTTTATCAGAGTTCTTATAGCATCTTCATAGAGTTTACCTAAGGATCCTGGTTTCATCCTGTGCCCGTAAGGAGGATTGAAAACAGCTGTATGGAATTCTACACCAAATTCTTTCTCAATACTTTTAAGCTTAGGTACAACCTCCCTTAAATCTCCTACTAAGAACAGCGTTACATCATCTACTCCCGCATTCTTAGCATTAACTATAGCTCCTTCAACAAACCTTGGATTTATATCTACTCCTACGAAAACTCTATCAGCATCTCTATAGTTTTTAAAGCATAAACTATGTAGATACGTACCACATTCGGGGCACAACTTGTTCAAGATGTTTATATCTAGATAGTCTATTGCTATACAAGGTACTTCAACACCTTTAGATGCTAAAGCAGCTTCTATAACTATGGTTCCACCTCCACACATAGGATCTAGGATAGGTTGCCCTGGAACCCAATCAGCAATTTTAAGGAGTGCAAAAGCTATCGTAGGCTTTAAACCTGCTGGATGAGCAAAAAGTTTATACTTTCGATTGTGGAGCGAACTACGTGTTAAAGAAAGCCCTACAATTAGTTTATCTACATTAAGTTCGACGTACACCTCTACATCAGGATTGTCTAGGTCTACCTTGAGCCTTACACCACGAGATTCTAGATATCCATCGATAACAGCTTGACCTGCAACTCTACCAATATCTATGCTCGTAAAATTGTGTTTACCTATTCTCTCAGGTCTTATAGCGAAGTTTTGCCAAGGTTCGATAAAACTAGCGAAATCTATCCCTTTAACAACCCTATATATAGCTTCTAAATCATTAACATTCTCCTCAACATGGAGAAGTATATAAACGTTATTGGCTATCCTAGACCTAAGAACATTAACAATATCCTCTTTATCCAGAACTTCAATAAATACTCTTCCACTAGAAACCTTAAGAACATTCAATTTCATAATATCCTCCAGCTCGTTGACCAGCACTTTTTCAAATCCTGTATCACAGGTAACCAGCATCTTGATACCCATAGCTTACCACCTCTTCGTAGAGTTTTGAACAACTATGAGGACCTGGTAGATATGCTTTGCGAAGATTGTAAGACCGTATCTATAGTAAGATATGTCAGTCAGCCGCCACATCCTCATCCATCGGGAGCGGTCGGGATTAACATCATCTACTAGTTTATAGCTTTAACAGAATTAATAACTTTATTGATAACTTTCATAACTTCATAAAGAATCTAAGCTCTACATCTAAAGTCCCCTTATCAACATCTAGTAGATAACTACAACTTATAACCAGTTTCCTTCACAGTGCTTTAGGGCAGAAATTGAGTAAGAAGATCCTTATCAAGATATCGGGTAAAATAATAAATCCTGATAACCCATCCTTAATCAAATCTTATGCAGATATCATCAAGAATCTGCATAGCCAAGGATATAGAGTAGCCGTTGTTGTCGGTGGTGGGAAGTATGCTAGAAACTACATAAGTAGTGCTAAAGCTCTAGGTTTAAACGATGCACAAGCCGATATGATAGGAATCGAGATTGCGAGAGTTAATGCTCTCCTCTTAGCGCTAGCAATAGGTGATGATTCTTACACACCTATACCAAGAAGTATAGACAGTATTTTAACAGCTTGGAGTACAGGTAAGATTGTTGTTGTTGGAGGTCTACAACCAGGACAATCAACAGCAGCAGTTGCGGCTGTTGTTGCTGAAAGCCTAGGTATAAAGACTATCTTGTACGCAACAGATGTTGACGGTGTGTACGATAAAGATCCTAGGAAATACAGCGACGCTAAGAAACTAGACATAGTCACTATAGAACAGCTAAAAGAAATCGTAAGCCAGAGGTTTGAAGCAGGAGGATACGAACTACTAGATTCAGTAGCACTACAAATAGTGAAGCGTAGCTGTATAGACGTTATAGTTTTCAACGGTATAGAGCCTCAAAATGTTTACAAAGCTATAAACAGCTCGATAGGGACTAGAATTAAACCATGCTAAAGTAGAGAAATTCTAAAGCAGTCTTTTACTACAATCCACTATTGCGATAAAGTCTACATACACTAGTTAGTCAACTAGTTAGTTACACTACAAATCTGCTATAGGCTAAACAGATAGTATTCCCCTTCAATCGAAAACTTTATTAAGAAAACAATGAATACACAATACATCGCTAAAATATTGTGGAAAATCTATTCATAGTATAAAACAACTTGATGTCGTCCCTATCAAAATAGATCTGGAGCTTATATTAAACACTTTAAAAGATTAGAATACCTAATATTATCCTCTACTTAAACTAATGCAAAGCATATATAGAGGTAAACAAGTGTATCCACTAGTAAATCGGTACATTCGGCAACTATATGCTGTAGATAAGTAATGTGTATATACAAGAAGTGACTTCGTGAATTCTTTACTGACTTCTTTCGGTATCCAAATCTTTTAGTTCTACATACACTGGATCAAGCACCACCGTTTTACAGACTCCGTTATTCTTCACTATCGAATCAATTCAATGATACCTCGTAGAGTATTGTGATTATACCCCTATGACCTCCTCTAGCGCTAGAGAGTTAAATATTAGATACTTGAACTTGTAAGGAATATCATTATTGAAAACAGTCTATACCTTGATAAGTACACTCATTGGTGTACTCATTAGTAAACAAAAGAGTTTTTATAGCGTTATGCTAACTATACATCATGTAATTTATGTAAGCTGAGTTCTTGATTAAAATATTGTTTTACCTAAACGACTTTCTTGAATTAAGTATACCATGCTAGAGCCTTAGATTATGATTGATAATTAATTGATAATTACAAGATACTTAGTAAAAGATGTAAGTTCCTAATATTGAAAAAATAGATATTTATGCTCTTAGGATTGCAAAACAGGTAAACTTAGTCAATTCGTAACAGTCATGCTTAACGAGAAGAGAGAAGATATCTTTAATTTGTAAATTGAAACCCCTACAGAAGGATTGATTAAGCTTGTATTTCTAGAGATTGGTGTATCCATATATAAACTAGGATTGAAAGAACCTGAAGAACAGCTCTACTATGTCGCAGGTCCATTAGGGAATCCTACTACATAGATAAAGTGTAGTATAATGGTTATCAATAATAGTATAGGAGTACTTGCAATATGCTCGATAGCTAGAGTTTTTGATGTCAACGTTGTAAGGTTCTACCCTGACCCAATAATACCTAATAACTATTTCCGAAATTAAAAACAGATAGCAAAGGAAGAATAATCGTGGACTATGATAAGAGTGTTTCAACGCTTAGAATACACGCCGGAGAGGGATATAGTAAGTGATGAAGGAATAATTATAGAAGTCGTGGAATGGTAGAGGATAACTATAACATCAGCTTACAAGAATTTAATGCATACAAATGATAAAAGCTACATTTCTAGCCTACGCTATTTAATGGAATTCTATCTATTATACTTTCAAGTTTTATAAGGTACTCTACAATAAGTTTATTCTACAGACTTCAGATTCATGAACCCCCATAGTATCCATAAGCTCAAGAACTTCTATCGAAGTTGCTTAACTTTACCAGCGGAAAGTTAAGCGGCACTTAACTACACCGTGAGGTACGACATAGACTATAGAGCTTTTTTACACTACATTGATTAGCTACATCAGCTCAAGGTCCTACATAGACCTGAAGTACTCTAAATAAACTTAAACTGCGTATCGACATGCTATTCTATACATAGTTACTTAGACGTTCAATTCTAAACATTATTGTAAACCTAGTACAACTCGATGTGCGAGATCTTGCACATTTGCAAAGAAAAAGATGTAGTTAGAATCCTTAACTAGGTATAAACATGGTATAGTCTCTTAAACGATTAATAGCTTAATGCAGTATCTAGTACATCCATTAGTATACTAATATATTAAGCTAGAGGTTAAGTACACCAATGGTATTTTAAATATTAAAAATCCCAGAACCAAGGAGATGTAATCCCGGATCTCCCCCATCAACAGGAACCCCACCCTTCAGAGCAGGGAAGAGGTTAGATACCCCAGTTCTGATCTCGTATAGAAAACCATAGCTTCGGGTTATCGATGTAAAGCTGTATATATATATCAGGTTCATAGGTATTCACTCCGTATACTAGTTTATCTCTCGGTAAATCCGCAGGGTAGTCCTTCACAGCTCTAAGGTTTTCATCTCAGAATACATTGTACGGAGACAGCGTAATGTTACCAAATTGCGGATTAGTTAGCTGAGTACCTTTAACAACTATAAGTTAGTGAGGAGCAACCTCCAGTATAGCCTTACCTATTCTTTCAGCTACTAAACTCCAATATGTTTTTGAATTACTAACACCTCATGTAACGCATTCATACATGTATAGTAGTGATCAGGAGGAAGCCTATCATGAAGATTACTTTTTACAACAGAAATCCAAGTCTCTATAAACATCTCTTCACTGAATACAGATGTATACCATAGAGGTTCCACAACTAAATAGCTTACATTATGAAACATCATAGAGGTATGTATATCTCTATAAATGACATACTCAGCACTATCTCAAGAGGTAAAGTAGAGGAGGTTGTGAACAAGGCTATTGAGTATCTTGACAACATAGGTAAGATAAGCGAGAAATGGATACAAAAACAGTACAAAGTTGATGACCTATTCGAATATGCTCTTACACCAAAAAGTGTTGCACTTAGACAAGATCTAATTAGTAAAGGGCTTATGTTACGAGACCCTAATAGGAATATTGAAGTTCTCTTCCTACCAAAAGAAATGCTAACACCAGTACCAACACTAGATACAATAAAGAAGCTTTTCTTCTCAAATAATCCAAATACCACCAAATACTACTCCGACTTTGTTGAGCTACTAAAGCTTTCACCAGGTAATAGACATTCAGAGATTCAAGATTTTATAAATGAGTTATCCAAAGATAGCAACATAAAATTAGGACCTTTAACAATATCTATTGATATTGATAACTCACCATTTACAGTTCCAAGCATTATCTTAGCTAAAAAGGTTATTGATAGGGTTGTTGGTGAAACGGGTCAGTTCACCTTAGGGCTTATGAACATAGCTGTTGTTAGGAATGCTTTTGGGAGGTAGAACCAATCATTCGAAGCTGTAGTCAGTATTGAAGGCATAGGAGAAGTTCGAGCAGCATTCATAAGGGCTCCAGTAATATCAGAGGCTTGGCCACAGGCAAAGATAATTAGCTATGTCGACCATCCAGTTCTTGGAAAAGTTGGTGCAGCAGCCGTACAGAGCAATCTTATGGCAATAACGTTCCATCCTGAAATAACAGGTGATAAAAAGATCTATGAGTACTTAATAACGCTTGCAAGGAGATAAGAATGACTAGAGCTAGGCATGTCGATAAGGGTTAGATGCTCAAGGTGTGGTAGGGAGCTAGGGGAACAAGGCTTTTTATCTAGATACCCATTCTGCGGAGGTTTGCCTATCGTAGAGTACGATAGTTATAGATTCTCTATAGATTCTAGTAGGCCCGGTGTATGGAGGTACTCATCACTGTTACCACGCTTTCAAAGGATTATTAGTCTTGGTGAAGGGCTTACACCGATCATAAAGTTGATGGTGTGTTAGTGAAGAATGAGAAGGTTAATCCAACTGGTAGCTATGCTGATAGAGCTTCAACCGTTATCGCAAGCTACATTACTTCAAAGAGCTTCTCCAATGCCTCTATTAGTTATGAGCAGGACTTCAGCTCCTCACTCTCACGCTACTTGTACAGATATGCAAAAGTTGTTCAGTGTATTGATGAGCTGTTCACCATAGACTCTTCTGAGCTTCTAAAGCTCTTGGAGTTTGGTGAGGTGGTTACCTGTAGTTCTATGCCCCAGGACACCCCTGTTATAGAGTATGTAAACGCTCTAACTGTTGAGGGCTTAAAGACAATTGTTTTCGAGGTTTATGAAGCTAGGGTAGATGTTGAGAGTGTTGTAGTTCCTGCGAGATCAGATGTACTAGCTTTTGCTCTCGCTAAAGGCGTTAAGGAGCTTAGAGAGTCTGGAGTAGATCTTAGCATTGATATCGTTGCCGTTGTTCCCAAAGACGCTAAAGCTCCTAAGCACCTAGCAGGTGAAGAGCTTGTCAAGGTTGTTGAGGTTTCTGGCAACGAAGCTCTAGAAGCACTAAACACACTTGCAAAGAGAGGCGTCTACACATCACCGCTATCAGCAATAGCTTCCCACGTAGCTAAAACTCTTAGCAAATCCTTAACAGTTCTAACAGTCGGCTTCAGACCCAGGACGGTGGCTAGGAGGAGTGAGCTTAAGGAGCAGGTAATCAAGGTTTTGAAAGATCTTGGTAAGGCAACAACTTACGAGGTCTGGGGATATATAAGCAACTACTCTTTGAAAGGCGTTTACAAGGCTTTGAAGTCCCTAGTTAAAGAGGGTGTTGTTTGGAAGAGCCTGTTATGAGGGGGAGAAGAAAGGTTACACTCTACAAGCTATGTGTAGAGCAGACATAGCAAATAACCTCACCTTATATAGTAAATACAGTATCTTGGTACTGTAAGGTGTTACACAATGAGCCTTAAGGTTCTTGACCTTGGTGAGGTTAGGTTAAGGTACTACGTTTTTGGGTCTGGAGAGCCAAGGGATCTTGTAACAGCTGGTGTCCACTGAGATGAGGCTACAGGTGTGTACACAGCTTACAGACTTATCGAATATCTCTCAATAGGGAAGAGGCTTAATGGGTCAGTTGTAGTGGTACCGGTTGTGAATATCCTTGGCTTTGCTACTAGAACAAGGTTTAATCCTGTTGATTATGTAGATTTAAACAGGGTTTTCCCTGATGGAGCAGGGTCAATAATAACTAAGAGGATTGTTAGAGCTGTTTGGGAGTTGGCTGAGCAGACAAGCTATGTTCTAGACCTTCACTGTGCAGGTCTAAACAGCTACCAGTACATACTTGCACTCTACAAGGAGTTCCCCAAGGTGAAGCAGTTCACAGACCTGATCCCGTAGGATACTGTTGTTGAGTCAACTGGTTTAAGGGGTCAGCTATTTGTTGAGACAACACATAGGGGCATACCATCAGCTATTATAGAGACTGCTAGTGGCGATGGATACTGTAGCAGTGAGTGGGGAGAAACGCTGCTAAACGTTGTTCTGGGGACTTTAAGGGCTCTAAGGGTTCTAGAAGATGGTGAGAAGCCTAGGGCTACTGAGAAGAGGTACTATGGAAAGCTAGTCCACGTAGAGTCACCAGCAGAGGGCTTTCCAAACCCGGTTGTAGAGTCAGGTAAAGATGTTGTGAAAGGAGATGCACTTGGCTACGTAGGAGGCAAGATCGTTACCTCCCCTGCTACAGGTAAGCTGATTAGGGTTGCTAAGGATGTCTACATATTTGAGAAGGAGACCTTCGCTTCTATAGCGCCTGTGGGAGAGGTTTAGAGGGGGTAGAGATAAAAAGGTTTTGCTTTATGTGAGGAACTTCTCCATAATCCTGTAGTAGATCCTAACCATCCTCTCAAACTCTGATAGCGTCAGGTACTCGTCAGCCATGTGAGCAACTCCAAGGATTCCAGGTTCATATGTTATTGTGCTTATCCCAACCTCTGTGTAGTACCTCATATCGAGTCCTCCTAAGCAAACGGTTGCTCTAGGCTCCTTACCGATAACCTCCTTGGCAGCCTCTTTAGCGACCTTGACCAGGTGCGATGATGGGTCTGTTAATGCTGGTGGCAACCTATTCACTATCTTCACATTCACCTTTACATCTGGTGGGAAGTCTGCTGATGTCTTCTTAACGAAGTCTATTATCTCTTTCTCAACATCCTCAACTCTCTCCTCTGGAGTGACTCTGCTGTCTATTGAGAATGCGTAGTACCCTGGAACCACGTTTACCTTTATGCTCCCCCTAACCTCACCACCGATAGTAATAGTTGGCTTAGCACCTCTAGGATCATCGTACTCGTAAGAGCTTATCCTAGAGTCAAGCAGAGGCTTATACTCATTCATCAATCTATGGGCTAGTATTACCATGTACTCGAAAGCGTTTACACCAAGCCAAGGTGCTGAGCCGTGTGCTTGCCTCCCAAAAACCTCTACGATTGTCCCTACAGCTCCTTTGTGGCCAATCCAAATAGTTTCTGAGCTACTAGGCTCAGCGATTACTACGTAGTCTGGTCTAGACCTAAGCTCCCTAACCAGGTAGCCTGTGCCAGTCTCACCACCAATCTCCTCATCAGGGACAAGGGCAACCTCTACAGAGCCCTTAAACCTCTTACCAGAGTCTGTAAACGCCTTGATTGCTGCTAGGAATGCTGCTATACCGCCCTTCATATCATCAGCACCCCTACCAAACACCTTACCATCCTCAATAACAGGGTCGAAAGGCTTCTTAATCCAGCTACTACCAGGTGGAACAACATCGTAGTGGTCATTGAATTGTAGAACAGGTTTACCCTCACCAAGCCTAGCAAGAACTATGTACCTCGGGTAAGATGCGTAATCAGGGTAAAACCTCTTTACATAGTCATCAGGAACCCTAACAACATCAACCCTAAACCCAAGAGGTTCTAGAACCTCCTTAGAGTACCTAGCGAAATCCTCATACCTTTCGCCAGGCGGGTTAACAGTTGGTATAGATATCATATCCTTCAGTACCTTAACACCCCAATCAATAGCTCTACTAACAACCTCGCTCATGGAGGTTTCACCTCTCACCCTATACGTGGACTTAGATACAATAAGTATTACCTGGTAGATTAAATACTAGGCCTTCTGTCCCTAGAAGGCCATTCCATTCATTTCAGGATCTCATCTAGGGCTTCCACCTCGCCCACAGGAACTTGGCTTCAACCTATAAGGTTTTTGAAGCATTGAGGGAGCCTTATCCCCATCCCTAGCACTCTTCAAGATCTTCTCAACACCTACACCAAGATTATAAGTAAAGCCAGCAAAGCTTCTAACAACAGCCATAGAGGAATTGTTGAGGTGCACAACAGCCTTAACATATTCCTCCAAAACATTGATATTTAGAGAGGCTGTGGGTAGAGAATAGAGCTGAGGACTAGGTATAGAATAGGCAAGGAAACGATAGTTAAGGCTACAAGAGGTGTAGGTCATGCAAAAGCTTGTATTCACATCTACTACTCACATATTTGCAGTAGCTGAATACTCTTATATCTTTCTGTAGAGGAAGAGCAGAGCAGAAAGGTAATTTAACTCTTTTTAGAGCAGTAAATCTATGGGATGCGACAGTGGTTATAGATATCAATGCAGTGATAAACATTATTGTAACAGTTGCAACAGTAATTGGTTCTGTACTTGGCTTAGGTTACTGGTTGGGTAGGAAGATAACTGCTTTAGAGTATAGGTTTAGGGTTTTGGAGGAGAGGTTTAAGGCTATTGATGAGAGGTTTAATCGCATTGACGAGAGGGTCGAGTCTCTAAAGCTATACATAGGTACAAGGTTTAACGAGATTGATAAGGGGATTGGTGATGTAGATAGAAGGTTCAATGAGTTGAAGGATTACGTTGACAATAGGCTTAATGAGTTTGATAAGAGGGTTGGTTCGAGGATTAGGAGGCTTGCAATGGCTTTTACGAATTATCAGGAGTTCTTTATAGAGTTCTTGTCTATGGAGGGTATTATTAAGGATAGGGATAAGGAGATGCTTGTGAAGGAGTCTAGAGGGTTATGAGACTTGCTGTGGCTAATCCTCTTACTAAGGAGGAGTGGGAGAGGCTTAAAGAGCTTTTCGAGAAGAGTGAAAGGGATGAGCTAACGCTTGAGGAAGCTGACGAGTTTCTCGAGCTAGCTAGGAAGGTTGTTATAGAGTATGGTGAGTATATAGAGGCTTGAAAGCTGCACCTATACGCAACAATTGTCAGGGCATTAACGTATAAGAAGTACTATGAGAAGAAGCAAGAGCAAGGCACTGCACAGGCTAGGCAAGAGTCACAGAGCTCTTCTAACAAGTAGTAGCCCCATGTTAGTTGGTATGATGTGGTAAACCAAGCTACCTACAGTCCTTAGGTAGCTCCAAACATCCTCATCAAGCCCTGGTAAGCTCTACGTCGATAACAATGTGACTGTGTTTAGGTATCCAAAGCTAGATCTACCCTACGGCTACTGAACAATATGCCTAGAATTCACACCAACAAAACCAGGCTTCAACTTCGAGTCATACACAATAATCCTAGATGCAGTGATAGAGTACAAAGGCTTGGACTACACACTAAGCTACAGCTTCACAATTAAGTAGTTAAAGAAGGCGTAGCTCTGTAGAAAGGTTTATGAACCCTTTAAGAACTAAATTACCAGCTTGGGGGCCTAGGGATCCAAGTCAGCTCAATGCCCGTTCATCACACTCAGTTGCATGAGTCTCATTATCCCTGGGCCCCCTACAGCAAGCTTCTCCTAGAAATTGCTAAAGTATTTAAGGTGTGAGGAGCACCCTGACTAAAGCAATGGATGGTTCTTGGCCATACATTGAGTGGAGAGAAAAGCGGTGCTTTAGTACCTTACCTGTGGATGCAGATGTCTTTCGCTAGTTCCTTGGCTAGTTTCTCTGGCTCGCTAAACACCTTTATCTCTGCCAATCTTCTTGTGTCTAGGTGTGGTACTAGAAGGGATAGCCTATTGCTCGGCATACCGGATAGCAGTAGGTATACAGGTTTTGATTCTGTGTAAGCTGTTACAGCCTCCTGAATAGTTCCGCTCTCACCACCTAGAACAACCACTGCATTGCAGGACCTCACCATAACTACGCTTCTAACTCTAAAGCTCGCACTTGTCCTGATAATAATTGCTTCCTCTGGGAAAGCAACATCCTCAGCCTCTATAGGGACAAAGATTGCTAGGGGTAGCCCGAGCTCGATAGCTTTATCAGTAACAATTCTCATTAAACCCCAGTAGCCACCAACAAGAACAGCAAACCTCTTACACAACCTCTTCAGCTCCTCCAAAACCCTAACAGCATTAACAACTACATCAGGTGGTGGAGAACCGCTGTAACCAGCAAAGCATATCTGGATCAAGAGTATCCACCAAGTGAAGGGGTAGATGCTAAGCAGTATTTAAGCAGTGCTAGCGAAAGCCCCTTAGAAAGAACGAGGTGCGAATAAAAGAGGGGGTCAAGGTATTCACAGATCATGTACATAAATTAGGTTGTGTAGCTACAGTGTCTAGATAGGTTAGGTGCTTAGGTTTCCTAACTATGTGTTGTGATAAGGTTGAGAAGTGGCGTAGGTTAGAGGAGGAAGCTAGGGAGATACGTAGAAGAGAAGCTGATTGGGATTTCATTAAGAGCTTACCTCCTAGACTTAGAATAGCTCTTGAGTTCTATATAGAGACGGGGGATCTCTACATAGCTTCTAGAATAGCTGGGTTAAGTATTGAGGAGTTCAATGAGTTGAGGAAGAGGGCTAGAGTACCAAATGTTGCATAGTAAACCATTTGCAGCTGCAGATACATGCTTCTTAATTGATTGGGCCTACTGGAGGTACAGAGACATACTCTTTGACCTCTTCCAAACTGTATTTGTTCCTGAAGCTGTTTTAAGGGAGATTAAGAGTGAGAAGACATTAGAGTGGGTAGCAATAAACCTGGCTAGTGGTAGGTTAGCTCTATTCACTGAAACACCAGATGTTATAGAACTTGCTATTAGAATTGTTGAAAGATCCAGAACTATTTCAAGTCTACGAGGTGTTGACATACCTGAAGCTATATGCTTGGCTTTAGGGAAGCTAAGGGGTTACATAGTCCTTACAGAGAATAGGGGTGCTCTCATGGCTGCTGACGTACTTGAGGAACTTTCTGGAGTTGTTGTGTGGAGATCTCTAGAGGTTATCAGGGAAGCTATAAGGAGAAGAATAATTATTTGTGATCCGGAACAGGTTTTTAAGCTTTATGAGGAGGAAACAAGACATAGATTTCCAAGATCAGAACTTGAGGCTGTTATTCGTGAGCTTAGAGAAGAAGTTGGAGAAATGGCGTAGGCTTGAGGAAGAAGCTAGAGAGATTAGGAGGAGAGAAGCTGACTGGAAATTTATAGAGAGCCAACCACCAAGGGTAAGAGCCGCGCTTATATACTACATTGAGTCGGGGGATATAAGAACATCTGCAAAGCTAGCTGGTATGGATCTTGAGGACTTTAGGGAGTTGCTGAGAAAAGCAAACATACCTGTAGTCACCTAAAACATTGCAGAATCTCTAAAAGTTTCTGTACCAGCATAAACCTCTCTCCTCCCTGTAATCTCTACAGCTATAGGTGCAACATCAACCTCCTTAACATCGCCACCAGCAAGCCCTGCCTTCACTTTGAATAAGGGCTTCAACACCAAGGCATCCACAATATCTTTGGGAATGACAAGCCTGTTTTGGTTCCTACAAGTGGAAGGTGTGAGGATAGCTACGATTTCAAATCTTTTAGAAGCTCCTAAACAACTGGATATTCTCTCGCTACAAAAGGCTTTTTTTATTCTGCTGTTATCATGTTGTCTTGGTGTGGTGCTTTATTGGAAGAGTTTTCGTAGCTCTTATTCTTCTTATGCTCCTTGCAGCTCTGTTTCCAGTTCTCTTAACACCCTTCTACATAGGGACTGGCGTAGTGCAGGATCGTAAGGATCTCTATAGTGGTAGTACTGAGTTTGTGGTTGTTGTTGCTCTACCCCTAAGTGCTTTGGGTCTTGATAGGCTTTTTGGGCTTGCTGTAAGCTCTGTAGTTGCTTCTCCTTGTTCTGATGAGCATGTAGTTATCTTTCCAAAGCTCTTGCCGAAGGAGTTCTCATCGTCTTGGGTACCCACACTCAACACATATGTTGCTACTCCTAGTGGTAGTGGTGTTCTTGAGCCTGGCGATATCCTCTTGCTTGTTGTTCCAAAGCAGGGTATTAGTGGTTCCTGTAGCTGGAGTGTCCTTGCCAATGCGTCTGGCTTGTTTGAGAGGTACGTAGTTGTTTTGAAGCCTGGAGCAAAGGTGTTTAGTGGTAGGGGTGTTGAAGTTCTTGACAAGCCCTTAGCAATAGCACTATACTTTAGAAGAGGTGAAGAGCTTCTAGCATCTGACTCACCATATGATATTGGGCTTGTTATGGAGCTAGGCAACTTGCTTGGTATTCCTGCTCCGAGGACTAGGCAAGTCAGTAGCTATAACGCTAGTGTTGCTGGTGAGTGGAGCTCCTGGGTTCAGGAGGTAAGGAAAGCTATTCAAGGCTTAGGCATTGAGAGGTTTACTGATGTGAGATATGAAACTGTTCAAGGCTTTGAAACACCTAAACAGCTATACCAATTCATCTACGTTCTTGTAAACAAGACTATGGTTACAGAGAGTCTCGCCTTTAGCAGGTACCTCGGGTTCGCTGTTTACAGTAGCCTTGTGCATGTCTACGCAAGCTCAGCAAGTGATGAGCCTTCAGATCTCTTGATCAGGATCAAGGTTACAGAGCTTGTAGGTGAGTACATAGCTAACCTTACAGGTGTTGATGTGTGGAGCTATGAGAATGTGTTTAGGCTGTGGAGAACATCAACACCAATAACTATAGCTCCAGAGATACCGTTCGACCCTAGCAGAAGGTTTAACATTAGTGTTGAGTTTGAGTGAGTAGGTGGAGCAAAACCTCTCATAGTTATCGCCACCATCACATTTTCTAAGTACTGGGGAGGAGTAATTAACGAGACTGAAAAGGGGGTATCAATACTGTCAACAGGTATAGCAAGAGTCCTAAACCCAGAGACTGGCTTAGCTCCAAAGGGTTGTAGAGTAGGTAAAGCATCTAGCTACATACCGAGCACTAGCTATGGTAAGGAAACAGGCCTTGTATTGAAAAGGCTCATCAGCAAGCATTGCTCTAGATTCACCAGCAATGATTGGAGTTCTATACGATAAGCTAGGTAATAAGAGCCCAGTTCTATACATAGACATGTGCATAGCCAGCGACAAGAGCTCTGA
The DNA here is from genome assembly GCA_020832925.1 of Desulfurococcaceae archaeon. Classification (GTDB taxonomy): domain Archaea; phylum Thermoproteota; class Thermoprotei_A; order Sulfolobales; family Ignisphaeraceae; genus Ignisphaera. Next base: position 2,033 of record JAJHRF010000003.1, on the reverse strand, counting down.
AGGGGTTGTAGAGATAAAGGTAAATGGGGTCACACTAGCTAGTAGGAAAGTTGTTGTAGAGCCCAAGGAGTTTAGCTATATAGGGCTAGTAATGAACCTTAGCCATGCAACAGGAAATATGGTGAAGGGTCTAGGACCAGTAGTAACCATTGAAACGAGGTTCAGCAACTCTGTGGAGATGTACATTGATAGTGTTATTGAGTACCTCTACGCACCTGATGTTTGGAGTCCTCAAAGCCGAGAGTGGTGGCTTGAATATGCACCGTGGTATAGGCTACTAGTTACTCTGTCAAGGGATTCCATCGCTATTGCTAGAGTTGGAGTAACCTACATCACACCAGCTGATCCTGGACATGGTAGAGATAGCGTTGTTATGGTTACAGCTATAGCTACTAAGCCTAGCAACATTAGGAGCATTACAATAGCCGCTAACGTTTCTCTCCATTGCCTATACTACACAATGTTAAAGGGTTCGCTGGTGAGGAATGTACCTATAGAGCGTGAAGGTACAGATTTTGAATATATGTATACGTCTATAGCACATCTGTGGAGCATGCTCAATACATTCATCGATGTTGCCACAATAGGGAAGTACTTTACACCAGTGCATTTCTCTAAAGGTATTATGGCCGCAAATGCCCTAAGCACGCTGGCTTCTGCATCAATGAACAGCTTCTATACAATTCACGGTAGTAGTGGTGACAGTATCTGTGTTTGGGTATCGGGAGCGAATTGGTATTGGCGTGTCGTGACAGTGGCACTGGCTATTAAGGCTCCGGAAAAGCTGAGCATACTAGTCTCTATAAACGATAAGATTATTGCTGGTGATGATGTATCTGTGCCTCTGATTGAAGTTTGGCGTGGTGTTGCTGAGCTCAGATGGAGGCAGGCTCAAGACTATATGACCGCAATGCTTTGGGATCTTCTCAGCAGAAATCTCCTGCTCTATGTGATTTAGTTTAGGTGATGCTATGAAGCTGTTTATTAGGCTCTGGCTCCTAAGCATTGTTGTGAACTACGTTATCGCCTTTGTGTTACTTGGTTTTGGTGAGCTGGTAGCTGATATCAAGGTGTTTAGAGTTGGTTTCTTACCTCTCTTCACAGCTGTATCTACATACCTTGTGCTCTTCAGCGATGTTCTGCTATTCGCCTATGCTACGAGGCTCTATGTTGTGGGAAAGGATGTGAGTTTTTCTGATGCGCCAAAGCTCCTTAGGTTAACTGCTTTAGCCTCTACACCATTTGCAATCTTTCTACTTCCAGATCTAGTAGCTGGTTTAGGTGGTGTTATAGCTGAAGACATTTTCTATGGTGCAACAGCATTCACTGTGTTTGTATGGAACGCGATTGCAAGTGTTTATACAGCCTTTATACACCCAATCTACGCACCACTTGCAGGATATGCAGTGGCAAACACCCTCGATACTAGTGATAATCTCTACAAGTTTATACGTAAAGAAAAGTTGTTTGCTTTGCATGCTATATGGATATCATTTGTTGTGTGGTTAGCAACAACAACGCTTGCAAACATAGTCTCTGCACTCGTATCACTACTGAAACTGCCAATCATACCACTACCACAAGCCTCACCACTACAGGCATGGAAGTATCACTGGGTAAAAACAGTTGAAAGCCTAATGCCAAGAATATACAGTCTCCTCGTAGATCCTCTTGTGTACACTCTCTACGCAAAAATAGTTAAGAGTATGCTATGGTTATTTAGGTGAAGGTTTTTATATGAAGACTGTGATTATGTGATTGTTGAAGCACTGAGGTCTTGACATCTAATAGGCTTGGTTCTGTAGCTATCCTCGTGCTTCTAGCTACTGGGATTATATCTGATGCTATCCTGATTCTGCTGAAAGCTTCTATGGCTAATGTATCGAGGGAGACTCCAGATTTTGATAAGAATACAGAGTTTAGTTGCAGGATAGAGGTTTTAAGTGTTGGTGTGTAGATGAATAGGAGTGTTGATGTTAGTGCTGATAATGGTGCTAGGTAGAGAGACTTGAACTTGATCTTATCGTAGAGAG
>JAJHRF010000063.1 GCA_020832925.1 Desulfurococcaceae archaeon | reverse complement strand
CTCTATATGTTGATTTAGATCTTTATACAAACTATTATAATAAGTTTTAATCAGTAAGTAACAATCCCAGTATTAGTGTTAGTAGTAGATATTATTGTAGAGGTTCTTGAATATTTTCTCTCCATCCGTGTTCACCGATAAGCGGGACAAAAATACATGGTACAGAATGTTTTATACTAATGCCTCCAGAAGAATCCTTTACAACTATCTCTAGCAATTGTTCATATCGAGAACCTACAGGTATAACCATTATTCCTCCAGGTGCAAGTTGTTTCAATAACGGTTCAGGTATTTTTGGAGCTGCAGCTGTAACAAGTATTCTATCGAAAGGTGCGAACTCTTTTAGACCTCTACTCCCATCCCCAACATATATCGTTATATACTCTAGTAGCTGAGGTACCCCCCGAGTTAGGTTGATCAATGCGTTTTGAGCTAGTTCAGGTATTCTCTCAATTGTGTAAACATGGCCTCCTCCTTTAGAGACTATGCAGGCTAAGATAGCTGCTTGATAACCTGAGCCCGTCCCTATCTCTAGAACTTTATGGTGCGGCTCTACTCTCAGTTCTTCAGTCATTATAGCGACCATATGTGGAGCACTAATAGTCTGTCCGTAGCCTATAGGCAGTGGATGGTCTTCGTATGCATATTCACGTAATGATTCTGGTACAAAGTATTCTCTAGGTACTGAGAGAAACGCTTCTTCAACTAGTTTACTTTTTATCAATCCGCTTAACTTCAAGTATTTAACTAGTTCAACTCTTTGACGATAAAATCTTTCGCTCATATTCGCAACCTTTAGCTTAATACAGCTCTACACATCTTAGTGTATTAGTAGCTTTACTAAGGTATTATCTTTATGCTATACGTATCGATACCTGTATACCGTGAGAAAGTTACAGCTAGGGGTCATCAAGCGATAAAAGCTGTACACCCTACTACGTTCGAGCTTACAAAAGATAGCTATTTAACGGAGAGAGGTGATTGTATAATAGGTGTAAATCTTGATAAAGCTGTATCTGAACTAGATCCCGATTTTAGGAAAGCGTTAAAGAAAAGCACATCTATTGTTATACTAGTTCTAAGAGTTGATAATCTTGTCGATGTAGTCATAGCTCAAGGCCATGAAGATCTTATCTTAAGCGATGATAGGAGGATTATAGTGAGGAAGAGTAGCTACATAGATCCTGCGACTCTTGCTATAAATGCAAATAAGAGTTCTAGAAATATTAGGAGAGATTTAGTAGAAAAGCTTAGGGATCCTCAAGCAGTACTAACTGTAGATATATATGTTCTAGACCTTAGCCAAGTTATAACGTTCTAGACTACAGGTGTTCGGCTTAGCTATGTAATGTTTAAGCTTTAAACTTCTGAACTCTAGGTACGTAGTGTAAGACATGGTTATAGGCGGAGTTCCGAGATGAAGATAGGCGTTGTGGTTAGGCGTGGAAGCGAGCTATCATATAGAGTTGCGAAAGAGATACTTAGCTATGGACGTAATGTTCTAGGTTTACAGATGTTTTTAGATGAAGAGCTCTCTAACGAGATTCAATGGGATAATGTTTTCCGTTTAGGTGTAGATAATGTTGATTTTCTTGTGGTTGTAGGAGGAGATGGAACTCTGTTTAGGGTTATACAGAGGTTAAAATCTTTCGAAACACCTATAGTTGGTGTAAGAACTGGTAGACGCGGATTTCTTCTAGATGTTGAACCTCATGAAGCATTGGATATGCTTAAGAAGCTCGTAGAAGATGAGTACAAGGTTCAAGAATATATGCTTCTCAAAGTAGATCCAAGCACTGGAGGAGAGTATTATGCGTTAAACGATGTTATCGTGGCTAGTCTAAGGTATACTAAGTCTACAGTTATAGCTTTAGAGGTTTACGTAGATAAAGACCTTCTATACAAATTCGAAGGCGACGGAATTATAGTAGCTACACCTGTAGGGTCAACGGCTTACACATTCTCGGCAGGAGGACCTGTTGTAGATGAAGATCTCGATGCTTTAATCTTAACACCTTTAGCACCTCTACAGACTAACGCCAAACCGGTTGTTCTATCATCTAAAAGAGTTGTTGAAGTTGTTCACCTAAGTGATTGGGTAGAAGCTGTGTGTGCACTCGATGGCGATGTAAAGTTTAAGCTTGGTAAAGGAGATAAGATTTCGATACGTAGAGCTAGTACAGGTGTTAAGATTGTCAGGTTCAAGAAGTTTACAACACTTAAACGTCTCAAGGTATGTGAATTCTAGTAGTGGGGATAGGGTTGTATATATATTCGATACAGCTGCGTTTCTTTCAGCGCTTCAGCTATATATATACTCAGGAGATATAGTTACAACGCCTAACGTTATTCAAGAAGTTAAGGACAGCGATAGCGTTCTCAGGTTGGAGTTAGCATCTATTGCTGAAAGGTTTAGAGTGGAAATACCTGAACTTAGGTATCTAGAGGAGGTTAGGGGTATAGCTAGGAAGAGAAAGCTTCTCGAAAAACTTTCTCAAACAGATTTAGAAGTGATAGCGTTAGCTCTTCAGTACAAGGATAGAGGTTTCAAACCTATTGTTTTTACAGATGACTACGATATTCAGCTAATGCTTAGATCTGTAGGTATAGAGTTTAAACCTGTTAAAACTATGGGTATAGGGAAGTTCAGCACTTCTTTACGAGTTTAGCTATGAAGTAGCCTGGTGTATCGTGTATATGGGGATGGAACCTTGCGTAAGCATAGCTATACCTAGATATCGGTACACCTCTAGAACTTCTAGAGATATCTACAGGCTCAGGTTCGAAGCACTCCTCTTCTTCGAGAAACTTCTCCACAACACCTTCGTTCTCCTCAACAGTTACCGTACACGTTGAGTAGACGACTACACCACCTTTTTTAAGTATTCTAGCTACAGACCTCAGGAACTGGATCTGATATGCAGAAGCGTTCAGTACATCGCTATACGTTTTCCTATCGAACAGCTTAGGTCTAACGCCTAGAGCAGTACAAGGAGGATCTACAACAACTCTATCCGCTCTAATCCAGCTGAAATCTATATGTAGATACCTTGAATCTGCTCTCCACATCTCTACGAAAGCTGTATGCCCAAGTCTTTCGAGCTCTTCAGCCATAGATCTAAGACGTTTCACAGAATGATCAAAAGCTATAACTTGCGCTCTTCCCTTAGTTAGCTCGACTATGTGCCCCGTTTTCCCTCCAGGAGCAGCACACATATCTATAACAAGCTCGCCTGGTTTAGGGTCTAGAACTCTTGCAACATACATAGCGGGTAGGCTTTGGGGGTAAATCAGGCCTTCTAGATACTCAGGGGTACTCCTGATAGGAGGAACACTGTAGATAGACAATGTTATCTCTACAGCTAAACCTCTGCGTTTCCTAACCATCTCTAGGCAATCCATAGCCGCAATACCTTCGCCTACAGCTACACCATTCTCAGCAATAACTGTTACCTCATCACCTCTCCGGATATCTTCTGAACACTTGATAACACCTGGTGCATAGAGATGAGAACCCATGTAAACAGATTCAGCTGTGTACTTATCAACAACAACGACTTTATCTCTTAAACCAACCTTGTTAGGCCCTTTAACAGGTATGTATATAGCTTCTTCAAGCTCTTCATCTCTGAAAACCTGTATACCTCTAGACCTAAATCTATCGATAACAACGTCAGGGGATACCTTCATAGTATTGACACGTAGATAATACCTACTCCCAGGAGATATTAGAGACCTTAGAAAAACATCGACATAGTCGCTGTACACTTGTTTCAAAGCATTTACCAGAGCATCATCGTAGAACAACATTAATATTCACCATCTTAACCAATAAGACTAATAAAACCAGTAACCTAGCTTCTAAAACTTGAGTCTCTTTAAATCTTCAAAAGTGCCGGGGTGGCCGAGAGGTCTAAGGCGGTGGGCTCGAGACCCACTGGGGGATCGTCCCCCGCGCGGGTTCAAATCCCGCCCCCGGCGCCACCCCTAAACATATATTAAGGAAAAAGAAGGGATCTCTACATTCTAAGCGTAATCAGCAGGTCGCTGTATACTTCCTCCGATAGCTTAAACCCGTAGTGTACAGATAGGTATTGTTTTCTTAACTCTACAACTCTCGGTTTCACTTCCCTAGGATCTTTTTTATCTATAAGGATCTCCCTGATGAACTTCGCTATTTCCTCGAAATCTTGTTCTTTCATACCGAAACGCGTCATCTCTTGAACTCCGAACCTTAGCCCGCTGGGGTTGTCTGGGTTGAGGTGGTCCCATGGAAGCAGGTTCTTGTTCGCAATGATGTTTGCTTCTTCGAGAAGTTTAGCTGCTTTAGATGCAGAGCAGTGTTTATGTATATCGACAAGCACTATATGTGAGCTTGTGTATCCTAAGTGTTCAGCTACAACATTGAAACCTTCTGCTGCCAAGCTTTCAGCAAACTTTTTCGCGTTTCTAACAATCTGTTCAGCGTATTCTTCTCCGAAGTACATCATCTCAACGATTGTTATAGCGAGAGCTGGTAATCTATGTAGATGATGATTGCTTACGAACTTGAGGACGTTATTCGATACTAGTTTATATAGCTTCTCGTCGTCCGTCATAATAACCCCTCCCTGGGGCCCTGGGAAAGTTTTATGTGTAGAAGCTGTAATTATGTCAGCTCCTTCATGTATGGGGTTAGACCACTTCTTCCCAGCTATAAGCCCTAGTACATGTGCTATATCATGGATAACCGTAGCACCTACGCTATGAGCTATCTCAGCTATAGCTTTTGTTGGGTGAGGGAACAGATACGCTGAAGCACCTAGAACTACCAGTCTAGGATTCTCTTGCTCTATAATTTTCCTAGCCAAGTCTATATCTATATTCCATGTATCTAAATCAAAAGGCATCTCCACAGTTTTTATCCCTAGAGCACCTAAAACCCCTTTCTCCGTATGGGATATGTGGGCCCCTGCCTGGATAGAGGTTACAGCAGCTTTATCACCAGGTACAGCTAAAACTGAGAACGTTACAGCGTTAGCGATAGTACCGCTGATAACTCTAGGCTCAACAAACTCTACTCTGAACAAACTAGACATCAGGTTATGAACTAGAACCTCTATCTCATCTACGTATATCGATCCCTGGTAGTATCTTTTACCAGGTTTGCCTTCGGCATATCTATGCATCATATCGCTAAGGTAGACAGCTTCAGCAAGAGGTGACATAACGTTTTCCGACGCTATAAGATTTATAGCTTCAAATCTTCTCCAGCTATTATGCTTCTTAACAAGATCAACTACATAATACACAATATCCGGATATAGTGCCGATCTTAATCACCAGTTAAACCTAGCTACAAATGTGGAGCATAATAAGCATAACTTATACATAACCCAAGCAAACCAGTGGAACAAATACTTGTGGTAAATGATATAAAAATATAAAAAATTGTTTTGTTTTTTGTTTTTATCCGCATTCTGGGTAGTCGTCTGGTACTTTTGCTCTAAAGTATTTTCCTGTTGCTGG
>JAJHRF010000062.1 GCA_020832925.1 Desulfurococcaceae archaeon | reverse complement strand
CTAGGTATTAACCTAGGATCGAAAGCATATCCATTACATCCTGTCGGGAATACCCCTGGAGTTCTTATAGGGTCTCCTGCAACCCTAGGCTCTATATAGAGACCGTTGAGAGCTTTGAGTAATGCTCCTAACTCATCGTTTCTCCTAATCCTATCAACAAGATCTTTAACATATTCAAGTGTTTCAACAGCTTCATCTCTAAACTTCTTGAAAAACTTCTTAGCAATTTTCTTCGGATCCCCGCCTCTAACTACAAACATTATCATCTCTCTAACTATTTTCTCAGCATTATCGAGTACCTCTGAACCTCTAACCCCGTTGAATATCTTGCTAGGATTCGAAATAACCTCATCGTAGCTAACCCCTTGCTCCTCTACTACCAGCCTAGCCAAAGACTTTACATCCCCATCTTTTTTAACAACAAATAAAACATAGTTAACTATATCCTCATCACTCCACGTCCTACCTAGAATATGGAGACCTTTCGGAATAGCGTTTTTCTTCAACTCGTAGAGATAGCTATGCAGCTCTTTAACATCGGTAAACCTTATATTTAGTTTACCGCATTTCTCTTTTATCAACTCCAAGATTATACTCTTCTTCTCTACCTCTTGCTCTTCTTCGTATTCATGAACAAGCTGCTCAAGCTCTGCATAATCTCCGTAGAGATCAGCGTTTACGAACGGAGGTGGTGCATATGTAACTATGTATGCATAGCTTCTCCTTTTAGCGATAGTCATCTCTGAAGGGTTTGTAACATGGTATACGTATATATTTGGAAGATCGAATATAAGAATATCAGGCCAACAATTTTCTGATAACCCAACTTCTTTACCTGGTAAAAATTCTAGAGTTCCATGTGTACCTAGATGGATAACAGCATCAGCTTTGAATACGTTTTTTATCCAGTAGTAGAACGCTATGTATTGATGATGTGGTGGTAGATCTTTTGAATGGTATAGCTTCTTAGGATCTTCATGGAATCCTCTAGGTGGTTGAATACCTATGAATATGTTGCCCAAGATAATCCCGGGGATAACTATGTTACCCTTATCATCGGTATTTATATTCCCTGGCGGAGAACCCCATATCTTCTCAACAGTTTCTCTAAGATCTTTCGGTAGAGTATTGTAGAACTCCAGGTATCTATTAAGAGAAAGTTTTGGAACATCATCTCTATGTAGACCCCATCTAGGTGAATTAACTAGCAAGTTTTTCACAAGAGGGGTAAGCTCTTCTTTAGACTTGACCTCTACTTTGTAACCAGCGTTTCTTAACGTTTTCAACAAGATTTCGAGGCTTGAGAAAACGTCTAGGTATGCAGCGTTACCAACATTTTCTTCACCTGGTGGATAGTTGTAGATTACTATAGCTACTCTTTTCTCACTATTTGGTTTATATCTTAGTTCTAACCATCTAGCTATTCTCGAAGATTTCTTCTTAATCCTTTCATCGAGAACAACTATATCTGTGTTAACAGTATCGTCAATTGTTGCAGATATTATAGGCTCTATAGCTCCATCGATCTCAGGTAGTGCAACACCTGTTAAAACTTCTATAGGTGAAAGACCTCTAGGGTCTTCCCTCCATTCGGAGTACCTCCTCATATAAGCTATAAGACCGTTAAATAAGAGGTAACCTGTTTTCAGAAACAGCTCCTTGGTAGGCTCTGTATCACCTCCGTAAGGCCCTCCATTGATTGTGAACCACTGTAAATTTACAACTGCATCGATAAGAGGTTTCTCTTTAACTACTGTGAACTTCTTCAACGTCTCTAACTGTGTTAATATACTTTCAGCAGATCCTCCTACAATAACCAGCGTATCTATACCCATAGCCTCGAACTCTTTCTTCAAAGCTATTGCTACAGGTAGACATTGCTCAAAATGCATACCTCCGTAGAGAAACAGCGCTACAGCTGGTTTCCTAGGTACTGAAACACTATCTACACATCCTTTCCCAGGTATAAGCAGACAGTTATCGATTTCTTTCCTAGGCTCCTCAAACTCTACATCGATATCGAAGTACTCCGAAAGTAACAGTTTAACCATGTTCTCTAGATTACGTCTACCCCAGTAAACCCAGTACCTACTCAACCAGATATAGTTCTTGTAATCTCTTAGAATACTTAAAGGAATAGCTTTAGAGATCTTCTCAACAATGTTAAGAACTTTAAACACTTTACCAACATCAATTCTATCAGCATCGAAATCAAGAGGTTTAAACCTTTTAGCTATGATCTCGCCTGAGAGATTCCCAAGCTTAAGATACGAAATAACGCCCGAACCACCGATCAAAGGTATAACAACTCTAGCTTTCGAACTAGCTATAGCTTCCTCAACATAGCTAGGTAGAGCCCCTCTAACATCGAGTAAAACCACATCAGCATTAGAAATCCTTGAGATAACTTCGCCAGGATCAAGTTTATGAAGATCACAGGTATAGATAGTATCGAGAATAATATCAACACCTACCTCTTTCTCAACACTTTCAATAGCTTCAAACAAAGCTCTAAGACTTGTCTTCGTAGAGAGTAACGCTATCCTTAAACTTTTCATCTTTATCAAACCTTGAAGTTCTAACGATAAGTACACCAGAATATATTTATATATGCACTCTAGAAGATTTACTAGGAATAGAGTTTAAAGATTATCAGCAGTTCACAGCTTCATCACTTATCAGCGAAGCTCGTAGCTCATCATATATAGAGAACCGTTATATCTAGAAATATAGTGAAGCTTATAGCGTTACAAATTTAGTCGTAGCGAAGAGAGATAGAGAGTGCTAGATGTAGAGCATGGGATCTAAAATTTTTATAAATCTTGAACAATTTAAAAGTTGTAGGTGTAGCTATGGGTAGAAGGCTAGGAATCGTTATGGTATCTATAGCTGTACTCTCAATATCTCTAGCAATGTTTTGGTATACAGATTTCATAGGTAAGTTTTCTCGAGGATCTCTACATAGCGGTATAGAGGTAACCCCTACCACGGCAACACCTATCTCCACTACTTCGCTATGTACACTAGAGATACAGCTTGTAGAAGCTTTAGCTACTCCTTTAACAAGTTCAGCTACCTTCGTTACCAAGCCCTTCAAAACCACAACTATTCAGTGTCCAGAAAACTTTGCTAGGGTAGTGCTTAGAGATGATTATGCTGTTGTTTATATAGATAAAGAGGTTGATACTAAGGTTAGAAACGTTGTGTGGAAGATATGGATTAAGCAAGGATATAGATGGGGACCTGAAGATATGGAGCAGCTACCTAACACAACTATAGCTGGTACCCATGAAATAGTGCTTAAGAAAGTAGAAGGGTATTCAACAAGAATAGTTGTAGAGATAACTACGGTAGATGGATCTGTAGAAATAGAGGAAGTAGGTATCGGTGGATACATACCGGAAACAATACTAAAACAACTAAGCCATAGCTCGCTATAGCTATCTATAGAGTTTCGCTAAATTCTTACTCCTTCATATAAATTAGTTAGAAAAGAAAGAAGTATTAGAGAAATAGCTTTAGTATAACTTCAACATCTACACCTGAATACGCAAGAATTGCATAATAGGCACAAGATGTTAACGCTATAGGTATCTATAACGAAAAGATGTTGAATTATTGAGAATGTTAAGAGTAATCTAGAATCATTAATATAGTTCATGTTCTTAATACCGAGCTATATTTTTCTATAGAGCTTGATCCCGGATATTAAATTGTTTTTAACTTGTTGAGTGTTGTAGTAAGTATGGGTATGGGTTATGGATTTGCCTAGACTTATAGGTGTGATTCATCTTCCAAATCTTAGATTAGCTGTTTTGAGGAGAGATGTGGATAGCGTTGTTGATTTTGTTGAGAGAGAGGCTAGGATTTTTGAAGAAGCTGGGTTTGATGGTGTTATAGTTGAGAATTTCAATGATATGCCTTTCAGTAAAAAAGTTTCTGAACCTGAGATCCTGGGGTTAATAGCTTTAGCTCTTCATGTTGTTAGAAAGAATTTCAATGGTTTCGTAGGGTTGAATATATTGAGGAGTTCCGGTGTTGAAGCTTATAGAATTGCTTACGCTTTTAAAGCTGATTTCATAAGGGTTAACGCTTATATAGAGACATTAGCCACCGACTCCGGGTTGATAGAGTCTTTAGCTCCTAGCTTAGCTGAGTTAAGGTTGTTGATGCCGGGGGTAAAGATATTCGGGGATATATTCTGTAAACATAGTGGAAGTATAGATCTTTTAACAAGGATCTACACGAGATTCGCTCATACCCTAGGTGAAGAATCTCTAAACAATATTGTTAAAGATGTTGTGAAAGAGATTGTTTTAGATGCATGTGAAAGAGGTTTAGCTGATGCAATTATTGTTACTGGTGGGAGAACAGGTGAACCACCACCTTTACAACTAGTACAATTCGTTAAAGAGGTATCACTGAAACCTGTATACCTAGGTAGTGGAGCAACACTAGAGAATATAGTTAACTACATAAAGTTCTGCAACGGTGTTATCATCGGTAGCTACGTAAAGATAAACGGAAGAGCAGGAAATTCAACAGATCTAGAGAAAGCAAAGAGATTTGCTAAAACATTTAGAGAAGCTTTAAAGAACATCTCTCAGTAAAGAAACTCTTCAACACCTTCTACTTAGCATAAAGATAAAACTCGACACAACCCATAGACTATAGAACATATGTCGAAATCTTTGTACCGGAGGAGTCCGTCTCAAGCTCATCGAGCCCGGGGGACATCCGGGTCCCTTACCTGAGACCGGGTCCTCCGGCAAGAGAAACCAATAGCTATTACAGATAATAACCTTTACCTCTAAAACAGAACATTAACATCATATCTACAAAAACACCGCTGAAAACCCTGAAACTTGCTGATCCCAGCAAGATTTAGAATTCTTAAAGAACTACCTACACACCTTACACAATCTCCTCGTACACACCTATTAATCAAATGAAATTCATTATCGATATTTCATTAACTAGAGGACAATTCTATACAAGAGTATGTGTAGATAGGTTCTAGAGTGAAGAAAATTGAATATTATACAATATTTGAGAAGCTTATATACATGTAGAGATGTTTTAGTTGCTTCAGTATTTCTATGAGTAGTAGAGCCTGGGGAAAGGAAAGAAGTATTAAGCCTTTAGGTATCTAGAATATTTTCTCTTATCTCTATGATTATGTATATCCACAACATTTATAAAGTTCCTATACATTAAAATACTGCTGAGGTTTTTAATAGTGGGGCAAGAGTTCATACTCTCTATACTAAGTATAGTAATTCCCTCGATCTCCGCAATTCTCTCGATAGCTTATGCTACATATAGAGTTGGTAAAAAGTTTGGTGAAATAGATGAGAAATTTAAACGTATTGATGAAAGATTTAATGAGCTTAAGGATTATGTTGATACGAGAATTGCTAGGCTTGGTAGAGTGTTCTCATCTTATCAGGAATTCTTTGTTGAGTACCTATCTGTGAAGGGTGTTATTAGTGAGCAAGAGGCTACAATGATTAAGAATGAAGCTTCAAGA
>JAJHRF010000061.1 GCA_020832925.1 Desulfurococcaceae archaeon | reverse complement strand
TCACCTAAACTCTTTGATTCTACAGCTTCTGGTTATGATATTGTTATGTTTTTCTACGATCTTTACTCTATGTATCGATATATTTTGTATATAGATTAACATTGTTAACTACCTTTCCACAGATCTCTCTATAACACCTCTACATAGTTACACCTTATTCTATCCAGCGTTATGTATGTAACAAATTAGTATAGTTAGCAATAGTGAGAACAACACTAATCATCTATATCTCTTTAGTAGAAGTTTAGGTATCTCCTCTACGTACCTGGTATTCAATGTATTGATTAACAGTGAAACTGTTATATATGTAACGTTAGTAGAGTGGAATAGTTTTGAAAAAGATTAGTTATTTCTTCGGTTTATAGAATGGATGTTCAACGAGATCTTTCTTTGCTAGTATTTCATCTATCTTAGGTTCTCCTTGCATAGCTCTTTTAAGTGCTAATTTTGTTGCTTCGTAGTTGTATTTAAATACTTTATCAGGATCTTTAGCTGCTGGATGTACGAATACTCCGCAGATTATTACAACATCTTCAACTATATCTTTGGGTATAATTCCTTCAGCAACAGCATCTGCAACAGCTTTAGCAACTGCGTATTGAGCTGCACCGAATACAAGTTCAGCTTGTTTAAGGTTTTTAATGGTTACTTTTGGAACTATTAGTGTAACAGGTTTAACAAGTAGGTTAGGTGTTAGTACTGCAAATAGTTTTGTATGTCCATAGGTTTGATGAGCTAGACCGAATGCGAATCCTATACCTGCTGGACCATCTTTATCCCCTATGATCAGGTCTATATGAGCAACTTCAGGTTCTTCACCAACAAGAGCTTCGCCAAACCTTATACCGATCTTAGGCATACCTACTACACCGTATCTCTAGTTTTTTAATGTGGTATATAAAGCTTCCACAGCGTAGTTATACCGAGCTGGGATATCTATGGAGAAATATTTACCTGTTTCCCTTTATTTTTGCTGAGAACTGTTAAGAGGTTGAAATAATTGGATCTAGCTAGGGTGCTTGGGTCTAGAGAAGGTTTGGAGAAGGTTATGGGGGATGTTTTAAGGGTTCTAGCTCTCTATAGACGTCTATGGTTAACAGAGATAGTGTTAGAGATAGAGGGTATGAATACAACACTTAGCGAATCTATACCAACACGTAAAGATGTTGAGAAAGCTGTGAAAGAGCTTAGTACTCTAGGTTATGTCTATGTTGAGAAGAGGTTGAGAAGTTCGTTACAAAGCGAGAGCGGGGTCGAGGATCTCCTTGTAACACTTAACGAAACCCCGGAGCTACTTACAGCATTAGCAAATGATGAGAAGCTTAACAAATATGTAGCTGTAATGTATTCTCTGCTAAGGAAAGAGCGATCTCAGTAAAGATCTTCATCGAAATCGAAGAGTTTTCCAGGAAACCGTATCTATAGGGGTATGTAGTTCAAACCGTGCTTAATTATCTTCTCAACAAGTTTTTTAGTGCTTCCGGTAACATCATTTCTTTTAATAACTTCTTCTAGAGGAATCCACGAGATATCTACAGCATCTCCACCTGCTCTAGGGATACCTGTAACTGTATCTGGATTGAATAGAATATCTATTATCACGAAATGGTACCTAACCTTACCATCTTCATCTCTTACAATAGCGTTGTAAACCCCTACCACACCCATAGGCTCTGCTCTAATACCTGTCTCTTCCTCAAGCTCTCTAACAGCTGCTTCAACAACAGTTTCACCAACCTCGATAACACCTCCAGGGATAGCCCACATACCTTCTCTAGGAGGGTAACCTCTTTTCACCAAAAGTATCTTCCCATCTTTAACAACAACACAACCTACAGCAGCTATTGCATACCTCGGATACTCTCTACCACTACTCAACACTATATATATCACCGTACAGATACCGTAACTACATCAAGCTCTGTATATATATATCTAGCTTTACCGATACTAAAAAAGCTTTACTTTAGTAGTAGTTAATTAATCAGCGTACGGATTCATGTAAAGGGTACCTGTTTTAGCCGGTGTTTTTGTGAGGTGTGGTGATGGGTAGGAAGGTCAGAACTAGGGAGGGGTTTATCGTCGATATTGATACAGGCGAGGTTGTAGATGACGAGCCTCTTGAGTTTTCTGACGATATTTATTGGGGTTTAGGTTCGTGTCCTGATGAGAGATCTGTTGAAAGGTTTCTCAATAGTGTTGTTCCAGGTCTTGTAGCTATTCTGAAGATATACTTGAGGAAGGAACTGTGTCGATCTAGTTATAACGAGGTTGAGAAAGCTTTGGAGAGGTTATGGGGTGCAGACGCTGTACCTATTCTCGGTAGTATTTTTCGTAGAACTCTTAGAGAAGATATAGATGTTTACGAAGCTAGAGCATACGATTTAGCTGGTCTTCCAGGTTTAACTACTTATAGATGTCTTAGGAAAGCTGGTTACGATTCTGAAGATATTCTGAAAGCTTTAGATAGCTATGTAAATGCATTTAAGTAGTGCTTGAAGATCCGATGTCTATTGTTAAGGGGTGTGTAATAGCGTTGGGCATGCTTAACGGGCTTACCCTAACCACTGAACGCAGAATCTTTACTGCTAATGCACTATTACACCCATATCTGTAAGCATTTTTACTATTTCGTACAGCTCTCTTGCATTATTTATAAAGAACTTGATACTCCTCAGCATATCGTTCTGATCTCTGTAGACAATTATTATTTGCGTCATTGCAAGGGGGCTACGAAAGACGAGAACATAACGATCCTTTACATCTACATGAGCAATTCTTGTGATTGGGATGTATATTGCCTTTCTCTGTATAAGGCCTCGAGTTATCACAACATCTTCTGGGCAAATAGATATGCGTATAACATCTCTGAGAAGGGCATCGAGTATTGCATAGTATGATGGCACGCCAAAAATGATTAGGAATATTATGAGTGGTAGTGGATCAGATCCAAATATTGGAGCTATGACCATGAGGAGCAAAGAGAGTGCTACTATCGCTATAACTCCAAGAAAGAAATGTATTAATGGAAATCTAAGCTCATAGCTCTTGCAATATGTTTCGAACTGATAACTAAGCTCTTTACTCAATTCCTAAACCCAGTACAGTGTTAAGCCTCTTTTATCGGTTTAAAAATTTATCACCTTTTGCTATAACTCAGTTTGAGGTGCTGATACATGCTAACTCTCTTGATTCTAGGCTTTATCGCAACTGTTGTTGCTGTAGCTATGGCGTTTATTGTTAGAGCCGTTGCTAGAATTCAGCGTATGCTTGAAGAAGAGAACAAGAAGCACTAGTCATTTTCTTTGGGAGCTAAAGAAACAAGGCTTTGTTTTAAGGCATGATAATGCTAGGTGAGCTTCTTGAAGAGAGCAAGTCTTCGTGGTAGCACACTAGTATGAGAAGTGCTGATATAGTCAGTAACATAGCGAAGCTTTTAATTATGTTCTTAACTCCAATTTAAGACCATAATCAGCTATTCGTTGAAAGTCTTTATCTTTTGTAACTAGTGTAAAGCTTTGTGCTATTGCTGTTGCTGCTATGAGTAAGTCCGCATCTGATAGCACCTCTCCCCTCTCCCTGAGCTGGGAATAGAGCTCGCAATACTTTAATATAACACTATTGCTAATGTCTACAACACTATACACCTTCTCAAGAAGCTCCTTAACCCTTGCCCTCTTCTCTGGTGCCACCCCCCTCAAAATTTCTATCAATGTAATTACCGATATTGCTCCTTTTTCAAACACACCCTTCTTAATATGCTCAATAACAACGCTAGTGTCAAAAAGCTTCATCGCAATCTAAACCTCTCCCTAAACTCTCTACTAGACCTCAAAATCTCATCAAGCTCCTCATCACTAAGCAAGCGCCTCAACTCCTCAAGAGCTAGCCTAGCTCTAAGCTCCTTAACCTCGTTATAAAGCCTCAGCAGGTACTCACTCCAATTACTACCTCCCCTATCTCTATCAAGAAGCTCTTTAACTTCTCTCAAAACAGATATAGTAACATACTTTCGCAACTATATCACCACATAACTACATAACTACAACACTTATAAACATTGATTAAGCAGTTTTGCAACCCTTTAGCTATAGCGAGAAACCTAGTAGTAGCGATCTCCATAGATATGTTGAGGACTTGCTAAATGAAGTTAGAAACTGTAGAAAGAAAGCTCTTGTTAGATGGATTTCGAAACCACTTCGAAACTCTATAGATATTGAGTATGCGTCTAGAGTTCTTAAAGCTGATATCAAATCTCTTGGAAAACTAAGCTATATAACTACCAAGATCAGTAGCACTGTTGAAAGACAGGTACCAGCATCACTAGCATACTCATACATGGACCTTGGGTAGCCTGGGTTTAGGGTAGTAGATTTAGCTGAAAATATTTTTTAATTTCATCGTTTTCGGTTTTCACTTTCTTCAGTATTTCAGTATGTATGTTGTTACTGCTTTTTTGATAGGATTAAGATTTTTATTGTCTGTGTATAGTGTTTCTTTTCGAGAAAGGTGTTTAGGTGTTATGGAGAGCTCTGGTTGTCGTGGTGTAAAGTATCTTGTTGTTATTCCTGTTCTTAACGAGGTTAAAGCTATAGGTTTTGTTTTGGATGAGGTTCTGTCTATAGGTATTCCGAGGGATAATGTTGTTGTGGTTGATGGCGGTTCTACTGATGGTACTAGAGAGGTTGTGTTTTCTAGAGGTGTTAAGCTTGTTGATCAGTTTGGTAAAGGTAAGAACGATGCTATAAAAACTGCTGCTACTTTGGCTAACGGTTTTGACTTCATCGTTGTTATGGATGGTGATTACACATATCCGGCTAAGTATATACCTATACTTGTTGAGAAAGCTTGTAGAGAAGGTTATGATCTTGTTATAGGAGCTAGGAGAAAACTTGAACCGGGTGCTCAAAGCGTTCTATATAGATTTGGTAATAAGGTTTTGAACACGGTATTCAATACTCTTTTCGGGACAAAACTTTCAGATATCTTAAGCGGTATGTATGTAGTTAGAACTAATATTTTGAAAGAACTAGGTTTCGAATCTAGAGGTTTCGGTATAGAGTCTGAGATAGTTTCCCACGTTGTTTCCCAAGGCTATAGAGTTTCTGAGGTACCTATAGAGTATAGAAAAAGACTTGATACATCTGCGAAGAAGTTGAGGATAATCCACGGAATACGTATATTCCTAGAAATTGTTAGAATGGCTTGGAGATACAACCCAACATTCTTCATATTCTTACTAGGATCACTAATGCTTGTAATAGGTCTTCCACTAGGGTTTTACGTAGCATACCACTACTTCTTCACAGGAATAAAATACTACGTAAAAGGTTTAGTAGCTATCGTACTAACATTAGCAGGATTCCAAAGTCTTCTACTAGCAATACTATCTCTATACATGAAGAGATCAGAACTCAGAATACTAAGAGAACTAAGAAGATATAGAAAGTAAAACTTGTTCTCTAAAACATATCAAAATAATCGATGTTATGGAAAGACAGCTAAATAAAGAAGAGAATCGTTATCCTAACTCCAAGAGTTG
>JAJHRF010000060.1 GCA_020832925.1 Desulfurococcaceae archaeon | reverse complement strand
AGGAACTCTAACAACTCTATTCCTAACCCTAAAACCAGTTAACAAATCAAACCTAAAAGTATCTGAAAGAATAAGAACAATATTATATCTATGCTCATCCATATCAATCACCAATTATTTATAACTTAACTTCATAAATATGAGACTAACTAATGTCAACCCAATCCATATAGTAAGCAACATTCTTAAAATCTTTGAATAACGTACTTAACTAGAGAATGCATACACAAGCACCAAAGTACAAGCACCAGATGGTGCCATGGTGTGTACATTTTTAAGTTTTTCTAATTTTTGCAATATGTAATTGATGAACATTAAAAATTATTTAAGAAATTGATCATTAAATGAATTACTCAATTCATGTTATTATCATAGTTCTGTTATACTTTCTTTCTGTACTTTGATTTGTTTTAATATGTTGTTCTCAATGTATATTAATGTTCCTTCTACTCTAGATCTTATATATAGTTTGCTGTTTGTTTCTATAATCTCTATTGGGTATGGTGGGAGTAGGTATTCTTTTAATCCTATAACAGCTTTATTATTCTTTATAGGTGTAAATATTATTACTTCTGCTTCAAGTTCTTTAAGCAATACCTTGATTCTTTCTCTAGGTGTTATGATACCCCATTTACCTGAGAATACCATGTAGTATACGTAGTTTCCTTCTTCTACTTTATACGGTAGATCTTCTAGGGATACCTCGTCTTCTATTTCTACACCTTCTCTATTGATATTGATCAAAGCTACAGCGTATGTGTGTTTGGATTTAGAGGCTATTTTGAGTAACACTTTTTCGTTGTAGGGATCTCTGAATGGTATATCTCTTGTTGGTAGACCTGGTTCATCAACTCTAACAGCTTCTCCATCTGGTAGAACTATCGATTTTATTAAGTTTATATCTGTTTTCTCTGGATGTCTATCTGTTATATAGATAGGTCCTCCGCTAAATACTCTTGTGATAGCGTAGATTTTTGCGTATGGGTCGTAGGATATCCACATATCGTAATCTGGGTAAGCTATGTAGTTAAAGAATAGAGAGTTGTAGACACTGAATAAGGTGTGTAGTTTTGGTTCTGCTTTCCAGAACGGTATATAGTCTATAGATATTCTCATAACGTTGCTTGCGAAGTAATTGCTATAATCTTCAGGTGCCATAGACATACAGTTAAGTATATCAAGACTGTTTACCTGTGATGATATCTGTAGAGCTATCTGTATATTCCTCGCTGCTTCAGCTGATGTGTATAAACCTTGGTATAAGGCGTGTATAGACCACTGATTATCTATTTTAACGAAATCGAATCCCTGATTCTTAACCCATCTATGGAAAGCTGTATAGAACTCTATTGCTTTCTCTAGCTGTGGAGGTGGTACATATGAATCTAAGAAAGGAACTTTATAACCTTCAATACCTAGCTTCTCTACAACGTTTTTCTCGAATCCACCCCAGTGGATATTTATTGTATGCCAAAGACCTACAAGTTCAAGCCCTAGTTTCTTAAGCTCTTCAACAGTTCTAGAAAATCCTCCTGGAAACTTCTTATCATCAGCATTTAGATCAGCTAAAACTCTTAAAAACCATTCCCTTCCTTTACGAACCTCTTTCTGCCAACCATCATCGATTATAGCCCATTTAATAGGTACACCTCTCTCAATCAAACCTCTAACAATTTTCACAACATTTTCATGGTTTAGATCTTCTGTTAAGAGAGCGTTCCACGAACACCATCCGAAGTACTTCAGAAACACAGGCTCTTTTTTGAATCTCCTAAGTTTTAGTGGAAGTACTTTAGAAGCTTTTTCAACTACTTTCTCAACAGCTTTATAAGGATCTTCATCAAAAGCAATTGTAGCTACAACACTTCTCCTAATAATTGTTCTAGAAGAACCTGTGAAAAGTTTTATCTTAAGACCTTCACCTATGTAAGCAGTTAAATCACCGCTACTCCAAGTAGCTATAGCTCCAAACTTATTACCTAGTTTTAGCAATATGAATACTGTGTATAGAGGTATAGATTCTGGTGATATAATCGATGGGTATGTCCAGCACGGAAAGCTTTTAACGAAATCTATATGGCTTATAGACTCTGCTTTAGGTGGGTATTCAGGAGCATCAGGTGGTTTCTCAGCTGTAGGTGTTCTATCAACAGCTAGAGGGTTGTAGTAGCTAAAAGCGTTTCTGTACATATATGCATAGCTTGGGTGTAACGTTAAAGCGAGAACTTTTTCAACACCTTTTATATCTAGAACAAATTCTCCAACAAATACACTGCTTAACGGTATAGGTGAAGATATATCTATAGATACAATACCGTTATCTACGATTATATTCGTTGTTGCATAACCACATTCTAGAACAGCTTTCTTCTCTTCTTCTGATAGAGTTCGACAAGCGGTTCTAGTTCCATCACCAAGAATTACGTACACATCTTTAAGCAGAACTTCAACACCATCAACATATATCTTCATAATTTATACCCCGAACCTATGGATATAAGTATATGGTAAAAATAAAAATCTGCATGAAGTACTGTACCTCATACTATAGAGATATGTTTATGGAGCGAAAATATGTTCTTCGCTTATTGTGAATGATGCTATAAGTCTTATATCTCTTGACGATGTACCTACTCTAACTTGGTATTCCCCAGGTTCTACAACCCAGAGTTTTCTATCAGGATCAAAACTCGCTAGCTCTCTTATAGGTATCGTAATCTCTATCCTCTCTTTTTCTCCAGGTTTCAACAACTTCGTTTTCTTAAAACCTTTAAGTTCTTGGAATGGTTTCGGTATTCTTCCTTTAGGAGCTTTTATATATATCTGTACAACTTCTTTACCAGGGTATGCGCCTACGTTAATAACGTCGAGAGATACCTTTACAGAGGTACCTGTTTTCTCTACTTTAATATCTCGGTACTCGAATTTTGTGTAACTCAACCCGTAACCGAATTCGTATGCAGGTTCGATACCGAATGTATCGTAGTATCTATAGCCAACGTATATATCTTCACAATAAACAACAAATCTTGGATTATCCTGCGGTATACCTGGATAACATTCAGATGATTTAGCAACTGGAACATCTTTCCAATCTTTCGGGAATGTTATAGGTAGTTTACCGCTTGGACTAACCCTCCCTAGTAGGATATCTGCTACAACTTTCCCAGCTTCTTGACCTGGTAACCATATAACTAGGATTGCATCTACTTTATCTCTCCAGCTAACAATCTCTACAGGACCTGCTATATTTAGTATAACAATAACTTTCTTTTCTTTGCTGTGGAAATACTTCGAGACTATATCTATAAGTTTCTGTTCATCGTCTGTTAGATAGAAATCTCCTTTAACCGATTTCCTATCCCAACCTTCTCCAGAAATCCTCGTTATAACTATTAATGCAACATCGTTTCTTTCAGCATATTTCGCTACATCTTCTTCAGATACTATATCTTGGGGTATATGCTCTAACAGGATTTCGTCTCTATAGAGTTTATCTAGTTTATCTTTCCCTCTCTTAGACAATACATAGTTTTCGTATCTAGAGGAAAGCTCTTCATCAACTATAACTTCGCTTTTCTTAAGACCTTCAAGAATAGTTACAACATATCTCGGATGGTTATGCCCACTACCCATACCACTTTTAAGTGTTTCCACCTGACCTGTACCGAATACAGCTACTCTTGTCCCTGGTTTTAGAGGTAGAATACCGTTATTCTTTAGAAGAACAACACCTTCTACAGCAGCTCTATAAGCAACCTCGGAGTGTTTCTTCCAATCAATTTCTCTCCTACTTTCTCTAGCTGTAGCGGTTCTCTCAATAAGTTCAAGAACTTTTTTAACAGCTCTATCGAGATAGTGTATAGGTAGAGCACCTCGATTAACAGCTTCGATAACCCATTTAACTATATCGTCGTTCCCAGGCATTATAAGATCTGTACCAGCTTTAATCTGTTCAACAGGATTATCACCAGCACCCCAATCAGTCATAACAAGACCTTTGAATCCCCATTCATTCCTTAAAACTTGTGTTAAAAGCCATTCGCTTTGACATGTATATACACCGTTAAGTTTGTTGTAAGAACACATAATAGCCCATGGATCACCCTCCTTAATAGCTATCTCAAAAGCTTTCAAATATATCTCCCTCAAAGCTTTCTCAGACACAATCGTATCCACGATCCTCCTATTAACCTCCTGCTCATTAGCAACAAAATGTTTTAAAGTAGCTGCAACACCTGTAGACTGAACACCTCTCACAAATGTAGCAGCCATAACCCCGGATAGCAACGGATCTTCAGAGAAATACTCGAAATTTCTACCGCATAGAGGATGCCTATGGATATTAAGACCAGGTGCAAGAAGAACAGAGATATTGTAGTACTTAGCTTCTTCACCCATAGCTTTACCAACTTCTTCAACAACTTCAGGATTCCATGTTGAAGCAAGCATTATAGGTGCTGGAAAAGCTGTTGCATAATACCACAAATCTCCAGAACCCTCAATCCTCACACCCGAAGGTCCGTCAGTTAACGATATAGGTTTCACATCTTTAACAGATCTAGTTTCACCAGCAGCACCAGGAACTTCTTTAGCACGACCAACACCAACAACAAGCTTAACCTTATCCTCTACCGAGAGTACAGCAATCAGATCATCTATCTTCCAAACCATAGACATCAACATATCTATAAACAAAACTACAAAAATAAAAACTTATCTATCAAATTCATTCAGCTTTAAATCATTACATTGTTTATACATAGTTTTTGAAATTTGGAAAAAGTTTATTTTATGATATTTTGAGTATTTGTAGCTGTGTTTGTTTATATAGTTCTACTGTTATATTGTTAATGTATGCTCTATCTCTTACTATGTGTAGCATTATAGCTATAATGTTTTCACCGTTCTTTAGCAGAGGTTCCGGTATGTAGAATTCTTTTTGCGGTCCTTCATCTACGTATCTACCTACGAATTGACCGTTTACATATATTAATGCTCTTACACCTGAAGCATTGATAACAAGTTTTATAGGTGCAACAACATCTTTAACTGGGTGGTACGTGAATCTACCTCTAAGCCATACTATTCTACCTA
Source organism: Desulfurococcaceae archaeon (assembly GCA_020832925.1). Lineage (GTDB taxonomy): Archaea > Thermoproteota > Thermoprotei_A > Sulfolobales > Ignisphaeraceae > Ignisphaera. Next base: position 592 of record JAJHRF010000060.1, on the reverse strand, counting down.
AGGAATTCTCGAAAACTATAGGTAGTTTAGTTGTTCTCCATGTACTATCGTTGAAGTATTCTCTGTACCAACCTTCTTCAAGACCTTTACTATAGATTTTAACACTCCAGTTACCAGATACCCTATAACTGTAAACTTTTATTGATGGATATAACTGTGGAGCCCACTCAATAGCTATAGCTATCTCGTTAACACCGTCAATAAGATAATCAGTTATATCCATAGGACCTCTATATAGACCTGTATACCTCTTGTTAACGAATATCAATGCTCTTGGATAGTAGTTGCTATACATAACTTTTCCTAGATCTAAGATAAATCTATTGCTATTCTTCTTCAACTCGATAGTCTTTATATATAGTCCTCCACCCATATCTATAGCGATAGTGTCAACAGCTTTCTCAAGTATTTTAGGATCAGATAATGTGTTGATCATATCTCTCGGGTTGTGGAGATACATTGAGAGGCTAAAGTCTTTCCCATAGGGAGGAGATACTTTCACATATTTCCAGTTTGTTAAAGGTATTTCAACTACTTTCCCTATGTATATATCTCCTACGATACCGTTCGGTGTATAGACAATACCGTCGTT
>JAJHRF010000026.1 GCA_020832925.1 Desulfurococcaceae archaeon | reverse complement strand
GTATAGATATGGTATTAACGAATCCTGAAAATATAGACTTGAACAGTATTATCAAGGTTTACGGATATATAGACGAACTTGTTGTCGATGATCTAGCTAAGTTTAAACCTAAACAAAATATTGTTAGAATTGCTATACCATCTTACTCTAAGTCTAGAATAAGGTTATGTATTTCAACGTATATACCAAAACGTTACGATATGTATCTAAGGCTAAACCTTTCGAGCAAGCCTTTTAACAGCTCTAAGTAGCTGTACCTCATGTGGTAACCCAACGAATACAACTCTATTATTTATAGCTATTGTTGGAACTGTTGTAACAGCGTATTTGTCGGCTATATCAGGATTTTCGTAAGCTTCAACTATATGTGTTTCTATATTTCCTCTTCCATAAACCTTGCTTACATAGGCAAACATGTTCGCCATTAAAGCTGCGTAGGGGCAGTAAGGACATGGTGGAGTTACTATAACCTCTATAACAACTTTTCCATCTAAAGCTGCAATCTCTTCAACAGTCTCTTCAGATAACCCATGTTCTCCGTTGCTTAACCTAATCACGGTCTCTATAAACCCTTTCAACTCTTCCCCTGCGGGCATACCCAAGTACTTTATAACACCGTCGAGTAGTAGTATCGTTGGTACTCTCGATACCCCAAACTTTTTAGCTATTTCCCAGTCCTCAACTATATCGTAGATAGTCAACTCTATAGCTTGTCTATCGCCTATCAACGGGCTATTACTGGCAACAGCTTTGATAAGCTTTACCGTATCTTCACATGAGAAACACTCTAGTTTACTCCTCGATATGAACAGCATCAGCTTTACTGGTTTCACCATATCTTTTAAAGCATACCTTATAGCTTCGAGATCTTCATTTGTTAAGTTATATCTAAACATCTCCTCTATATATGGTGGGATCTCGTACTCTGACACTGTGCAACACCTACTTGCTAGTTATATAGTGTAGGTATTGACAGGTACTTATAAAGATTTGCTTAGCTGAAGTCATCGATATATCTTCCGTAACTCTTCATGTGTAGGCAACTCTAAAGTATGTATCAGATTAACATATATATCTAAGGTTGCTAGCTAAATCTAGGGGTATAGCTATGGAGAAAGTGTTGATTGTTGGTCTAGGAGAAGTCGGTTCAGCAATATATACAGTGTTTAAGAATAGTGGTCTGTTTAAGGTGTACGGCTATGATATAGATATGTCGAGAACTATAGATAGCATTGAAAGTATTGAGAAACCTATCGATTATCTACACATAGCTATTCCCTACACTAGAGACTTTGTAGACATAGTTAAACATTATATAGAGATGTTTAAGCCTAGGATTACGGTAATACATTCAACAGTTGCTATAGGAACTACACGCGCTATCTATAGATCTTCAAGCGTTGTAACAGCCTACAGCCCTGTTAGAGGTAAACATCCGAATATGGTAAAACACGTAATGTTTTGGAGTAAATGGGTTTCAGCACTTCCAGAAGGAAGTGTGGAAGAATGTGCTAATCATTTATCTAAAGCAGGGTTTAGGGTAAGAATCTATAGAGGTTCACCTGAATCTCTCGAACTTGCAAAACTTTGGGAAACTGTTTACAGAGCTATCATGATAACTTCATGGCAAGAATTGCACAGGATAGCAAGAAAGTTTGGTGCAGATATCGGGGTAGTTACAGAGTTTGTTGGTGAAGTACATGAGGTTCTCAAAGACAGACCTATATATTTCCCTGGATATATTGGAGGGCATTGCTTAATACCTAATACAAAGATTCTTTCAAGTCAATACCCATCTAAGTTGTTTGAGTTTGTATTAGAGTCCAACGAGAGGAGATTGAAAGAGCTTGAGGACGAGGACATCAGGAGAGAGGTTGAGTACTTGAAAAAAATCGCTATGAAGTACATGAACGTAGATTACTATGAGGGTAGAATAGACTAGGTACTTTCCCCACTCCCACTTTTGCCTAAGATCCTAGTTAACGATGTTAACAACTCCATCGGTATAACTATTTTTGTAGATGGGCTCTCAGCAACAGCTTTAAGTACATCGAGGTACTGGAGGAGCAGAGCGTTAGTCCCAAGTTTTAGAGCAGCTTCATTCACTAGCTCTAGTGCTCGAGCTTTACCCTCAGCAACGAGTATATGGTACTGTTTCTCACCTTCACCTTTCCTTATCATAGCTTCTCTCTGGCCTTCAGCTTCTAGAATAGCTGAGGTCCTCTTACCTTCTGCTTCAGCTATCATAGCTCTCTTAGTTCTCTCTGCGGCCATCTGCTTAATCATAGCTTCTTGAACATCTTTCGGAGGCTTAATCTCTTTAATCTCTACAGATGTAACCTTTATCCCCCATCTATCTGTAACCTCATCTAGTCTAGACCTTAACACAGAGTTTATGTACTCTCTTCTAGCTAGGACATCGTCTAGAACCATATCGCCTATAACAGCTCTTAATGTAGTTATAGCGATACCTGTTGATGCTGTTATGTAGTTCTGAACAGCTGTAACAGCTTTAATAGGGTCGAAAATCTTTAGATAGACTAGGAGATCTATATCAACAGGTGCATTATCTTTCGTTATACATGTTTGAGGAGGTATATCTATCACAAATTCTCTTAAATCTACCTCGACACCTCTATCGATTATAGGTATTAAGAATACAGGTCCAGGTCCTTTAACACTCATCAACTTCCCTAATCGGAATACTATAAGCCTTTTGTACTCTGGCACAATCTTGATATGGGGTAGTATTATACCTAGTATTATCAGTATGAATATTATGAGCATTGCAAGCGTTAGAGGATCCATCGAACCACCTATACATAAAATTATCTGAATTCTGGGGATATATACTTATCCTTACTTCTTCTCCTCTACTTTCTCCACATACAGTTTAAGTCCTTCAATCCGTACAACTCTTACTCTAGATCCAGCTGGGATAACATCTTTAATAGAGTACGCGGTCCAATCCTCGTTCAGCACGTATACAACACCAGGGATTGTTTCATGGATATCTGTTTTAGCTATACCTATGGATCCTACCAGAAGCTGCTCTATAGAAACTCTCTTTTTTCTCATAGCTTCAGCGCCTTTGATTGCTATAAACCCTGCGAAAGCCATTAAACACGCTAATCCACCTAGAACAGCATAGACTGGTTCTGATACTATGTGAGGAGGTGTTAGGTATAATTGATAGCCTACACCTATAGCTAAGAGCACTACCCCAGATAAACCGAAAACTCCAAACCCCGGTGTGTAGATTTCTACGGCGAGGAGTGTAAGTCCTGATAACATTAAGATTAGGGCGAATATATTTGGCGATATTATGTTCATTCCGTAAAGTGCTAATGCTATAAGTAGTATACCTGCAATCGCGTATCCCTGGAAACCTGTTGTAAGTACCTCGACAATTATTAGGAGTATCCCAGCTGTTAGGAGTATCTCTGATATAAGGGGTAGGGATATTAGGGATACAAATCTGTCCCAAATATCTGGGGTCAGCGTCTTGGTGATAGATATGTTTAGCATGTTCTCTAGATCGTTAAGGGTCTCGGCTTTGGAGGCAAACCCTATACTCACAGCCTCTTCCGAGGTCAAAGTCTTGCCTTCTCTCACCATCAACTCCGCTACCTTAGTAAGATTCTCGTTTCTTCCAAACATTCTCTCGGCTAGGGCTTTAAACCTAGAGGCAACGTATTCAACAGTTTTAGGATCGGGTGGAGAAGGTATTGCATCACCTATAACAGATCCGGACCCCATGAATATACGTTTGCAAGCGAGGGAAATCATAGCAGCGGCAGAGACAGCATAACCTCCTGGAGGTATCCATGTATAGCACTCAAGATTATTTTCAACAATATCAGAGACAATTCTATCTGCAACACTTAGATATCCACCATAACTATTTATCCTTAGTATAAAAACGTAATTTTCTCCATGTTTTAGAGCTCTATTCCAAAGATGTAGAGCACCACCATCAACGTTGATACTGAAATCAATTAGAATAGCCTCTTGTTTACTTCCAACCACAGACCCTAGCTGTACAGAGTACGTTAGCATTGATGTTACTATGGTTAAGAATATCAAGATATAGGAGAAGGTTTTCAAGCACTTCATATCAACTACTCCCTAAGCACCGTATTTAAAACACTACTACTTTCGCAGAATTTTAACCTTATCGTCATAGAATACGTAGAAGAGGGCAATTCTCGTTATCTTCAGAATTCGTCTAGGTAATTTGTTTTCGAGAAAAATACTCAGCGTTTACACCAGTCATCATGTTTCAGTCCCGGGTTCACTACATCATACACTTGGCTACTTAAGGATGCTTAGAACACAAAGTTTTTAAATATTTTCGAGCAGAGCCACGGCATCTATAGACATTATCACGGGGTTTGCTTCTCCATAAATTATGTATAAAACCTCTATCGAGGATTGTATACCTATAGAAATTAGTTATGGATATAGATACCTTATAAATGTGTTACCTTCTGCATTAGTTACGGTGTTGCTCTTGGAGTATATTTCGAGAGAAGAGTTGATAGATATAATCACGAGGAATGGGATGGTTGAGGAGTTCGTGTCCTGGGTAAAGAAAGTGAAAGGTTATGTACCCGACCCTATATCCCTTGCTGATATAGATTATGAGCTTCTGCTGAGATTCGTAGTAGAAAAGAAGCTTATCGATCTAGGGGAGGAGCCCGAGTATATTAAGAATGTTGGAGAAGAGGAAAGCTTAGGTCTAGAGTTCGTAGATTTAGAGAAGAAAGCTTTGCCTAAGAAGATTAGACGTAAAACTTGAGGAATCGTACCGACTTCATTTGTTTAACATCTTTTTGGCTTCTTCTACTATCTTCCTACCCCATCCTTCGCCGAGTATGCTTATAACGAGGCTTTGCTTCTCGACAATATCCTTTATACTCTTTATACCGTGTTGAATAAGTATTCTGGCTCTAACTCTTCCAACATATCTAAGTTGAACAAGATCTAGAGCATCTTCTTTAACTCCGTGTCTAACTCTTTCAAGTAGGATACGCAGTCTCTTGCTATGGCTATCAAAACCTACAGTCTTAGCTATAGTATAAGCAGCGAAGAGAAGCCATTCAGCTGTATCCTTTATCACAGCCAGATCTCCGAGCTCTACACCGTATCTCTCAACTATAGTTCTTTCCGGAACCTCCTCGATCCATGCATGCAATATCAAGCCTACTAAGCATCCTCTAAGCCAATCTACATCTGGATCCCGTAAGCGGTGTTCGAGACTTTGCGGAGGAACTTCGCCATTGAGTTCAAGATCGAGCACATAGTTTTCGTACCAATCGTATACAGCTTTATTTAGATGAATATCAGCAAAATCAGGGGTTATACCTATGAGTGATAGGTAATAAAGATCGGGAACGCTATCCTTATCGGCAAGACCCGCTATTATTGCGAAGCTCGTTATAGGGTCTACATATAACCACGATGTTGCTATACCTAGTTTTGTTGGTCTATACTTAGCAATGTTGACTTGATGAGCATCTTTATCGGATTTTATCATCGATAACTCTTCAAGCAGTAGTACTGTTCTTCGAATTCTGTCCTCCAGAATGTAATGAGGGACTTTCGATGCACTGAAAGATTCTCTGAAAAACTTCAGTATATCGTTCAACGTTATAGCTTCTCCTGACGCTATGATGGATAGTACATGTTTTCTAAGAGCTTTTTCGTCGAGTAGTTTAGACTCTATACTCTCCGGCACCCCCTCTATATAGTGCTTAGCTTCTGAAAGCTTGTCAGCATCTTTAGCTACAGCAACTATGCCATAAGGATCGTACCTAGGTCTTCCTGCTCTTCCTGAGAGCTGTTTATACTCTAGAATACTAATCCTCTTAGTCGATCTACCGCTGAAGTACTTCGTATTGACTATAACTACTCTTGCAGGTAAGTTTACCCCCATAGCTAGGGTTGGGGTAGCTGCAAGGTACTTTATTAAGCGTTCACGGAATGCCTGCTCTATAAAACGTCTTGCGTTAAGAGAGAGACCTGCATGATGATACGACGTACCGCATTTTATCAACGGGTACAGCTTTTCGTATTCGAAATCGTGGAGCTCCTCTTTCAATCCCTTAGCAATAGAGTTAAGCTCTTCCTTCAATTCTTGAGGAAGGTTTTCACATACTATTGGGGCGTAAATATAGGCAAGCTCTTCAACAGCCTTTCTAGAGTACTTGAATTCTAAAACATTAAAACCTTCTCTAATAGCTTTAAGAATCCAGTACTTTGTTAAATCCTCAACCTCGACTATAGTCGAACCCCCTTCTAGGGGGAGCTCTTTAGGGAACACCATTACCCACCTATTTCTAGCTCTATACACAGGGACTTCGTATAGTTTAACAGGTCTCCAATCAGATTTGACTAGTTTAGCGTTTAGCCACGATGCTATCTCTTCCGCATTACCAATAGTTGCAGATAACCCTACTATCTGTATACCTAGGAGTTTCGATCTGATAGCTATCATCTCCACGATGTGGCCTCTACTCTCATCGCCAAGCATATGCAGTTCATCTATAACTATCACCCCTACTCTCTTCAACCAATCAGGCTTCTTCCTCATTATCGAGTCGAGTCTCTCGTAGGTTGTGATGATGATGTCGAACGACCCTAGATTCTCTATCTCTTCCTGCGTAACAACGTAGTCTCCTACAGAAATCCCAATTTTGATCCCGTACCTCTCCCAGAATTTGAACTCTTCGTATTTCTCATACGCAAGCGCTTTCAGAGGTGTTGTATATACACCTTTTCTATTCTTTAAGAAAGCGTTCACCAACGCTATCTCCCCGATAAGCGTTTTACCACTTGCAGTTGGAGCTACAACAACTATATTCTCACCATTAAGCAGACCTTTAGCTAGAGCTTCTTGTTGTGGTGGTGTAAGTTTTTCTATACCTTTCTCTCGAAATCCTTGAGCTATAAGCTTTGGCAGTAATTCTAAGTCTGCGGATTCATGAACAGGCATCTGTACTACCGTATCAAATCTATAGCTTACTCACGTCTGTGAATATATACCCAGAGGTAATTGAAACTACTCTGTGCACAGTATCTATGCCTAGATATGTATAACCATTGCTTAAGTTGCTGAAGTAGAGTTAACGTAGTTATTTCTGTACATACGATTGCATCAACTTCTTTGCTGCATCTATATGTTTTGATAATACTTGGAATGCTTTTAAGAGCTCCTCTTTAGATACCACGATTATGGTGTCTGTGTAGCATGACTCTATGTGTACGATGTTCACGTTATTTAAGGCAAGGACGTTGGTTATGTAAGCAACAACTCCAGGTGTATACATGATCTCAATAGGGCTCACTATAACTATTGCAGCATAGTCTTTCTGTAGCTGAACTACATCATCTTTTCCAAGCTTCAGAACAACTTCTTCAGCTGTTTCATTATCTAGAACAAGTGTTGTTACAAGAAGACTCTGCATTATTGCTATAAACCTTGCTTTCTGTGTCAATGAAGGTATCAAGGGGGCTATTTTTACGAATCCGGTGTTCCTCAGAGTCAGTATAGATATACCTGTCCTAATCTCTATAGATGATCTAGCAAGTATATCTACAACATCTCTTTTCAGAAAGCTGAACTCCTTAACAGCTTTATCTGCGAACCTAATCAAAGCCATCTTAATAGTGTCTACAGGTACATCCCGTCCCACAAGCTCGCTAACTAGCGGGGCTACCCTTCGTGAAAGTTTTGAATAGTTCACTATATCGTTTAATATACACTGGAGAGTACAAGGATCTGAGGTTACAACCTCTCTGACTATTTGCGAAATCGAGCTCATGGTTCTGCCCAGAACAATTAATCGATATAGAACGTTATAACTATTTCGCTAAATAGAAATATCTGTTATCACGTAGTCTTATCTTAATGATATAGCGTGAAAACATGAAGGTTGTATTAGCTTATTCAGGAGGTTTAGATACATCAGCTATACTTGTACTACTTAGGAAGAAATACAACGCGGATGTCATCACGGTAACAGTTGATGTTGGGCAGGAAGAGGAGCTGAAAGGTGTTGAAGAGAGAGCTTACCTTTTGGGTGCAAGTAAACACTATACAATAGATGCTAAAAAGGAGTTTGTTGAGAACTACGTATTCAAAGCAATTAAAGCGAATGCGCTATACGAAGGTAAGTACCCTCTAGGTACAGCATTAGCAAGACCTTTAATAGCTAAGAAGGTAGCAGAAATAGCTCTAGAAGAAGGAGCAGATGCTGTAGCTCATGGATGCACAGGTAAAGGTAATGACCAGGTTAGATTTGATTTAACGTTGAAAGCGTATCTAAAACCTGGCATCAAGATAATAGCGCCTGTTAGAGAACTAAAGCTTACTAGAATGGATAGTATCAAGATTCTAGCTGAGAACGGTTACGAAGTTCCTAAACAGCATAATAAATACAGTATTGACGAGAATCTGTGGTCTAGAAGTATAGAAGGAGGAGAATTGGACGATCCCTTCGCAGAACCACCGGAGGAAGTATTTGAGTGGACAGCACCCCCTGAGAAGACCCCTAACGAACCACTCTACCTAACAATCGAATTCGATAAAGGTGTACCTATAAAAATTGATGGTGTGAAGATGGATCCTGTCGAGATGGTTAAGATGTTAAACAAGTTTGTGGGTATGCATGGATTTGGGCGGGTGGATCTTATAGAGAGTAGAGTTATAGGTTTGAAGAGTAGGGAGGTGTATGAAGCACCTGCAGCACTTACACTAATAGAAGCTCACGCTGATTTAGAGAGAATGGTTTTAACACCTAGAGAACTTAGGCTAAAGTACCTGGTTGATCAGATGTGGGCAGACCTTGTTTATCAAGGGCTGTGGATAGACCCGACAAGGATCCATTTAGAGAAAATAATAGACTCTATGAATAACTACGTATCAGGGGAAGTCAGGGTAAAGGTATATAAAGGGTCTTTGAGTATCGTTGGTAGGAGGAGTGCGTACTCCTTATATAGGAAGGAGATGATAGATTACAACATTGGGTGGTATCCTTCGGATGAGGAAGCCAGGGGCTTCATAAATATACACGGGTTCTATGCTTTAACAGCGTTATTAGTAAGGGGAATCAATGAGTATGGATAGATATAAGGTATTGGTTGGAGGGGAAATTGCAGAGCCTATAGATAGATATACATCAAGTTTTGAATTCGATAAACTGATAGCTAAGCATGTAGCCAAGGTTATGCTTATCCACGTGATTAATCTATTAAAGAAGGGTATTCTAGAGAGGGATGTAGCAAAGCCTATCGTAAAAGAGCTCTTGGATATTATGGAAAGTGATGGAGAGAAACTATACCAATGGGCGAAGGAGAAGAAGAAGGTATTCGAAGATATTTTTGAAGCAGTAGAAATATACCTCTACGATGTGGTGGGGCCTAGCGCTGGGAGTATAGCTGTAGGTAGGAGTAGAAACGATCATATAGCTACAGTTTTAAGGTTGTACTTAAGAGATAGAGTTCTATCAATACTTAGAAAGATAATCCAGTTGAGAAGAACGTTGATTAAGAAAGCTGTAGAATACAGGAATACATTATTTCCGTTTTATACACATGCTCAACTAGCTCAATGCGGTTCGGCATCGCTATACTTCTTAACTTACGAACAAGCTTTAGCAGATATCTTCCAGATGCTGAAGCTATCTCTCGGTTTTCTAGGTCAGAACCCTCTTGGATCTGGGGCTTCAGCTGGAGCTATGGTGTCTATGGATCTAGACCTAGTTTCCGAAGATCTTTGTTTAAGAACAGACTTACTACCTCCATACTACTTGACAGGTTCTAGGCTCTTCCTCTTATACATATTATCAATACTTACTTTATTGATGTCGGAAATCGGGAGGTTTGTTGAGGACGTAATGTTGTTTACAAACGCTTTTCCGCAAGGCTTGGAGATACCTAGACAACACATATCGACGAGCAGCATAATGCCTCACAAGAGGAACTTGGTAACGCTGGAAATAGCCAGGGCCAAGGTATCTAAAGTTCTAGGGTTTTTCACTGGATCTATAGCTATATATAAATCCCTTCCCTATGGCTACAACCTAGATTTCCAAGAACTTAACATGGTATCTTTTGAAATTCTGAGAGATGTAGAGGAAACTCTAGATGTTGTAGAAAACTTTTTAGCAAATCTGAAACTTGTCGACGAAGGTATAAAGAAGTATCTAGATGGAAAACCTTGTTGGAGTAGCGATTTAATAGAGTACATAGCTATCTCAACAAAGAAACCTTTGCGAGAACTCTATGTTGAGCTAGCTAAAGTACTTCAACAATATCTCTCTGGAGATGTAGAGTCATTGAAAAACTTCCTAGCTAAATACAGACTCGATGAAACGGTTTTCAGCTCTATTTATAGATTAAGACCTTTCGAAAAAATGCTCGATAACGTTATAGAACAGTACCTGAATAGGCTGAGTATTGATGAGAACGAGGTTGAACAGGTTTTAGTGTATCTAAGGAGTTGTAGCGAAATGCTTATAAAAGATGCTATACAAGTATAGGTGAGGGTCTTTGCAATACCGATCGTTGGCAAAGCTAGTATGTAGAGAGACAAAGCTTAGAGCAAGACTACTACTTGAAGATGGTACAGCTGTAGAGGGATGCGGTTTTGGTTTCCCAGACACTAGGATAGGAGAGGTTGTTTTCACGACAAGTATGGTTGGTTATACAGAAGCTCTTACAGATCCTAGTTATGCAGGTCAAATACTTGTCTGGACCCACACAATGGTTGGATGCTATGGTGTTCCATCTAGAGATCACAGTATACTAGGGGTGCCTAAGAACTATGAATCGGATAGAATCCATGTTGAAGGGTTTATTGTATCAGAGCTACCTCAGCCAAATCACTATCTAAGCATATCAAGTTTATCAGAGTGGCTCAAGGAATCGAAGATCCCGGGAATGTATAGAGTGGATACGAGGGCTATAGTTAAGAAGCTTAGAGAGAAAGGGGTAATGATGGGTATACTATCGATTTTCCCAGAGAACGAAGATGTTGATTGGGGAGAGCTAGAGAAGAAGCTGAGAACAGCTGAAAGATATGAGAGTATAAACTTTGCGTATGCAGTATCGCCGAAGAGTACAATCTTACATGAACCAGGATCAAAACCTGTTGCAACTATAGCTATCCTAGACTGCGGTATTAAATACGGTATACTGAGATGGTTACTGAAGCTAGGTTTCAAAGTTATTAGGTTTCCTTGCTGGTCAAAGCCTAGCGAAATTCTTGATGAAGCTGATGGTGTTATCATTAGTAATGGTCCTGGAAACCCTGCTATACTGAAAGATGTAATAGAGACTGTTAGAGATATCGTTTACTCAGGTAAACCTGTACTCGGTATATGTCTAGGCAACCAACTAATAGCTCTTTCGCTTGGAGCTAAGGTTTACAAGCTTAAATACGGACATAGAGGTCCGAATAAAGGTGTTGTTGACGTCTTAACTAAGAGAAGTTATATAACTACTCAGAACCATGGTTTCGCTGTCGATGAAGAAAGTCTTGGGGATTCAGATCTAATACTCTGGTTTAGAAACATAGACGATAAGTCTGTTGAAGGTTTTATACACTCGAAATTCCCTGTAATGGCTGTTCAATTCCATCCAGAAGGAGGTCCAGGTCCTTACGATACAGCGTGGGTATTTGAGGTCTTTAAGAAGATGGTGTTGAACCATGGAAACGGTTAAGAAGGTTTTGATGGTAGGGTCTGGTGCTATAAAGATTGCAGAAGCAGCAGAATTCGATTATAGCGGTAACCAAGCTTTGAAAGCGTTGAAAGAGGAAGGTATAGAGACCGTACTTGTTAACCCAAATATAGCTACTATCCAGACAAGCTACAAGTTCGCTGATAAAGTCTACCTGGTACCCCTGAAGGTAGAGTTTGTTGCTAAAGTTATAGAGAGGGAGAGACCAGATGGTATAATGATAGGGTTCGGAGGTCAAACAGCTTTAAGCTTAGGTGTTAGACTTCACGACCTAGGCATACTAGAGAAGTACGGTGTCAGAATTCTCGGTACACCTATAGAAGGTGTAAGGAGGGCTCTGTCCAGAGAATTATTCCAGAGAACAGCTAGAGAATACGGTCTCCCTATCCCGCCGAGCAAAGCGGCTAGAGACGTTGATGAAGCGCTTCAGGTAGCTGATGAAATAGGCTACCCCGTTATGGTAAGGGTAAGTTTTAATCTTGGTGGAGCTGGGAGTTTTGTTGCATGGAATAAGCAAGAGCTTAAGAAGAGGATTTTAGCGGCTTTCGCCCAGTCGGAGATAGGAGAGGTACTTATAGAGAGATACTTGCATCACTGGAAAGAGATAGAATTCGAAGTTGTTAGAGATGCTTACGATAATGTAGCGGCTGTAGCGTGTATGGAGAACCTCGACCCAATGGGTGTTCACACAGGCGAGTCCGTGGTTATAGCTCCTTGTCAAACGCTTACAGATTACGAATACCAGTTAGCGAGAAGGCTATCTATAGAGACGGAGAGGGCTATAATGCTCGTAGGTGAAGGTAATGTGCAGGTAGCTATAAATCCTAGAAATAGCGACGAGATGTACGTTATAGAGACCAACCCTAGGATGTCAAGGAGTAGTGCGTTGGCAAGTAAAGCTACAGGATACCCATTGGCATATATAGCGGCTAAGCTCGCTCTCGGCTATAGACTATACGAGGTTATAAACAAGGTAACGGGCATAACATCGGCATGTTTTGAGCCAAGCCTAGACTACGTTGTGATAAAGATCCCTAGATGGGATCTAGATAAATTTGAGTATGTTGTTAAATCCATAGGGACAGAGATGAAGAGTGTTGGGGAGGTAATGGCTATAGGGAGATCTTTTCAAGAAGCACTACAGAAAGCGATTAGGATGCTAGACATAGGTGAGCCAGGGGTTGTCGGTGGAGCTCTCTATGAAGATGACTCTGTTTCTCCTGAGTACGTTATTCAGAAGATTAAGAATAGAGAACCTTACTGGCCGATATGGGTAGCTAAAGCATTTAAATATGGTGTGGATATCGATACTATCTACGAATTGACTGGTATCGATAAGTACTTCCTTAAACAGATTAAGGAGCTAGTAGATGTGTACGAAGATCTTAAGAAAAGAAGATTTGACGATCCGGAGTTTCCGAAGATTATAGCTGAAATGAAGAGGAAAGGGTTCAGCGATGAACAGATAGCTAAAGCATTGAAGGTATCACTTGATGATGTGAAAGCTTACAGAGTTAAACATGGAATAAAACCTGTAGTTAAACAGATAGACACTTTAGCAGCTGAATGGCCTGCTAAAACGAATTACCTATACCTAACGTACAATGGATGGGAACACGACGTAGATTTCAGTAGTAGTAAGCCTAAGATTATAGTTCTTGGTGCAGGAGGTTTCAGGATAGGAGTTAGTGTAGAATTTGATTGGAGTGTTGTAGCTTTTTCTGATGAAGCTAGAGCTAGAGGATACGAAGTTATAGTTGTTAACTATAATCCTGAAACAGTTTCAACAGACTGGGATTTGAATGAGAAACTCTATTTCGAGGAGATCTCTGTTGAGAGAGTTCTAGATATATACGAGCTAGAGAAGCCTAGAGGTGTTGTAGCTTTTCTAGGAGGTCAGATAGCTAACAATATCGCTTGGGAGCTAGAGAAGAGAGGGGTTATTCTACTTGGAACTTCTGGTAGGAGTGTTCATATAGCTGAGAATAGAGCTTTATTTAGTGAACTACTAGATAAGCTAGGTATTAAGCAACCGAAATGGATAGCTGCAACGAATATTAAGGAGGTTCTTAAGTTTGTTGAAGAGGTTGGGTTCCCGGTTCTTGTTAGACCAAGCTATGTATTAAGCGGGACAGCTATGGCTATAGCTAGGAATACAGAAGAGCTTTTACAGATAATATCGAGAGCTGCTAAGATATCCCCGAAATACCCTGTTGTAGTCTCGAAATTCATAGATAATGCTATAGAGTTCGAGTTCGATGGTGTAGGGGATAGGGATACAGTTGTAGGGGCTTTCAATGAGCATATAGAGCCTGCAGGTGTTCATAGTGGAGATGCGACAATGGTGTTACCGCCTAAGTACTTACCGAGGGAAGCTATAGCTGAAGCCTCGAAGATAGTCCTAGCGATAAGTTCAGCTCTAGATATAAAAGGTCCTTTCAATATTCAGATGCTGTATAAGAATGGAGATGTATATGTTATAGAGCTTAACCTCAGGGCTAGTAGATCTATGCCTTTCACAAGCAAAGTAACAGGTTACAACCTTATGAAAGCAGCTGCAGAAGTAGCTCTAGAAGGTAAGCTTAGAAACGTTGTTGAGAATGGCATGCTCAACCTCTTGGTACCTAAATGGTATGGGGTTAAATCTCCGCAATTCTCCTGGTCAAGACTTAGAGGAGCATACCCATTTCTAGGACCTGAGATGAGGAGTGTTGGTGAGGTAGCGACTATCTCGAAGATATATGAAGAAGCTCTCGTAACGAGTTGGTTAAGTGTTCACGGTAATAGGGTACCGAGCAAAGATGAGAAGATCTTGATATACACACCTCATCTAGAATATAGAGATATACTAAGCGAGACAGCGAAGATCATGGCTAGCCTAGGCTACAATATTGTAACAGTTGAATCTATGGATATTAGGAACGCTGAAGTTATTAACATAGCACGGATTGAGAAAGAGATTACAAGTAGATTCATAGGGTTAGTCATGACTACAGGATACAGACCTGAAAAAGACTACGCTATAAGGAGATCGGCAGCAGATATGACAATACCGCTGGTACTAAATCACAAACTAGCTTATGAACTTGCAAAAGCTATTAAATATCTAGAGTATAGAGGAGATCTAGAGGTTAAAGATTTGAAGGAGTACTGGACATCGATAGAAGAGATTGTAGAAATCTATGGGTAGAGGTAATCAAACTAGGAAAAGAATTACGTATAGATGTAGTCGATATTCATCTTAAAAATAAAGTTTTATACCTGCATTACCTACTAATAGCTTTACCAGTAGTTGCAACCCTGTAGTTCAGTGTAATAACACTAAAGTATATGATGAACCTCCACCGTTACTGAATGGTGATAGAAACGAATTGCTCTGATCAATGGTACCAGAACTACACATATCTTTAATTCATAAGCTTTGTATCTATCACAAATTCTCGGGGTTTAAGGTGGGTACCTGTAGATTATGTGGAGCATCGGGTAAAACTGTTAGCAATGTTGTAGGTGTATGTGTTAAGTGTTTGAGGGAGAAAGAAGAGGCTCTTGGGATAGCTCTTGAAATTCATAGAAAATATAGATTAGCTATAGGTCTCCCTATTGAACCTCCAAGAGATCCTAAAGGTGTTAGATGTACCTTATGTGTGAATGAATGTTCTATTCCTGAAAATAGCATAGGTTTCTGCGGTCTTTGGCGAAACGTCGAAGGTTCTTTAAGATTTGTGGAAGGTCATGGTTACGGAGTTCTACACTCATACCTAGACCCTCTGCCAACGAATTGTGTAGCTACACCTGTATGCCCAGCGGCTACAGGGGTAGGGTACCCTAGGTTTAGTGTATCTACACATGCTGAATATGGATACTACAACTTAGCGGTATTTTTCGCTGGATGTAATCTAGACTGCATCTTTTGCCAGAATTGGCATCATAAAGATATAGCTGTATCACCTAAGCTTAGGAGAAGATATCTGAAATCTGATGAAAAGCTTGTCGAAGAAGCTGTGAAAAATGATAGAGTTACATGTATATGCTTCTTTGGTGGAGATCCAGGACCACATACTGTGTACAGTCTAGAAGTCTCTAGAAAAATCCTTACATACGCTAAAGAACATAACATTGTTAAAAGGATTTGTTGGGAAACAAACGGGCTGGAGAACCCTGGGGTTATGAAGGAGATGGCTAGGCTAAGTCTTGAGAGTGGCGGTATAGTTAAAATAGATTGGAAAGCATGTTCACCTCAAGTATACCAAGCGTTAACAGGTGTAAATGGTTGGAAAGCTGTTGAAAGAGTTAAGCAAAACATCAAACTTGTATCGGAGATGGCTAGGGAAAGACCTGAGATACCGCTTCTCGTTGTCAGTGTACTTCTCGTCCCAGGTTATGTAGATGAACAAGAGTTGGAGTGTATGGCTAAATACATATCCGTTATCGATAAATCTACACCTGTAGTTCTTCTAGCATTTCATCCAGATCATTTATTAAGAGATCTACCACCGACAAGTATTAATCATGCTGTGAAAGCTTATGAGATATTTAGAAGTTATGAAATTGAAAAAGTTTTCATAGGTAATGAATGGCTTCTAGGTCCTTACTACTAGCTTTTCCTAAAACCTGGAGGTCTTATATTAGTAACTTCTTTATTCACAAGTGTTGGAGGAACTTTACCTTCGTAAAAAGCTATCAAGTTCTCAGCTGTTAACTCAGCCATTGCATGCCTTGTTTCATATGTTGCTGAGCCTATATGTGGTACTAGGACAACGTTCTTAAACGCTGTCAATGGGTGATTAGCGGGTAGAGGTTCTTGTTCAAAAACATCTAGACCTGCTCCAGCAATCCACCCTTCTTTCAGAGCTTTTACAAGAGCTTCTGTATCTACAACAGCACCTCTAGCTGTATTGATCAGTATCGCTGTCCTCTTCATCTTCTTCAACCTCTCCTCGTTTATCATATGGTATGTCTCAGGTGTTAACGGTACATGTATCGTAACTATATCTGCTTCTTGAAGTAGTTGATCTAGATCTCTATACTCAGCCCCTATCTCCTTCTCAAGCCATTCAACTCTATTAATATCGTAATATATAACCTTCATACCGAAGCCTTTCGCACCTATCTCAGCAACTCTGGATCCTATCCTACCAGCACCTATGACACCTAGCACTTTACCCTTAAGTTCTACACCTAACATCATCAATGGATGCCAAGCTGTTCTTAGTCTCTCCCATTCACCCCATCTAACGAAGTGATCAGCTTCAACTATTCTCCTCGCTACAGCCATTATCAAAGCCCATGTCAGTTCAGCTGTAGCTTCAGTTAAAACACCAGGGGTATTCGTAACATATATTCCGAGTCTTGTTGCACAAGCTACATCTATGTTATCGTATCCTACAGCCATCTGAGCAACTATTCTAAGATTCTTCGCCTGCTGAAGTAAGTTACAATCGATTTTATCTGTAAGGAGTGTGTATAGCGCATCTACTTCACGAGCTTTTTCTAGAAGTACTTCGTATGGCGGTGGTTGGTATCTATCCCAAACCTCTACTTCGTAGTATTTCTTAAGCTTCTCTATAACATCCTCAAATGTTTGTCTGGTTATGAACAGCTTAGGTTTAATCATAAGCTGCACCACCGGGTTCGGATAAGGATCTGTGAAAGGGATAAAAAGGTGTTGTGTTTCATTACTGTGTTGGAGTTAGAGATTTGATGAATTTAACTACCTTATCTCTGAATGCTAGGTATCCCTTGGTGAACTCATCCATAGTTTTTGCGCAGGGTCCGTAGCTAGGCCAATCCTTAGGGCTTACACCTCTAGATCCGTAATCTTTGTTTATACCAACCTTTCTTAATAGCTCCACAACCTCTGGTGATGCTTCGTAAGCTTTCACGAAGTCTTCGTACTTCATGAGTATGTCTAGGTATTCTCTTGGAAGTTCTTGGTATATAGATTCTGCTAGATCGTCTAACTTTATATTCTTCTCCGAAACCTCTTTAACAACTCTTAGCTGGTGATCGGGGAACTCTGTATTGGTCATGTTTTTGCTTGAAAATGTGTATAGTGTATCTATAGGTTTTCTCTTCGATGCGGGTAACAAGTCAATTCTATCTAATACTATCTCTGCTTGAGTTCTCGATATGCCGAACTCCTTCATTAAATGCTCTATCCACTTCTCTCTATTCCATGGCGAGAACAGTATTTCGTAAACACGCTGAGCAACATACGTACCTGACAACTTTAACGCAGTCTCCAAAGGTTTCAACATCTTCAATACATCTTCTTTAGTACCGTAAGCACCTGTTTCAGCTAAGGCCTCTATGTATGGTTCCCTTAGGAGGTCTCTACCTAGAACTCTATGACTACAGAGGTACTTTGCAACCTCTTTAGGGTCTGAACTCTTCAACTTACTCCAAGTAGCTTCATCGACCTTCAATCCCTTGGCTAGCTTCTCAAGAATCGATAACCTCTTCCCAGCTTCAACTTTCTCCAACCCTTTGAGCAGGAGTTCTGCAGCTATCTCTTCTCTAAGGTGATCCTCTAACCTACCACCCATATTAGTATCGTATGTCTGTGTAGGCATAATACCTTTCCTTATAGCCTTAGCCATACCCTTCATAACGCCGTAGGCAACGAGAACCTCTTGCGCTAAGGTAAAGCTTACAGTTATGTTTTGGCCTATACCCATCTCGTTGATTTTCTCAGCAATTTCTATAGAAGCAGGGTATGCAGCAGCAACCTTTATAACTACGTTAGGTCTTCCTTTCTCTGGTACACTGTATCCCCACCACAGATACTCATCGTATACCTTGAGGTCTTCTTCTAAACGTGATGCAAAAGTTTTAGCAGCTTCAACGCTTTTCTCAACATCGTGAGCTATTAACGGATTGAGTTGGTAACTTACAAGACCGTCGTGATAGTTAGATAGTATGAATGGTACTCTGAATACGTAGAAGTTATCCATTAAAGCGAATCTTGTTGCCTCCATAGCTATATCGTCTGCATACTTATCAGGATCTTTAAACCATTCTGGATACTTTTTAGCAAGTACATTCTTCGTATATTCAGCAAATTTATTCCATAGATCAGGATCGTCATCGTAAGCTCTTGCAGCTAGAACTGGGTTTGTTGATACTTGTACAAACCCTAAATGTCTAAGCCATCTCAAACCTAGTGCATAGTCGTTTCCAAATTTACATAATCCTTTCTCGTAGGCTTTTCTATAGAAGTTTTCGCTGAAAATCTTCTTAACAGCTTTGAAGTAACTCTTAGCGATATTATTCGGATCTATACTATTGATAAGCTCTTTAGCCATCTCCGCAACTAGGCTTACACCTTTGTTTACCTTAAGCATCTGCTGCACATTGTACTCGATAACTGCTAGAAGAACTACTGGAGACCCCAACTCATTTCTCTCAATATTTTCCCATTCCTCGAGAGCGTTCACCAATATATTCAATGCGGCATTCACTGTAGATTCATCGAATTTCGCCCATCTACTCTCAGCACCAACAAGATTCATGATGAGTTCCAGAACTGTATCGTATATCCTAGCTCTTCTCACGATCCACATATTCAATGTGTTTTGATCAGCTTTAGCTAAGTTCTCACTTCTAATAATGATCCCAGCTCTTCTTATAAAAGCTCCGAGAGTCTCTAATAACGTACCTTTCATCTGGAGGTGAAGTATATGATCAGCAGCTAGCTTAGTATGACCCATTAAAGCTGTTCTTAGCATATGATCAGCGTGATCAACTGATGGTGGTACTGGTAGTGTTAGAGGTTCTACAGAGCTTTGTTTAATCAGGTTTATCGTGTATTCCTTGGTTATAATAGATGCCATCCTGAAACCCTCATAATTCTGTGCCATCCTTGGACTGGGATTATAAGGTTTACTTTACATAATAGTTAAAGAAATTCAAAATTGTGGTGTATAAATAAAGCTTTTTATATCTGGCTTGATCACTATCCGTAGAATGTGAAGTGGGGTGGTCTTTATGACAGGTTTTAAAGATATCCTCGATGAACTTTACAACGAGTTTATGAATATAGAGGTTGTAGATATACATCAACATTTAAATCCGTTGCATCTAGCTGCGAGATCTTATGAAGATATACTGTTTTACCATTACATAGTTACAGAATTGGCTTCTGCAGGTATGAGTAGGGAAGATTTCGAAAAAGCTTCGCAGAAGGAGAGGCTTCTGAAAGCTCTTCCATATTTTAAATATGTTAGAAATACTTCTACATTTTGGTGTTTAAGACAGATACTTAAAAGGATATACGATGTAGATGTAGACGTCATCGATGAGCATAACTGGAGAGATGTCGTAGAAGCTATAGAGAGTAAGCCTAGGGATAATAGATGGGCTTACGATATCTTGAAGAATGTGTGTAGAGTTAAGAAATCGTTTCTCACAATAAATCCTCTAGAACCTCTACTACAATACGATAAAGAGGTGTTTACAGGAGCTCTTAGAGTTGAACATATTGTACAAGGTATAAACAAAGATAACTTAGCTAAAATTGAGCAGGTATCCGGTATTGATATAAACGATGTTCATAGCCTTGAAAATGCTGTTGAGTCTCTGTTCAAGAAGTTTGTCAATGATATAGTTGCTATAACCATCCCTATACAACCTGACGAAGTATTTAGTATACCTTATATAAATGAAGTTACTCAATACATTAAGGATTTGAAGAAACGTGGATACCTAATAGATAATCAGAGGTTTGCTGTTGCATCATTTGTATTCCATAAATTACTACAGCTTTGCAGCCATTACGGTAAAGTAGTTCAGTTTATGCTAGGTGTTAAACGCCCTGTACCTATGGCGGCTCCACCAGATTACGCGATAACCATGTATAATCCGCAACAAATTCTCGACATAGTGAATATATTTGCTATGTATCCCGATATAAAGTTTGACGTAATGATAGCAGATTCAACATTATCACATCAAATTACTGTCATAGCCAAGAACTACCAAAACGTATCTCTAAGTGGTTACTGGTGGTACTCGATGTACCCAGAGATAATTAGAAGCTATATTAAGCTACGTCTTCAGATGCTACCTTACAACAAAGTAGGTGGGTTCTTCAGCGATGCATATGTTGTCGAATGGGTTTACGGAAAAGCTTCTCTAGCTAAAAAAGAGCTTGCCTATACATTAGCAGAGATGGTGTACCTCGATTATATCGATAAAAGTATGGCTATAGATATAGCCAAAGCCTTACTTAATGAGAATGCTGCGAAATTTTACAGATTATAAAAGTATAAGAACGTGACTTAGTTTATCTGAATCCATTTTAAATAATTGCGTAGGTCAATTTCACGATATCTCGATATATCTGTACTTCACTATGTTTCCTACATAGCCTAGGGATAGCGATAATCTTTCAACAAGATTGTAAAGTTCGTCTTCATAAGCTTTCCTAAATTCGCGATCTTCGTTAAATAGTTTTATCAATTCTTCTCTATAAATCCTAACCCCTTCACTATTTCTAATAGCTTGGAATACGTAGAAATAGTGTCGAAATACATTAGCTCTAGGATCGTATCTATGTTTACCTTCTTCGTATTCTCTAACCAACTTTTCTAACTCTTTAGAGTAGAGAGCGGATCTCGTTTCTACAACATGTTTTAAATGGTTTATCACTGCATCGTATATCTCTTCATAAAGTCTCCTCGGTTTACTTCCTGGAGGCATCCTAGACATAACCTCGAGTAGTAGCTGAATGAAAACCCCGGACATCTTGTACTTAACCTTGCCGTTTGTCGCTTCTCTAACTACTCTCCAAACACCTAAACCTTTATCTGAATACGGATTATGACCGCTACCCGAGTGTATAGATATGTATATGCCGAAGCTATTCAATATTGTTGATATATTTTTCAAATCTTCGTACAGTTCTCTTAGATCTTTATCATAGTCTTCACGTTTTTTGAAACCTATGTTAGGTGCTAAGAAATCAGGATCTAATCCTCTTCTCTTAAGCTCTAGCGTATAGAATAGGATATCCTTCAGACCTGATTTATAGGGAGTTTCATCGAAAGCTATTTCAATACCGAAACTCTTCGAGATATACTTCTTTGCAAGCTCGTAGATAGTGATAGCGTACTCAATACTTTTACTGTATTTTAAATAGAGCTTAGCTATATCAACTTTGTCCAGCTTTACAGCAACTCTTCTATCGTCAGATAAAAACTCGAAGACTTTCCCCAAGTAAATCTTCTCCAGATCTTTCCTAACTTCAGGTTCCACGTTAGACTCGTATAGATTTAGAACTTCTTTATCTGATAACTTATCAACTCTATAATCGAATAATTCACAAGTATCTATTGTTACAAAGTCTACACCGCCATTTTTAGCTACTTCCTTAAGCTCCTCCTCTATATAATTCAAAGAGAACTGTATCTCTGATTCTGTTAAAGGTTCTTCAACAAGTACGCCAGCTATTTTCTTAAGAGCTCTTTCAACGCTTCCCAGTATAGATACGTGATCAGCTTCAATTTCGATAGGGACTGAGTACAATGAGGTGTAGTACCCTATCTTCTGAATTAATTCGCTAATTGAGGTTCCTGTATGACCTAGGTAAAAATGTTTAGGATCTAGAGATCTGATGTATTTCTCCGGTGCTGTTTCCCTATTGAAGGAAAGCATTAATGTTCCTGCGATATCGAGTTTCTTAAAACATTTCAAGACTGTGGGGATAACTATATCGGGGATCCTAACACCGAATGCAGGTCTAGGGAGTTTACCTAGGTACACAGACCATCACTTTATCAATAAGATTTCAGTATGGTAAAGTTTTTAAGTTTACCCCTATTCTTAACATAGTTGTTAAGAGGTGTAGATACATGATGTACGGATACGTAGTAAAGAAGGGGGTGCCAATTGTAGCAAAATTTCCATGGGATATAGGGATAGTAAGCTTTATGCTATTCCCAGAGCTTATGAGATCGTCAGAAAATGCGTCTGAGAAATTGAGGATATTGATCGAGGATCCCTTCTTTGAGCTTCTAGAGGTTATGATTATAAACGACGAAGAGTGGAAGAAGATAGTTGAGATAAATACGAAGTATGGAAAGGTTTTCGCTTTAGGTTTACAACCGGTGGTATTGACTAGAGGTGTAAATCCAAGCGCTATTAATGAGGATGAGAGGAAGAAAGCTGTCGAAATGTTGCTTGGGGAGGTGAGGAAAGCAGGTGAAAGAGGTTATAAAGCAGTAGGGCTATGCACAGGTCCTAATATTGAGGGACCTGATAGGATAAAAGCTTTTGATTCGCTAATAAAAACTTTGATTGAATTAGGTACAGAAGCGTTTAGGTATAACATGAATATCTATCTAGAGACTTTCGATATTGTTTGGGATAGAAAGAGATTACTAGGGCCTTTCACAGAAGCTGTGAAAGTTATTGAGAAGGTTAGGGAAAACGGTGTAAAGAATGTTTACCTAATGTGGGATCTAAGCCACGCCCCACTTCTAAATGAAAGCCCAGAGATATTGAAGACGTACCCAGAATACCTAGGGCATGTCCATATAGGTTGTGCGAAAAAAGTAAACGATAAATTACTCGATACACATCCCGGGTTCTACAGACCTGGAGCACTTAATACCGAGAAAGATGTAGCTAAACTACTTGAGATTCTGCACAGTGTTAGATATAGAGGAGCTATAAGCTTTGAAGTAAGACCTGAAGAAGGTCAAAACCCATTAGAAGTACTTAACTCATCTAAAGGAGTGCTGTTAAGAGCTTTCCAGATATTCTTAGAAAATCTATAACCATAACCAACATAAAACAGTTTTTCTTGATGCTCTACCTCAGTTTCACAATCTGTCTATAGGTACTCTAGGTAATCTAACCCCTTTCTGACCTTGGTAGCTACCTCTATAAGGTTTCTCGATAGGGCTTGAAACTCTCGAGAAAACTACGTGAAGGAATCTCGTTCCATACCTAAGCTTAACGGGGAATGAAGATCCGTGCAACTCTATTGTTATCTGACCCTCGAACCCACCATCTATTATTGTTGGAGGTATTGAGAGACCCATTCTAGCGAAAGTAGATCTAAGTTCAACAAATGCCATCAACTCTGGTGGAACCTTTACGTACTCCATCGTTGTCATTAAGTACCTTCTGTACGGTTTAATAATGAATTCTTCAGCTCTCCAACAGCTATAGAATTTCTTCACATTATCCTCGGTCATGGTATAGGGATCTAGAATATCGTCAGTCTCGATAAGTTCGCATATTTCGTTTCCTAATCTTAGGTCTAAACCATTTTCTCGTACTATAGATTCATCGAAAGGCTCTATTAACAATCTTCCACTTTTTATATAGTTCCTAAGATCGAAATCTGATAATATCACATACCGCACCCAATCTATTAACTCAACATATTCAGAAGTATTAAGCTAGAAGCTTTAAACTAAGAATACCGTGAGATATCTGGCTAACAGTAAAGATCAAAACAAAGATTTAGCTATTTAATCCCCACATCTTTCCCTGAATTCTTTGTTTAGATCTCTTTCAACTATTTCTCCACGAGGAGTTTTCTCGTAGAATATGCGAGCTTCATACACATAGATCCTGGTTCTAGTATCGAGCCAGCAATCAGGATCTAGCCCTGCTTTCAAACAGCATTCTGCTAAAAACGTTTCTCTATCCCAGCAATACTCTATAGGTACTTGAGGTAGAAGTGTTCCGCTACGCCAACCTCTATAGATAAGAAGTCCGTGCTTTCCTACGATAATCTCATCCACGTTCTTCACAAGCTTAGGAATAGATAAGATAGATACCTCTACAACTATATCATCAAGCTCCTCTTTTGTTAAAGGCGGGAATCGAGGATCCTCTGTTGCAGCAGCTATAGCAGTGTTTATAACAGTTTTAACAAGAGGGGATACTGGTTGGAGAAACCCTATACAACCTCTAAGCTCTCTACCTCTTGAATATCTCTCAATTGTTACAAAAGCCATACCCGGACGTTTAAGTTTCTCAAGTGTTTCACTTGGAGGTTCGATTACAGTGTTCTCTGTAACGTAAGTCTCTATAGCTTTCCTAGCTATTTTTACTAAGAATACCCCTTCCTCGAACATTAGCTCAGCAGGTTCTACAGCATTACCTTGGCTGTACATCGCCTACACTCAATAACTCAATCTTCTTCTCCTTAGGTTTTATCTTACTCAGGATTTTTAATTTTTCTGCTTTTGCTTTCTCAAGTATCTCGCTGATTGTACGCCAGTGGGTTCCTTGCCAATAAACTTTACCGCATGAAGGACATACCCAGAACTCTCTATATTTAAGAGCTATCTCCTTGCTAACCTTATGAGCAACATCTACCAGAGATGTTGTATATTTCAACAGCGTGTTGCACTCTATGCACCTTGTATCGTTTTTATTGAAATCGAGACTTATACCGAATCTTATCGAGAGCATCGCCAAGACTTTCGCTATATCGGGATCCTCTATAAACAAAGCTTTAACCCCTTGTTTTCTTGCACGTCTATATAGACCTAGATCTCTTGTAAGCAACACTCTATCTTCATCTTTAGCTATTCTAATCAATCTCCAATCCTCTACTACGTGATAGTACACAGCATCGTAACCTAGTAGTCTTAGCCATCGAACTACATGACCTAGCATTGAATCTGCTATAAATTTCGGGTAACTCGGCATACGTCTTTAACCTTCTTCAGCATCTAAGTAATCCCTACCCAGTTCAAAAATATATATGGGGAATTAGATTATTATGTTAATCTTTGTGTATGTATTTATCGAGAGTTCTATACTTATTCAACATGTTTTCAACTGTTTTCCACGATTTTCTAACTATCGGTGGTAACGTTCTGTACCTCTCGTAGTAATTCTTTAACCACTCAATAGTGTTGTTATCGCTTGGATATCCACTACCAAAATCGCCATATATTTGCTTCAGCATATCTATATGTTTATCTCGAAGAACTTTAGCTACAATACTCGCTGCTCCGACGACGGTATACACGTTGTCTGCTCCATAGGTAGCAGTGATTTTCTCTATATCGATATTTTTTACGCATCGGCTAAGGAATTGGAAAATCTTTGTAGGATCTGCGAAAGCGTCTATGTAAACCTTACCGATCTTGGTTATGCTAAAGCCTTTTGCTAGAATTTTGCATAGAGTTTTAAGCTCGAGGTAGTTAAGGTTCTCTTCATCAATTTCCTGAGGAGTTATTCTTGCAACGATTATAGCTTCAGCTATACTAACAATATACATGAACAACTTTTCTCTTCTACTTCTTGATAGTTTTTTACTGTCTTTAACACCTAAATTTTTTAGTATCTTCTCTTGTTTCTCATCTACCACCAGCATTACCATGAATAAATCACCTATAAGAGGCCCTCTACCAGCCTCATCCACACCTGCAACATACATCAATTACCACCAACCTCTTCGAGAATTTTAAAAACAGCATCAGAAGGTTTTTCAAGAGATTTAAGTACTGATCTAGCATAGGATTTGTATTTCTCAGGATCTCTTAAAGAACTGTACAGTATCTTTAAACACTCTTCTTCGCTTCTACACCTTGCTAACGGCAATCCCCAATCTCTTACACATTTATCTACATAAAGCTCTTCAGGGTATAAACTGATACCATATGTCCCTAAGAGAGCTGCTTCTCTTGCAAGAGTACCACCACCAGTTATAGTAGAGACTGCATAGTACACAACGTGATAACCTATAACACCTCTATCTCTACTCGGTATAACAACGTTTTCTCGAGTACTTAAACTGGGAATTAAGGGATCGTCTCTATACCTAGGTAAGTACAAAATCTTAAACCCTATATCTAGAACAGCATCGATTAATTTCTTGAAGATGTTGAAAATCTCTGGGTACCGGTAATAGGAAGCTTTTACCTCAGGTGGCCTAGCTACTACGTAGCTGTAGGGTTCTAGTTCTAGTGATTTTATGTAACCAAGATCAGGTTCTACATCTTTCAACCATTCAACTTCGTCAACACCGTTATATTGAACTAACTTGGTTTTTTCTTTGTAGACGTAAACCTCTATAGATGCCTCTGGTATACATCTAGAAAAAACTACGTAGCTTGCTAATGGTATTGAGAGTCTAGAAGCCGCTTCGCTATGAGGACTATCTGTTAAAGCTATATAGGGTTTCGATAAACCGAAAGCAATTCTAGCAGCAACAGGGTTTGGGTATGCTATAGCTATATCGAAGGAATCTCTTAATAGCTCTACAAGTTTCCTCATCCTATCTATATCCTCGATAAGTTTCTCGAGAACTGTATATCCATACCTACCGATAACTATGGGTTTTAAACCTAGGTTATGTAGAACAGCTTGGGTATAATCATAATCTCGCGTTGTTAAAATAGTATTATATCCTCTACTTATCAACTTTACAGTTAGCGAACCTAGAAGCATAGCTTGCTTAGGGGTTAAAACATCTATCCAAATATTTCTCAGCATTTATCTTCTCACCAGATGCTAAGGTTCTGACAAAGTTTTTAGCTTATCTATAGCTGTAGCATTGTATAGTCTGATAAAAGGACTTAATAACTTGCAATAGCTATAGTTAAGAATGGTGGTTAAGGTTATGAGTATAGAACGCAAATTATTTGGAACAGATGGAGTTAGATGGGTTGTAGATAGAGAGCCTATAGATTTTGCATTGAAACTTGCGTACGCGATATCATCGTATTTTCCGCCAGGCTCTAGAGTTCTAGTAGGTATGGATGGGAGACTTGGCAATGCCGCGATCTACGGAGCTATCCTCAGTGCTTTAGCAGCTGGAGGATCAAAGGTATACGATGCAGAGTTGTTGCCAACACCTGCTTTACAGATATGTGTAAGAGATCAAGGGTTTGACTACGGTGTAATGGTTACAGCAAGTCATAACCCTCCTGAATGGGTAGGATTGAAAGTAA